>PLGA01000653.1 GCA_003139735.1 Bryobacterales bacterium | reverse complement strand
TGAGCAAACCTTTATCAGTCACACGCGATCTTCAGACAATAACCCCCGTTGTTCCATGCAGTTGACCCCCGCCGAGTTCCCGGACCGGATTCCGCCCGTGCTAAATCTTAAATCGTAGGGAGAATCGCATGGCAAACTCACCAAACCTTGGATCGCCGCGGACCGGCCGGATAGCCATGAGGCGCACGCTGGACCGGCCACGAAACGCAAAAACCAAACGAACCCAATTCCAGGCCCAAACCAAACAAACTACACCTACTTACACGTTTCACCAAATGAACCCAATCCGGATCCCCCGGCCCCCGGCCCCCGGCCCCCGGCCCCGGCTTTGCTTCGTCCCACCCGCGCCCCCGCGCGCAATCGGCCACAAAACGTTCCAGCCTGCCCACCGCCACCGGCTGGAAGTTCGCGCCTACCACGCAGGTTGCCTCGCACTGCGATTCCTGCGGGCAGACGCGCCCGCACACCGCCGGCAGCGCGTTGGTGCTTTTCAAAATCAGGTAAGAGCGCCGAATATCCTTTTGCGCCAGCGCCGCGATGAAACCGGGGATATCGATTCCTACCGGGCAGCCTGGCACGCAGCGCGGCTTCTTGCAGCGGATGCAGCGTTCGGCTTCGTGCAAGGCGCCTTCGAGGTCCAGACCGAGCGCCACTTCCTTGAAATTATGCCTGCGCTCCTCGGCGCTCTGCTGCGGCATGGGCGCACGCTCGGGCGGGATGGTCTTGATGTTCTTGGGCAGCCGCGCCTCGGGGCCCGCGGCCACCGGCTCGGGCAAATCGCACAGCGCCGGCATGGTTTCGCCGCCGCCGTTCCTGCCGCGCATGGAAGCCAGTTTCGCCGACTCCCCGCGGAAGCGCTCAAGCGACGCCTTTTCCTCGCGTTCGAAGCGCTTCTGGCGCAACGCCAGCTCGTCGAAGTTCACCAGGTGGCCGTCGAAATCCGCGCCGTCCACGCAGGCGAACTTCATCTTCCCGCCCACCGTCACGCGGCACGATCCGCACATGCCCGTACCATCCACCATGATGGAGTTCAGGCTGACGATGGTCGGAACGCCGAACCGCCGCGTGGTTTCCGAGCAGGCCTTCATCATCGGAATGGGGCCGATGGCCACGGCTTCGCACACGTTCTTCTCGTTCGCCAGCACATCCGCCAGCGCGTGCGTGACGAAGCCGCGGCGGCCGTAGCTGCCGTCGTCGGTGGTGACGATCAGTTCGTCGCTGAATTCGCGGAAGCGGTCTTCCCAGAACACCAGGTCGCGATTGCGGAAGCCCACCACCGAGACGGTGCGGTTGCCCATGGCCTTGTACTCCCGCAACTGCGGGAACACCGGGGCCACGCCCAAGCCGCCGCCCACCAGCACGACCGTCCCTTCGAGCTTGCGAATGTCGCTGGGCAGTCCCAGCGGCCCGATGAAATCCAGAAGATAATCGCCCTCGCGGAGCGCCATCATCTCGAAGGTGGTCTTCCCAACCGCCTGGATCACCACGGTCACGGTACCCCTGCGAGCGTCGAAATCGGCCACCGTCAGCGGAATTCGTTCCCCATGCTCGTCGATGCGAGCCATGACGAAGTGTCCCGGACGCGCCGCCCGCGCCACATCGGGCGCTTCTACGTCCCAGAGAAAAGTAGTTGGGCCAAACTGTTGTCTATGATTGATGAGAAACACGACACCCTGCCAGATGCTTCATCGTATCAGATTTCAGAGCCGCGGACCCGAATCCCCGTTGTGAAGGCGAAAACCGGCGGTGGCGGCGGAATTGCGCCTGCCGGCAGGGGAAATGGCGCCGGCTTAACTTGACCTTGCCCACGCCGTGTGTTCTAATCAAGTCTGCGTCTATTGGACCGGTTCTTTAGAGCGTTGGCGCCCGTTTTGCATTAAGGAAGAGCAATATTTCTTGACAATCGGTAGCCAATCGGTTATGAATATCTTTAACGTATCCGGTTGTGGAGTGTAATTTTAATTCTGCCGAGCACGGACGAAAACCGACGAAAAAACGTGCCGCAGAGAAGTTTTCGTAATACCCGGCATCTGGCTTTACCAGGCGCCGGCAGGTTTTTCGCTCTCCGCCCGACACGGAGAAGTTCCCTGGGTTGAATTGTAGAGCATGGTGACGTTTTCGAGGCTCAGGTTGCTAAAGAGAACTTCGACCGATTCAATTTTGTTCAAATTTCAAGGAGAATTTAATGAACTTACGCAGATGGATTACTGCGCTAGCCGTCCTGGCTGTGTTTACAGCCTTGGCCGGCGCGCAGGTCATTACGCCTGTGCCGATCAGTTGCAGCGTGACTGCGGCCACTACGCCAGCGATTAGGTCGGAGGGATCAACCGAACTCGTGGGGGACATTCTGATTACCTGCACGGGCGGCCCTGCGCCGATAACCCTTGGCAATCCGACTGACCGGGCCACCATCACCGTGAACTTCGGCGTGCCCGTCACGAGTAACCAGGACGCCACGTCCACGGCCAGCGGCGCTTCGGAAGCGTTGCTGTCGATTGACGAACCCAACACGGTTGTCAGCAATCCGCTGGCTGCCGGCTTTGGGCAGAATGCCCCGATTTACCTTTGCACCGCAGCGCAGAATACGGGTACTCCGCTTGCAGTTTCCACGGCTTGCCCGGCCTATCAGGGGCTGTCGTCAAACGGAACCGCCGGCTTTTACGTCATGTCCCTGACCTCGACGCCGTCTTCGACCCCGACGACCGGCGCCGCTAATGTTTACCAGGGCGTGGTCGGCAATAGCACAAACAAGGCAAGCGTGAACCAGGTCAGCTTCAGCAACGTGCCGGTGATGGCGCCGGTGCAGGTTGGCGTTACGCGCGTCTATCGCGTCATGAATGTTCGCGTGACCCCCGGGTCCGCGGCGAGCATCACGGCAACCGTTACGATTACGGCCGGCAACACAACGACTCTTAGCGGGACGACGATCGGTTCCGCAACCACCCTGTCGCTCACGAACAGCAGCGCCATCGTGGCCAACAGCACCGCCAGTTTGACCACAGCCGTCACGCCGCTCTCGGGCCTGTCGCTGTGCCAATCGGCCGTCCTTCAGCCGGTGACCGGATCCGGCGTTTTCGCGGCGAATACGGCCCTCGTGAGCTTCAAAGAGGGCATTGCAAATGCGTTCAAGACCAGGTCTCTGCCGTTGACCAACGTCGCCGGTGACGCGATGGGCGGCGATATCCAGACTGGCGATCCTGGCGCAATCACCGGGAGCATCACCGTCACTCAAGGCACTGCCAGCGTTACCTATTCCTCGATGAACTCGGAGTCCGGCTTTATCACGCCGGTCGGCGGTATCACAGCCGGTTTGGCCAATAGCGGCACGCGCTTAAAGGCGCTGTTCACGAGCATCCCGGCCAACGCGACCGTCTATATATCGACGACCAACGTGGTCAATTTCAGCACGCCCCAGACGCTGAGCACCACCGCCCCAGGCAACGGCCCGGGCGACGCCGAAACCGTGCCCTACGCGCAACTAATCTCTCTCACTTCCGGTGGCGAAACTGCGCCCTTTGTTGCGATGGCATCGACCAGTACCGCCAATAGCGGTCCCGGTGTTCCCGTCGTGCAACTGACCGTCAAGAGCGGCGCGGCCGAAGCGGTTTGGGAAGTTACCAATAACAACTACAGCGCGCCCCAAACCTTCCAATTCGCGGTGTACGTCACGTACAACACGCTCACGCCGCCAGCCATTGGTACCACCGGAGCCGTTCAGCTTGCCTATGCTCCGACTCAAGGGACCTCGTCCCCGGCAACCACCACCTGGATTCCGCGGTTTGCGCCAACGTCCGTCGCCGCGGCTTCCTTCCTGACCATCGTTCCGTGCCAGACCACCCTGCTCTTCCCGTTCGTGACCACCACCNNACGCAGGTGCAGAGCCCCACAATCGGCCCAGGGCAGAATTGGGCGTTCGTAGCCAGTGATCCTCAGTTCACCGGCTTGGCTCCCAACGTCAATTTCGCCGGCTACATATTCGCGGTCTGCAACTTCCAGTTCGCGCATGGCTTCGCGTTCGTCGAGGACGGCTCCCCGTCCGGCAACGCTATGGGCTATCTGGCTCTGGTTGTGGACAACAGAAGCGCCGTTACGCGCGCAGCGACTCTGACTGGTGAGGATTTGTCTAACTAGTTCACACGCTCCGTTTGATTGTCTCTACTGAGGGGGGCTTCGGCCCCCCTCTTTTTTTGCTCTTGTCGTTCGGTACCGTTATTCTGGAACTTGGAATCCTAAAGAGGCAACTGAAGTGAATCTATACAAGTGGGTCGCTGCGCTAGCCGTCCTGGTTGGGTTTACAACTCTGGCCGGTGCGCAGGTCATTACGCCCGTGCCGATTAGTTGTAGCGTGACTGCGGCCACTACGCCAACGATTCGTTCGGAGGGATCGACCGAACTCGTGGGGGACATTCTGATTACCTGCACGGGCGGCCCTGCGCCGATAGCCCTTGGCAATCCGACTGACCGGGCCAATATCACCGTGAACTTCGGCGTGCCCGTCACGAGCAATGTCGACGCCACTTCCGCGAGCGGCGCTTCGGAAGCGTTGCTGTCCATTGACGAACCCAACACGGTTACCACCAATCCGCTGGCCGCCAACTTTGGGCAGAATGCCCAGGTTGCCGTTTGCACCGCTGCGCAGAATACCGCCGCCACGATTCCCGCGGCTTGCCAAGCCTATCAGGGGCTCTCGGCAAACGGTACCAGTGGTTTTTACGTCATGTCCCTGACTTCGTCGCCTGCGGGAGTATTTCCGGCTCCCGGCGCCGCTAATGTTTACCAGGGCGTGGTCGGCAATAGCACAAACAAGCAAAGCGTGAACCAAGTCAGCTTCAGCAACGTGCCGGTGATGGCGCCGGTGCAGGTTGGCGTCACGCGCGTCTATCGCATCATGAATGTTCGCGTGACCCCCGGTTCCGCTTCGAGCGTTACGGCAACCGTTACGGTTACGCCCGGCAACACGACGACTCTTACCGGGACGACGATCGGTTCCGCAACCACCCTGTCGCTGACGAACAGCAGCGCCATCGTCGCCAACAGCACCGCCAGTTTGACCACTGCCGTCACGCCGCTCTCGGGCCTGTCGCTGTGCCAACCGGCCGTCCTTCAGCCCGCGAACGGGTCCGGCAATTTCGCGGCGAATACGGCCCTATTGAGCTTCAAAGAGGGCATCGCGAATGCGTTCAAAACCAGGGCCCTGCCGCTGAGTACTGGCGCAGCCGCCGGCGACGCGCTGACCGGTGATGTCCAGACGGCCCTGCCTGGCGCAATCGCCGGGAGCATCACGGTTACTCAAAGCGGCTCAAGCGTCACCTATTCCTCAATAAACTCGGAGTCCGGCTTTATCACGCCGGTCGGCGCTATCACAGCCGGTTTGGCCAATAGCGGGACACGCTTAAAGGCGCTATTCACGAACTTCCCCGCCAACGCGGCCGTCTTTGTATCGACGACCAACGTGGTCAATTACAGTACGCCCGCGACGCTGACAGGCTCTGGTCCTGGCGATGCCGAGACGACGCCCTACGCGCAACTAATCTCTCTTACTTCCGGTGGCGAAACTTTGCCCTATGCTGCGACGGCGGCGGGCGCCTGCGCTAATGGCGCCGGATCTACTCCAGCCTGCGTCGGCGGCGTTCCGGTCGTGCAACTGACCGTCAAGAGCGGCGCGGCCGAAGCCGTTTGGGAAGTCACCAATAACAACTACAGCGCCGCCCAAACCTTCCAGTTTGCGGTGTACGTCACATACGGCACGCTGACGCCGCCTGCCACGGGTACCACCGGGGCCGTTCAGCTTGCCTATGCTCCGACTCAAGGGACCTCATCTCCGGCAACCGCCGCCTGGATTCCGCGGTTTGCGGCAACATCCGTCGCCGCGGCTCCCTTCCTGACCATCGTGCCCTGCCAGACCACCCTGCTCTTCCCCTTCGTGACCACCACCAAGGTGACCGCCACGCAACATTGGGAGACCGGCATTGCAATTTCGAACACTGGCGCCGACCCGTGGAACTCCGTGCCGGTTCCGGCCACGCCCAATCCGAATTCCGCATGCACGTTGTATTACTTTGGCTCCGGCGTGACGGCAGGCTCGGCCCAATTTGCGCCACCGAATCCCACCGGCCCGGGTCCCATAATCGGTCCGGGCCAGACTTGGGCGTTTGTGGCCAGTGATCCCTTGGCCACCGGCATCGCTCCCAACGTCGGTTTCTTGGGCTACCTGTTCGCGGTCTGTAACTTCCAGTTCGCCCACGGCTTCGCGTTCGTCGAGGACAACTCCCCGGCGGGCAATGCCACAGGCTATCTGAGCCTGGTTGTGGACAACAGAAGCACT
This sequence comes from Bryobacterales bacterium, assembly GCA_003139735.1. Classification (GTDB taxonomy): domain Bacteria; phylum Acidobacteriota; class Terriglobia; order Bryobacterales; family Bryobacteraceae; genus BOG-224. The sequence continues at coordinate 3,608 of PLGA01000653.1, read as the reverse complement.
GTTACGCGCGCAGCGACTCTGACTGGTGAGGATTTGTCGCAGTAGCTAACCGACTCGGTTCGATTGTCTCCATTGGGGACAGACGGAATCGGTTGTTTTCCCCCCACCGACCTTAAAACCCGCCCTATCTTCGCTTATTGTTCGCCACTGCTTCCTATATATAGTGTGTTGCTCAATCAGTGTAGAACTGCTTGTGGACCACTAACCATAGAAGTTTCAGTAGGTTCTGCAAAATACCTCTTGCAAAGCCTCGAATCTCGTGACACTATCAATAGTGGTCAGGTATGGAGTAAGGTGGGTGTAGGTGGCCGGGGGAAACGAAGAAACCACGCAAATCGATGCTCCGTTGGGTCTCCACGCAGCTAAGGTGGACGAGAAGGGCCGCCTCAAACTGCCGACGGACTTCCAGCAGTTCTTCGCCAAGCTGGGGGTAACCGAGTTCTTCGTGACGTCCCTCGACCGGCATATAGCTTCAATATATACCCTCCCAGGCTGGCGTCAAGCGGAAGCGTTTCTGGAAAACTACCCCGCCGATCCCGAGACGGCCGACGACGTGTTGTTCAACGCGGCCGATCTTGGGGGTCAGGCAACGCTGGACAACCAGGGCAGGCTGCTGGTTCCCACGGAGTTGAGGCGGGAACTGGGCATTGAGAACCAACCGGTCCGGCTAAAGGCGGTCGGAGCGCGGATCGATGTTCTGAGCGACCAGATGTACGAAGAGCGCAAGCAGCGCGCCAGGACGGCCGGGTCGGCGGCCGTCACCGCGCTGCGGAAGGCGGGGCTCAAGTGACGGTCTATGGATCATCTCCCCGTCATGCCGGAAGAAGCGCTCGCGATGCTGGCGATTCGCCCCGAGGGAGTCTACCTGGACGCAACCGCGGGATTGGGCGGGCACACCGCCATGATCGCCCAACGGTTGACCACTGGCATGCTGATCGCCAACGACCAGGATGCGGAGTCGCTCGATATGGCGCGCCGCAATACGGCGGAGTGGACGAAGCGTATTCGTTTTCATCAAGGGACGTTTGCCACTTTGCCGGCTGCCCTGGCGGAAGCTGGATTCGCGAAGGCGGACGGTTTGCTCGCGGATCTTGGAGTGAGCCGCTATCAGCTCACGGATCCCGAGAGGGGATTTTCGTTCTTGAACGATGGGCCGCTCGACATGCGCATGGATCGATCCACGGGCATAACAGCGGCGGACTTAGTCAATCACATGCCCGAAAAGGCACTCGCCGACCTGATCTATCAGCTAGGCGAAGAAAGGAGAGCGCGGAAGATAGCCAGAGCGATCGTCCGGGCACGCGTCCTACGGAGCACACGGCATCTGGCGGATGTCGTGGAGCGGGCCGTGCCCAGGACGGGCCGTTTGCACCCGGCCACCAGGACTTTCATGGCTCTGCGGATGGCAGTAAACGACGAACAGGGAGAATTGGACCGTCTGCTCGAAATTGGTCCGGAGCTGCTCAACTCCGGTGGACGAATGGTCGCGATCGCCTTCATGTCGATCGACGACCGGAAAATCAAACAGAAGTTTCGCGCATTGGGAACGGAGGGACGGGCGCTGGTTCTAACCAAACACCCGCTCCAGCCGGGCGACGAGGAAGTTGCCCGGAACCCGGCATCCCGCAGCGCCAAGCTGCGCGCGCTGGAGATGAAGGTGACATAGCGTACCGAGCCGCGAACGTAAGAGAGCGGTCTTAGCGAGAGAGGGGACACAAGATTATGGCCACACTACCTCAATTCTTCCGAAAAACGGACGGCGGGGCCGCGCCCGGACCGGAGCCGGTTCGCGCGAAGCAGGATTCCTTCCAATTGCGCCCGCTTCCTCTCGAAGATGTCTTCTTCTATTGCAAGCCAATCGACAACGGGCGTCTGGTGCGCGAGCAAGATCCGGGATCGGGAGGCCGGTGCTGGTCGGTCATTGGGACCGCATGCCTGGCGCTGGGGCTGCTCACCGTAGCGCTGGCGCCCAAAGCGGCCAATACGCTCGCCGGATACCAATTGCAAGGGATGCGCGTGCGGGAGCGGCAACTGCTCGACCAACGCCGCGCGCTGGCGTTGCGGGAAGCGGAGCTGGTCACCCCGCAAAACCTGGAGCAATTCGCCAAGGACCGTAATCTGGCGCTCCCGGGGCCCGGCCAGGTGGTTTACCTCGAGCCCAAGGGCGAGGGAACCTTCGCGATGGTGAAGTAGCGGACGCTCGGAGGGGCGCGGCTTGTCGCGCAGCGCAGCATGGTGCATCGTCGTCTTGGTTGGCTCGGCGCGATCTTTCTTCTCTGGATCGCCGCCATATTCTTAAAAATCGTCTCGCTGCAGGTGGTTCACCACCGGGAGTACGCCAATGTGGCGCGCGCGCGCCAGGAGATGGCGATTGAGATCCCGGCGCCGCGCGGCCCTATTTTCGACCGCATGGGCCAGCCGCTCGCGCTGAGCGTGCCGGGGAACTCCGTGTATATCGACCCGCTCAAAGTGGATATCGCCCCGGCTTCCGACCTCCTCAGCCGGATCCTGGGCGTGGACCGCGCGGAGTTGTACGGCAAGATGGCGCAGGCGCTCGCCAACCATCGCGGCGACCTGCTGGTGGCGCGCCGCATTACCGCCGAACAACTGCAATTGATCCGCAAGCAGCCCGTCGGATATATCGACGTGCGCGAGGTGAAGGAGCGCCACTATCCCAACGGAATGCTGGCCGCGCATGTCCTGGGATCGGTGGACTTTGCGGAAAGCGGCAACGCCGGCATCGAAAAGACCCTGGACATGGAGCTGCGCGGGATTCCCGGCAGGGAAATGGACCAGACCGACGTCAAGCGGCGCCCCATCGACTCGCGCGTCGCCGCCGAGGCCAAGCCCGGCGAGCCGCTGACCCTGACCATCGACGAACGCCTCCAATACGTCGCCGAGCGCGAGATCGCGGCGGCGGTGGATGCGCACAACGCAGCCAGCGGCAGCGTGGTGGCGCTGGATCCCAACACCGGGGATATTCTGGCGCTGGCCAGCTATCCAACCTACGATCCGAATCTGCCGCCCGGGCCCAACGAGCCTCCCGCCGCGCGGCAGAACCACGCGGTCTCCGTGCCATTCGAGCCGGGATCGGTCTTCAAGGTGATTACGCTCTCGGCGGCGCTTGAAACCACCGACTTGCGGCCGGAAAGCCCCATCAACTGCCACGGCGGCGTGCTGACCGGGCTACCCGGAGGGCGCGTCATCCATGACTCGCACACCGGGCTCTACGGCTTCCTTCCGATGAGTCTGGTGCTGGCTCACTCCAGCAACGTTGGCGCCATCGAGGTCGGCCGGACCGTGGGCCGTGAAAAACTGTACGAATACGTGAAACGCTTCGGCTTCGGCGACAAGACCGGCATCCCGTTACCCGGTGAAGCGAAGGGCCGCGTTCGGTCGCTCCCGAAATGGGGCAGCACCTCGCTGGAATCCGTCTCCATGGGGCAGGAAGTCAGCGTGACCACCCTGCAACTGGCGCGCGCCGTATCGGTGGTGGCGAATGGCGGGCTGCTGCTAAAGCCTCGCCTGGTGATGAAGCTGCTCGATCGGACGCCGCCGATGGAACCGGCAGTTCGCGCCATCAAGCCGGAAACCGCCATCACCATGCG
>PLGA01000359.1 GCA_003139735.1 Bryobacterales bacterium | reverse complement strand
TCGCTGCGCGAAGTGGGCTTCAGTTCCGCCATTCAGATGCTCGGCACGTACGCCGGACAGGCCTCCGACCTGCGGCCCTGGCTGGCGGACGCCGAGATCAACCGCGACGGCGATCTGCGCCTGCAATATCTGGCCGGCTTCGCGCTCAACAACTCGCAGGAAGGCGAGATCTACAGCCGCATGTTGACGTACCGGCGGTATCCAGAGAACCTGTTCGTGGTATCGGACCGGCTGAAGGCGGATCTGATGGCGGCCTTTGCATCGCACGGGGAGTGAGGGCCCGATGACCGTACATCGAAACCCTGCCCTCACCTGTTTCCTGCTGGGATTCTGCGGATTGGCCTCCGCNNGGGGCGGAATTTCTGGCGGGCGACATCGAGAAAATCAGCGGCTACCGGCCCGCGGTGGCGAAGACGCCCGGCGATGGGGTGAACATCTGGCTGGTGACGCTCGGCCACGGGCAACTGCCGGCCGCCATCGATGCCCGCGCGATGCAAGGTCAGTGGGAGAGCTACCGCATCGCGACCGGCGGGCGCGACGTGTGGCTGGTGGGATCGAATCCACGGGGCACGGCGTTCGCCGCGTACGCGTTGTCGGAGCGACTGGGCATCGATCCGCTCTACATTTGGACCGGCTACCGGCCCGTGCATCGCGATCCGCTGGTGCTGAAGCGCACCAGCTTCGCGCAAGGTCCGCCGGCCTTCAAGTACCGAGGCTTCTTCCACGACGACGAGGACCTGCTCCCGCGACCCTTCGACGCCAACGGGTATCCCTTGCAGACCGGCGACGTTCCGCTCGACTGGTACAAGAGGTTCTTTGAGACCGCGCTGCGCCTGCGAATGAACATGGTGGCGCCCTACACACGCGTACACCGCCGTTATGAGGTCCAGAAGCTGGCCAGCGACTGGGGACTCTATTACACCTCGCATCACTATGACATCCTGGTCTCCAACCCCTTCGGCCTGACCACTTACAATCTGGCCGCCGAGCGCGGCGTACGGCCGGACTATAACTGGTTCACGAACCGCGAAGGCATGCTTACGTTTTGGCGCGGCGGCGTGACGGAGAACAAGGATCTGGACGTGATTTGGCCTGTGGGCATGCGCGGAACCACCGACCGCCCGTTCACTTTTCCTCCGGGAACCACGGACGACCAACGCGCGGCGACCTTCCGCGAGGTGATCCAACAGCAAGTCGCCATGGTGAAGGAACTGCTGCCGAAAGACAAGACGCCGCTCTTCCACTTCACCATGTACTCGGAGATGCTTCCCGAATACCAGCGCAATCCGGCGGCGTTCGATCTGCCCGAAGATGTCATCGTTGTATGGCCCGACGATAACGACGGCCACATGCGCGCGCTGCCGTCGGGCCTGGGCAAATGGAAGCACGGCGTTTACTATCATCTGGCTTACCTGGGCGGCAATCTCAGCAAGCAGTTGACGCACACGGTGGGGCCGGCGACCGTCGCGGGCGAGTTCGACAAGATCGTGAAGTCGGGCGCCACCGAATACATGCTGGTCAACATGTCGGAGGTGCGCGATTACGTCATGAGCGCGCGCATGCTCACGGACATCACCTGGGACGCCGCAAGGATCTATGCCACGCCGAATCCGGCCGAACGCTACACCGCCTGGTGGTCGCGCGAGTATTTCGGCGCGCCGGAGGCCGACGCCGAGGCGGCGTACAACAAGTATTTCGACCTGCTCGATACGCCGGACAAGCTATGGAGCGCGCAGGATGCCGTTCAGGGATTGATCGGCAGCCTCTATCGCAAGGTGGCGGGCGAGGCGGTCCCGGCGTTCAACCCCGCGACGCTTTCCGCGCTGCAAACGCGCATCCGTCAAGTGGACGACGCGCTCGCGGCCGAGGCCCGCGCGGAGACCGGCATGTCGCTCTCAGAGCAACGCTTCTTCTCGGTAGACGTCAGGCTCGGCCTGCGAGTGGCCCAGCGGCACACGGAAGCCGCGCTGAAACTGGAGGAAGCGTTGCGCGCGCCCGACGCGACGAGGATGTGGCAGCTAGTTGGGGAAGCGCAAACGTCGCTCGAACAGTTGGAAACGGAATTCGCCCGAGCCGAGTATCCGCCATTCGACCGGTGGTACGGCGAGAGCTGGATTCGCTCCGCCAATAGCCAAAACAATCCTCACCGCGCCTACGCGCAACTGCGCGCGTTCATCGCGAGCGAAGGGCATGGAAGCGTGGCCGGGGTGCGCGCGCCGTAATAGCGGGGAATTCCTGCGCATGGGGCGGCAGGCGAAAGCGCCTGCCCCACTCGTCCGCAATTCCATAGGTCTTTGGCAGCAAGGTGGGGCAGACGCTTTCGTCTGCCACTTCACGCCGCTTCCCGCTTCCTCGCGAACGCCGGATACGCTGCCCACACCAGCGTCAGCGCCATGGCCGCGGCAATAATCCACGCTTGCACTTCGAGCGCGGGGTTGGTGGTCGAGAATAACTGCGCCAGCGGCGTGCGCAGCGCCATCACCCAGAGCGCCAGCGCGTACGCCAGGTAATTATTGCGCGCGAACCACAGGCAGAAAAGCGCGTACGCTCCAGCCCCGACGAACGCCAGGCCGTATTGGAGCGCGAACTCGGCGGGCGTGTGCGTGTCCGGCGAGAGCATCGCAAACAGCGCCACGAACGCCAGCGGGACCAGCATCCAGCGTTTCGGCGTCTTGCGGATCCCCATCACGATCACCGCCAGACCGGCCGCCGTCATCAGCGTGGAGCGCACCGCGTCCGCCAGCGCTGCCAGAGCGGGGGCGGAGCTGACGATCAGGTCGGGGCTGCCGATCGAAAAGAGCGCCTGAGCCGGGAATAAGCCGAACAGCAGGCCGCGGAGTTGGTTCAGCGCCACCGATATGCCGACGGCCACCGTCAGCGCAGTGACGGCGTCCAACGCCAGAGCCCCGCGGTTGGCGGCCCGCAACTGCGCCAAACTTTGCGGAAACAGAGAGAGCAGCAGCGCCGCCGCCGCGGCCATCATGATGAAAACGAAAATCACCGTCATGGCCAGAATGGCGTACTCCATGGCTTCGAACGTTCCCAGCGGAATGGCGGTTGGGTATTCCTTCAGCAGGAGCGGAAGCGAGAGCAGCGGGCCGGCCACCGCCAGCACGGCCGGAACCGCGGCCAGCGTGAGCGTCGCGCGCCAAGGGACCAGCCCGGCGCGCGTGTTCCGAATCAGCAGCCAGAGCGCCCATACCACCGCGCCGCAGATGGCCGCGATGCGCAGCGCCAGCATGGCGACCGAAATGGCATTCTGCCGCTCGCGGTTGCGGGACCACTCCTCGGGCAGCTTCCAATACGCGCGCGCGGCGGTCGCGCGATCGCCCGAGACCACGATTTCCAGACGATAGCGCGCTTCCTCCACGTTGCGCGCATCGCCAGGCCGCGCCTCCCACACCAGCGTGTAATCGCGCCGCGCCTTCTTCCTCTCGGAGTTGCTCTCCTTCAATTCCATGGCGCCGAGGTCCCATCCCTGAGACGCCGCGAACGCCATGGCTACCTGGCGGGCCGCGTCGGGCGTTAGGTCCGCGCCGGGGCGGTCTTCCGGAACGGAGGTCCCGAAGCCGGTCACTTTTCCGGTCTCCGGTTGCACGGCAACGGTGGTCTCCTCCTGCTCGAGCGGCTTGAAGTAGCGCGTCGCCCAAACCTGCACGGGCCGAAACCGCTCGAACATGGCCGAGGCCGCGCTCACGGAACCGCGTTCCAGGAAGTACTTGGCGGCAAGGCTGTCATCGCCTCCCCAATGCACCGAAGGATAGGTCACGGCTTGAAATGCGCCGGGGTCCAGGCCGCGTTCGCGCAGGAAGGCGTCCGCGGCGGCGCGCGCCTGGCCGCTTGGCAGCTTGTAGGCCGGCGAATCGCCGAAGTGGCTGGTGTGAAGGAGCGGCGTCAGCAGGCACGCTACAGCCACGCCGGCCGCCGCCAGCCTGTGGCGCGGTCCGAGCGCCCGGTACCCGATCGCGGCAGCGGCCGGTTCAGGCGAAACGTCCTCCGGCTGCGGCGCCGGGCCCTCCTCATCGGCGTTGAGCAGTCCGGTTTCCGGCTCGAAGCCGCCGCGCACCAGGTAGGCCGCCAGCGCCAGCGCCACGGGCAGCGCCACCAGTCCCGCGCTGGCCGCCCCGGAGAGCCGGAAGTACAAGTTGTGCGAGCGCAGCAGCAGCATGGCGCTGTACATGGCATCCACCGAGTAGTGCCACACCAGCGTGGGCAGGATGCCCCAGCGCAGCATGATCAGGCCCAGCGCCACCCCGCCGATTCCCACCTCCACGCCGCGTATATAAAACGGCTGGTTGGGATAGCCGGTGTGGCCAAAGCCCCAGAGAAAAGCCGCCAGCACCACCGCCACAGCCAGCGACCGCGTCACTTTGCGCAGAAACGGGATCGCGAACATGCGAAACAGGAACTCTTCCGAGACGGCCGGGAAGAAGCCGCCGAACAGCACGAACAGCCACGGAAACCGCGTGTTGAGCAGGTCGTCGTAAGGAACGTCGGCGGGCGCCCATGCGCCGTGGCGCGAGGCCACGATGTAGAAGACCGTCTGGTAGGCGATGAAGGTTCCGGTGAGCGCAATCCCCAGAATGGCGCCGAGGAAGAAGCGCTTGGTGCGCAGGCCGCTCGGGCGAAAGAGATTGCCGAGGGAAATGCGGCCGGGAAACGCCGCGCGGTAGAGCNNGAGCGGCTCGGCGCCCGCCGCGATCACAAACAGCAGGCCGCCATATCCCAGCGCGGCCATCAGCGCCTGCAACGCCTGGCTCGAAACGAAGCTGCCGTACGAATCCGTGGTGGGGTACCCGAATTCCTGCAGCGGAAACTGGTTCAGCGAAGCCAGAAAGCTGAGCCCCGCGCCCACCGAGCCAATCGCCGCCGCCCGCCCCCAGCGCACGTCCTGCCCGCGCACCCGCATCACAATGGTCGCCAGCAGGCCCAGCATCAACGCCACCACCAGCGCCGTGTCGGCGTACTCGGCCATGTCGTTCTTCGAGCGCAGCCGTTCATAGTCGCGGGTCCATTGCTCGGGGATCTTCAGAACCTCGCGGTAGCCCGCAACCTCATTGCCGTAGAGCGTCACCTCCACTCGATTGGCGGCGTCATGCAGATTGAAATCGCGCTCCTTCCACGTGAACGTGCGGTCCGTGCGATGGGCCCGGTCGATTTCCGATGCCTCGACGAAATCGAGCGAGGCGGGATCGCGGTCGAGCCGTGCGCGCAGAAACTCCTCCGCCAGCGCGCGTGCCTGCTCAGGGGTAGCCGCGGGCCGCGTGGCGTCCTCCGGCAATTGATGTTCGAAGCCCACGAACTGGCCCGTTGGAGTGATATCGACGCGATACTCCTCCTTCCGCCCCGGCTGGAACCAGCGGTAGGCCCAGCGCCACAAACGGACCCGCGTTCCCATGAGCCGGTTGGCCTGCTCCAGACCGGCTTCGCGTTCCAGAAACGTCTTGGCATCGTCGTCGTAACTGAAGCGCGAGGCCAGGCGATAGCCCTCGGTCTTGTAGCCCTGCCCGGCGAGAAACTTCTCCGCCAACACCTGGGCATCCTCGCGGGTCGCGCGGAAATCGATCGAGGCCTCGGGAAAAGCCCGGTAAAAATTTCGCGCGGAATACCACGCGGTCGCCGCGAGCAGCGCCAGGCAGATGGCGATGAAGCGATAGTCGGAGGCGCGCAGCCGTTCTTTGCTCATGGTTCCTTGACGGCCCAGTGCAGTCCAATGCCGCCCAGAAGGAAACTGCGCTCGTCCACCCTCCGGTATCCCGAGCGGCGCAGCAGGCCGGAGAACTCCGGAATGGCGACGAAGGACTTGAGAGAGTCGGGAATATAGGTATAGACGCGCGGCCGGCCGTGCAGCAGCAGGCCCCAGAAAGCCCCCTGCGCGTACAGGTAACCGAGGTAAAGCCGCCGCGGCAGCAGGTTGGCGGGCAGGAAGAAATCCAAGCTCACCAGCAATCCGCCCGGACGCGTGACGCGCTCAATCTCGCGCACGGCCAGCGCCAGGTCCGGAAAATTGCGCAGCCCGTAACCGATGCATACGCAATCGAACACGCCGTCGCGGAAAGGCAGCCGCCCGGCGTCGGCGCACACCGCCCGCTTGACGCCGCGCAGGCGGGCAAGCTGCAGCATGCGCTCGGTCAGGTCGGCGGCCACCGCCCGCGCGCCCGGGTATTGCCGTTCGGCCATCAGGGAGAAGTCGCCCGTGCCGGAAGCCAGGTCGAGAACCGCGGGCGCATCGGCGAGGCGCGCCCGCTCCAGCAGCACGCGTTTCCAGCGCTTGTCCATGCGGTAGGAGAAGGCGCGCGTGATGAAATCGTAGCGCGGCGCGATGGTGTGGAACATGGACCGCATCAGGCGCGAATCGGCTTTTTCGACGGGAAGCTCGGTTTGCGGCATGTCACTTTCCCGGGCAGGACGGGCGCATCTCGACGCGGCTGACCATGGTGCGCGCCGGCATCCGCAGGACCATGACGACGGCTTCGGCGACATCCTCGGAAGCGATCATCCAACTGGTATCGCCGGATCGCTTGGACGGGCCGCCCGAGAAGCCGGTGTCCACGCTTCCGGGCATGATGGTGCTCACCCGAACATGATCGTAGCGATGGTCCAGCATGAGCGCCTCGCTGAAGCCGTTCAAACCGAACTTCGACGCGTTGTATCCCGCGCCCCCGGAAAACGCGTTCTTGGCGGCCAGGCTGGAGATGTTCACGATAAAACCGCCGCCGCGTCTCTCAAATCGGGCAAGCGCCTCGCGCGAGCAGTAGAAAGGCCCGTTGAGGTTCAAGTCGATATTCCGATGCCACTCTTCCGGCGTCATTTCCGCCACCTTGCGAAAGACCCCTTCCCCCGCGTTGTTCACCAGAATATCGAGCGCGCCGAATTCCCGGTCCACGGCTTCGAAGAAGGCCCGCACCTGCATGGGGTCGGTGACGTCGGCGGCGCATCCGTAAATCTTGCCGAGCGGCTGCATCTCACCGGCCGCGCGCGCCGTGGATTCCGCCGAGCGGCCGCAGATGGCCACCGACGCGCCCTCCCGCAGCAGACGCTCGGCGATGGCCCGCCCGATTCCCCGCGTACCGCCGGTTACGGCCGCAATCTTTCCGGAAAGTGTTTCCATCCCTCAGATCTTACCGCGCCGGCCCGCTCACCGAGCCAGGTGAACAGCGGCGCCGTATGCCGTAAGCGCCTCGTCGGCCGTCAACAGGACGAGTTTTTCGACCTGCGCTTGCGCGATCAGCATCCGATCGAACGGATCGCGGTGGCGCCACGGGAGCAGAGAGACTTGCCTGGGGTGCGAGGCCAGCAATGGCAGGCTCTCGAATGATTCCGCTGCCAGCCTTCCGGTGAAGTCAACCGGCAGCCGCAACTTCCCCAAGCTCTGTTTGAGCCAGATCTCCCAAAGAGAGACGGCGCTGACGAATACAGTGTTGTCCGGGTCGCGGATCAGTTCCCTGGCTTGCGCGGAGAGCGACGGGCTGCCCTCCAGCCACCAGAGCAGCAGGTGCGTGTCGAGTAGGATCCTCAACTCCGTGGTTCCTTCAGTCCGAAGGCCTCCGCCATATCGTCCGGCAGATTGTCGAAGTCGGGAGCAATCCAGATCTCACCCGCCATCGAACCGGGCGTTCTGGGCTGGATGGGGCCGCGGAGGGCGACAAGCTTGGCAACCGGCTTGCCGGCTTTGGCGATGATGACTTCATTTCCGTTTTGCACCGCCTCGATGAGCGCCGAAAGCTCAGCCTTGGCTTGGGAAATGTTGCGCACTACCACGCTCCGAGTATAGCATAGACCAGATCTGGTCTGGTCTGATTTTAGCGGGCACACGCTGCCTTCCGGGGAGTGGTCGCGGCAGCATTTCCGCGGGACGGCGACGATACGCTCATATGGGGGGCTGAGGGACGCAGGTTCCGGGGCCACGTGGGCGAAGTTTCCAACAATCCCGTTTGAACAAAGCCGCTGGCGCGGCGGACGCTGGACTGTGCCTCGGCCTGC
>PLGA01000153.1 GCA_003139735.1 Bryobacterales bacterium | reverse complement strand
GAACCTCCAGCTTGCGGCAGAGGGTTGCCACCCAGCGGACGCCATCTTCCGCGGTGGCGTGAGGCCGGCCGGTGAGCAGGCGCGCGACCTCTTCATAGCGGCGCAGGGGCTCGCCGCCAGGGGCGCGATCCCGCAGAGCCTGGACGTTCATTTCCATGACGTGGGGCAACAGGGCCGCGCAGACTGCGCCGTGAGGGGCCGCGAACATGCCGCCAATGGGGGCGGCGAAACCGTGTACGGCGCCGAGTGCGGCGTTGGCGAGCGCCATGCCCCCCAACAGGCTCACCCACGCCATTTCCACGCGCGCCTGGCGGTCGCGCCCGTTCTCCCAGACGCGCGGCAGGGCGGCGGCGGCGCGGCGAATGCCCTCCACGCAAACGAGGTCGGTCATGGGGTTGGCCCGGGCGGAGACGTAGGGCTCGATGCATTGTGTAAGCGCGTCGAGACCGGTGGAGGCGGTGATGGAACGCGGCAGATCGAGCGTGAGTTCCGGATCGACCACCGCCAACCGCGGCAGCATCCCGGCGCCGCGTAGACTGGCCTTGACGCGGTGCCCGGGCGAGGCCAGCACGGCGTTGCGCGTGACCTCGGAACCGGTTCCGGCGGTGGTGGGGATGGCGATGAACGGAACGGAGGGGCGCTTGATCGGCCGTCCCGCGCCGATCACCTCCAGATAATCGAGCGGATCGCCGGGATTGGCGAGCATGGCGGCCAGCGCCTTGCCTGCGTCGATGGCGCTGCCGCCGCCCAGGGCGACCACCAGACTGCATTGTTCGCCGCGCGCATACGCCGTCCCCGCGCGCACGAGTTCCACGGTGGGTTCACCTGGGACTGTAAAAGAGGCGCAGGCGACGCCGGAGGATTCGAGGAGGGCGGCGAGGGGCGCGGCGCGTTCCCGCGAGACGCCGGTCACCAGCAGAGCGCGCCGGCCCATGGCGGCGGCAGCGGGCGCGGCCTCGCGCATCATGCCCTCGCCGAAGAGAATGCGCGTAGCGGTGGCGAATTCAAACCGCATGGACGTCTACCAGCCTTCGTCGGCGGGGTAGACATTGGCGTAAGTTGCGCGGGTGCGCGGCTCCGCCATCATGTCCAGAGCCACAGCGGCCCAAGCCTGGTAGTGCGCGGTGGCTTTATGCTGTGCGGGGGCCTCGGGGTTGCGATAGACCTCGACCAGCACGAAGCGCGCCGGGTCGTCCGCCTGCTGCAGGACGTCGAAACGCGCAACGCCAGGCTCTTGCACGCTGTTGCGGGCGTTTTCCACGGTGGCCCGGCGGAACTCTTCGACGCGCTCGGGTTTGACGTGAACGGAGACGTGAACGACGATCATAGGACGTATTGTAGTCCACTGGCGCCCCACTATAATGGCTCTATGGCTGCCACCATTGTGCATCGCGGATTGCGGCTGGCTGCGCCGCTGATGGCCGCGGTGCTGTGCGCCGCCGGTCAGAATGCGAGCGCGCCCACGAATCCGCCGCAGGCAGCGGCCCGGCCGCCGGTGGGTGAGTGGCAATCGATGTTCGACGGCAAGACGCTGGCCGGCTGGAAGGAAACCGCGTTCGCGGCGCGCGGCAAGGTGAGTGTCCAGGACGGGAACCTGATCCTGGGGACAGGGGCCATGACGGGCGTCAACTGGGTCAATTGGTTTCCCAAGTCCAATTACGAAGTCAGGTTCGATGCGGTCCGGCTGGCCGGGTCCGATTTCTTTGCAGGCCTCACGTTTCCAGTCGGGGGTTCGTTTCTTACGTGGATCAACGGCGGGTGGGGTGGCAGCGTGGTAGGTCTCTCGAGCTTGGACGACAACGATGCGTCGGAGAACGAGACGGCCACGGTGGCGCAATTCGTGAATGGCCAATGGTACTCGTTCCGCCTGCGGGTGACCGACGACCTGGTGGAAGCCTGGATCGGCGAAGAGCAAATCATCGGGGTGGAATTGGCGGGGCGGAAGCTCAGCCTCCGCCCGGGCGATATCGAGCTTTCCGCGCCTTTCGGCTTTGCGACGTACTCCACCACCGGGGGATTGCGCAAGATCGAATACCGGCTCCTGGCGGCGCCGGCGGACGACGCGAAACAGTAGCGCCAGGGCAGGCCACAAGAGACGATGGCCCGCACAACCCGCGCAGGCGCCAGCGAGTTGCGATATTCTCAGGTAACAGGAGGTCAACCATGCTCCCGAAGAAATCGATCCCTGGTTCTTGTCTGGTTCTCGCCATGCTTACCGCGGCGGCTGCCGGCGCTCAGACCGCTCAGCCGGCGCGCGTGCCGGACGTGCCTTACGTGCCCACAACCGACGAAGCCGTTCAGGCGATGCTCAAGCTGGCCGACGTGAAGAAGACCGATATCGTCTACGACTTAGGCTGCGGAGACGGCCGCATCGTGATTGCCGCCGCCAAAATCTACGGGGCTCACGCCGTCGGAATCGACATCAACCCCGCGCGCATCGGAGATGCCAAAGCGAACGCCAAGACGGCTGGGGTGGAAAACCTGGTCCGGTTCGAAGAGGGCGATTTGTTCGAAGCCGATATTCACGAGGCCAGCGTGGTGACCCTGTTTTTGTTATCGAGCGTCAACCTGAAGCTTCGCCCCAAGCTGCTGCAGGATTTGAAGCCCGGCACGCGGATTGTCTCCAACACCTTCGATATGGGCGATTGGAAGGCCGAGAAGGAAGTCGTCGTCGGCGATCAGGACGACAACGCGTTCTTGAGCCGCCATTTGTTTCTTTGGACGGTGCCGCCGCACGACGCGAAGTGACGGTCAGGACTCCAACCTCCAGGAGCCGCTTGCATAGCTCAAGGCTCCAAGGGCCAGGCCCGCCCCGAACACGCCCCAGTGGAACGGATGCGGCATCCCGCCGGCCATGACGCGCCACGCGGGCGCCTGTTTTTGCGATGAGCCCAATTATAGTGATAGACTTCAGCCGAGGGTCCGATGGCTCCACGCCTGTTACGGTTCGTGGTCTTACCCCTCTTGGCTGTTCCCGGCGTGCTCCGCGCCCAGGCGGCGGTCGAGTACGCCCTTAAATCGGCCGGGAGCGCCGTTGCCGCGAGTGGCGGCTCCGCCATCGCGGGGTGCAAGGTGGACTCCACCTTGCTATCGTGCATCAGCCACTCGTATCCGCGAACGACCATCGTGGCCGTCGTGGTTGCCACCTTGTTGTTCCTACGCTGGCTGGCGGGCGGAGCCCGGTTCAGGGATCACTGAGCACCTCATGACGGCGGACGTCCAACTCGAGAGCCGATACCGAACCGGGCGGAAATCGCCATTTCGGCGCGGGGCCGGGCGCGCGCCTTACAAGACCGACGCCTTTCAGAACACCAGTCGCGCCGCGATCTCGAATTGCCGCGGGGTTCCGCTGCCGGTGGGGCCGGTGTTGACAACCGTCGTGATGCGTCCGAAGCTGGACGGGGCCGAGATGTCCGATGACGGATTCCCGTATTGCGCGCGATTCAGCAGGTTAAAGCACTCGCCGCGCAATTCGAGAGCGACGCGCTCGCGCAGCGCGATGCGGCGCCGAAGCGCCGTATCGATCTGCCAGAGGGCCGGCCCGAGAAACGCGTTGCGCCCGAGATTGCCCCACGTCTTCGGCGCGGGAACCGAGAACGCAGCCGGATTGATCCACTGGAGCGGAGTCGATCCGGCCGCCGGCGTCAGCGGGACGCCCGGCAGGAGGTTCGGGCGCTGATTGGCCGAATTGCCGTCGGGCATCACCGTGGCCGAACGGTCCACCGTGATGTTGACCGGCAGGCCGGTGCGCCCACCAGCCACGCCCGTGAGTTCCCAGCCGCCCAGCACCGCGCTCAGGAGACCCTTCTCGCGCACCAAGCTTCGTCCGGGACCGAAGGGCAGTTCGTAAACCGACGACACGCTGAAACTCTGGCGCGCGTCATAGTTGCTCGATGCGCGCTCGCACCTCCGGCAGGAGACATTCTCCGGGAATACATCCTCCACTCCGCTGCCGAGCGAGCCATCGTCGATCGCGTGCGACCACAGGTAACCGGCCGTCATCAGCCAGCCGCGGCGAAGGTAGCGGTGCGCCTGAAACTGCAAACCGTCGTAATCGCTGTTCCCGTCCTTGGCGCGCAGTTCGATCTGTCCGTACCGCGGGTAGGGACGCGCGCCGGTTGTGGGATCGATCACGTTGGTATACGCGCGGTTCATGATGTTCGTGCCCTTGTTCCCGATGACGGAAACCGTCCCGATAAACTTAAAGGGCAACTCCTGCTGGATGGACGCGGCCCATTGCTGCGAATAGGTATCCTTGCGGTTGCGTACCTGATCTTTGGGCGAGTCAATGCCGGTCGCCGTCGCCAAAAGCGAATCCAAAGGATAGCTTAGGTTCGGAAACTGCGAACCGAGCGCAAGCGAGTAGCGCGGCACGTCATTGGCGGTCGGGAAGTTCTGATCGTCGAGCTGCGCGTCTTCGTGGTAAATCCCGTAGCCCAGCCGGAAAACCGTGTGTCCGGCCGGGGACCAGGCGATGCCGACCCTGGGATCGATGTTGTCCTTCGCGGGAAACAGAAACGCGGCGTTGGGCGGGCAGAAACCGCCGCAGGTTTGAAAATCGAACGGAATGGCGCGGCCGGTAATCTCGTGGAAGTCGCTATAGTACTCGTAACGCAGACCGGCGTTTATCGTCAGGTTGGGGCGCAGCTTGAATTCGTCCTGCACATAGCCGAATTCCGCAGTCTTACGCATGCGCTTCAACGGCTGGAGCGCCGTATACGAGGCGGAGTTAAGTATGTTGTCCTCAAAATTCGCCAGCGAGTTGTAGGTTAGCGCGCCCGTGAACGAATTTCCCTCGTTGATTTCGACGCGGCGGACCTCCGCTCCGAACTTGAGTACGTTACGCCCGCGGACCAGGCTGACATTATCCAGCCAACTCCATGTGCGGCCGTCCTGGTTGGTGGTCTGGCTGGGGTTCAGCGCCGTGAAACCGGAGACGTTCACGGTATAACCAAACGGCGTGAGGTTATAGGAGTGCGAGACCATCTGGTTGGTTCCGAACTTGAATTCGTTCACCAGCGAGGGAGAGAAGACGTGCAAAAGCTCGGCGACGCCATTCAAGGGCTTCTCGCTGTTCAACTGCCGGTCGGTGAGCGTTCCCAGCGGCGCAACGGTCAAGGCGCTGTCGTAGTCGAAGCGCATGTAACCGGAAGTCGAGTCGGTGAAGCGATGGTCCAGCCGCGCCAGCGCGGAGTACTCGTTGTCGAAGGAACCGCCCACCCCATTCCACTGCTGGACGCCGCCGGTGACGGCGCCATTGCCGAGCGGATAATCGCCGATAATCGGCGTGAGCGCGGGCGACTGACTCAATGTAAGGGCGCGTACCGCGGCGCTGGGCACGAAGCCAATCAGCGTCTGGTTCTGCACCTGGCGGATTTCCTCATAATCGAGAAAGAAGAAAGTCTTGTTCTTACGAATGGGTCCGCCGAACGTGCCGCCGAACTGATTCATGTGGAATGGCAGTGGACCCTTTGTCAGGTCGAGCGGCGAGCGCGCGTCGAAATCGCTGTTGCGGAAATACTCAAACAGCGATCCGCTGAAAAGGTTGCCGCCGGACGCGGAAGCTACAATGATTTGCGCGCCGCTGGCATCGCCGGTTTCGGCGGTCGGAAGGACGGTGTTCACGCGAAACTCGGAGATGGCGCTGAGGGGAATCGCCAGACGGACGTAAGCCTTCTGCGCCTGGTTTACGATTCCGGTGGCGTCCACGCCATCGAGAGTGATGTTCATCTCATCGCGCCCGTGGCCGGTAAACCGGATGGAGCGCTGCGTGCTGCTCCCCTGATCGATGGCGCCCGGAGCGAGATCGGTCAGGCTCGTCCAATTCCGCCCGTTCAGCGGAAGATCCTCGATTGCACGATCCTCCACCGATTGATCGATCGACGCCGAAGACTGGCTCCCCTCCGGCAGCGGCTCGTTCACAGTCACCTGCGTTCCGGCGGAGGCAAGGCGAAGCACGGGATTCAACGTGCGCGTCTGGCCGACCGTCTGACTCAGCTCTTCATAGCGAGTGTCGGCGAACCCGGAGGCCGAGAAAACCGCGCTCCATGTGCCAATGGGCAGGTCGTAGAGTTCATAAACGCCCGCTCCGTTCGACTGGGTCCGGCGCTCGATCCCCGTGCTGGAGTTCGTCGCAACCACCAGGCTGTTCGGGATTGCCCGTCCGCTCGGATCGAGCACGGTCCCGGTAATCGCGCTGCGATCGACTTGCGAAATGCCAATCCCCGCAAAGAGCGGGACAAGCAGGAGCAATCGAGCGATGCTCCCCGCTCCCCTGAGTCTCTTGTTGCCTCGGGCCATCGCGCATTCCGGATAAGCCGTGTTCTCTTTCATTGCGGAAGCCTTCTGCAGTCCGACCTCAGGAAAAAACCCGTCAATGTTACTCGCAGCCAACCTTGCCAGAATCGAATACTCACGTTACATCAAGACCATTATTGCGTCAATACACCGCAGTACCGCATGTGGAGTGGGCGTCCCGCCTGCCATGCCGGCGTCCGTGCCGGCATTTCCGCGAACAACGTCGGTAAGGACGCCGGCGTGGCAAGCTGAAAGCTCGCTCCACAGGCGCGCGCAGACCGCTAAAAGGCGAGCCGCAACGAAAACTGAATCTGCCGCGGATCTTTCGCCGAGGAGATCTTTCCGAACGTCGCCGGGTTATCCGCGATCGCGCTCGGCAGATTGAGGTTTGCGCGGTTGAGTGTGTTGAAGGCCTGCGCCTCGAGAGTCAGGCGGACCCGCTCCCGGAGCGCGAAGGTGCGCCGCAGGGAGAGGTCGGCGGTTCTGAAGTTCGGTCCGCGCAGAATATTGCGACCCGCGTCGCCCCAGGTGTACTGCGGCGGAATGGCGAACGCGTTGACATTGAACCATTCCTGCGGAGTGGGATTCGACAACGCCGGGTTGGAAAGGACGTTGGGCCGGTCGAGGCCGAAGTTGGTGGGAATACCGCCATTGCCCGTGTTGCTGTTGTCGGCGTCCAGTACCGGAGTGAAAGGCTGGCCGCTCTGCGCCGTAATAATGGCGCTCAGTTGGAAGCCCCGGACCCAGCGCCGCGCGCCGGGGATGTCGTACACGAGCCCGACGCTCGTAAGGTTTGGAACATCGTAGCTGGAGAGCCCCCGATTGAGCCGGTAGTCATGGCTATCCTGCGGAAAGTTCTGGTCCGGCGAGGTGGGCAGGAAGGCCGATGTGTCGTCAATCGACTTGGAACGCGTGTAGGAAGCGAGCACCGCGAGGCCGTTGGCAAGCCGCCGCTTCAAGGACGCCTGAAGCGATTGATATTCCGAATTGCCGCCGCTCTCAATCATGTCCATGTTGCTGTAAGCGGGATAGGGCGCAACGGGGTTGGCGCTGGGAAATGGCTGGTTGATATCGAGCGAGCGCGGAAGATCGGTTCCCTTGGATCCCGCGTAAGCGATGCTGAATACGCCGACGCGCTCCACCTCCTGCTGGATATTGAAGTTCCAGTGCTGGGTGTAAGAGGGCTTGAAATCGGGGCTGATGAAGCTCAGGGCCGCCGGCGGAACAAACCCGTTGGTGGTGGCGAACGGGTCGCTCAGCGTAGTGCCGCCATAGACCGAGACCGTGAAGTATGGCGGATTGAAATAGAGCGACGAATTGACATCGAACATGCCGGGGTCATAGTAGATTCCATATCCGCCACGGAACACCGTATGATTCACCGGCGACCAGGAAAAGCCCACGCGCGGGTTGTAGCCCGGGCCCCAACCGTGGGTTCCGGAACGCGAGATCCCGTTGGTTCCGACCTGCACCGTCTGAGCGGTGGCAAAGTCGAATGTCGCCATGCGATTGGTGGGATCGGTGGCCGGCGCGTCGTATTCAACCCGCAATCCCAGGTTCAACGTCAGGTTGCGAGAGACCTTCCAATCGTCCTGCACATAGGCAGCCGCGGACTTGCCGCGAAGGGTCTGGGGCCCGGTGTACTGAGACTTGATGGTATAGGTCGGCAGCCCCAGCAGGAGGTCGCCCATCGGGGCGCCTGTGAGCGCGCCGGTGAAATACATCTGGCCGCGGCTATAGACTTCGACATAGCCATTTTCCTGAAGATCGCGAACTTCGCCGCCCACCTTAATACTGTGCGCGCCGCGAATCATGGCGAGGTTATCGGTCAACTGATAGGTATTGTCGGCGCGGTTGATGGGCAGCGACGCCACGTCCCCGACGTTGGAGTAGCCTGAGACGGAAATCCCCGGAAATCCGTAGTCGCGCGGCGCGGTGGGCATAAAGCCGACCCCCCACAAGGCATTCACGTTGGTGTTGTAGTTTTGCGCGAATATCTGGCGGATCTCCCGATTGAACCCCAACAGCACGGAATTGACCGTACTTGAGTTGATCGTTCGCTCGTATTGGGCAAGCGCGTTGTGCCCGCGGTCGAAGACATAATCGCCGAAGCCCGGCACGGGCGGTTCGGCCTGGTCCTCGGTCTCCGTATAGGGTTCGAACAGGTTGCGCCGGCCGTAGTTGTACCGGAGGGTCAATTGCGATTTGTCGGAGATGCGCCGGTCGAGCCGTGCGCTGCCCTCGTTCCGGCTGTCGGTCCCGATGGGACTGCCAAGGTAATTGAACGAGCTGCCGGGCAGGTTGGGCATCGGGAAGAGCGAGAGCGCGTCCTTTGCCAGGGGGGAGATCATGCCCGAGGGAATTTTCGCGCCAGGAAACGGCGCCCCGGTGGAGGGATCTACGACATCGCCCCCGAGGCTCGAAAGATCGCCGGATCGAACGGCGGCGGTGGGCACGATTCCCAACTGGGTCTCGCCTACATCCTCCCGCAACCCTTCGAAATTGCCGTAAAAGAAGGTTGAATTCCGGATCACCGGACCGCCCAGACTTGCGCCGAACTGGTTCCTTATGAATTGCGGCTTGGTGGACTCGTCGAAAAAGTTGCGCGCATCGAGGTCTCTGTTCCGGAGATAGTCGTAGACCGTCCCGTGAAACTGATTCGTGCCGCCGCGCGTGACGATATTGACTTGAGCGGCGGACGCGCCGCCGTACTCGGCGCTGTAGGAGTTGGTCGCGATCTTGAATTCCTGGATCGAATCGACGGAAGGCTCCAGGACGTATCCGCGCGCATCCGAGTCGTTGTTGTCGACGCCATCGAGGAGGAAACTGTTGGCTTCTTCGCGCCCTCCGTTGGCGTCCATCGAAAAGGTTCCGCGCGTGGAGAGCTGGGAACCCTCCACCGGCGGGGCGACGCCCGGCAGGAGCAGGGCGAGCTGGAGAAAATCGCGCTCGTTCAGGGGCAGGCCGTCCACCAGCGTCTGATCGAGCACCGCTCCCAGCTCGCTCGAACCGGTTTGGATCGCCGACGCTTCCGCCTTTACCACCACCTGGGTTCCCCGGCCCGCGATGCTTGGGTGCAAATCGATCCTAACCCGTTGATCCACCTCGATTTGAATCGGTTCCGTCGCGAGAGGCGCAAAGGCGTCCGCGTTCACCGAGAGGCGGTACTCGGCCGGCGGCAGGGCATCGAATTCGTAATAGCCGCCGGCGCTGCTCTGCGCCGTTCGAACATAGGATCGCGCGACGCCTTCGATCCGGACCGCCGCATTCGGGATGACCCTTCCCGAAGGATCGAGAACGTAACCCGACACCGCGCTCGTATCGACTTGGGCCGCGAGCCGAAAGCTCAATAGAAAGAGCGCGGCGGAATAATATTTGAACCTTTTTAAATCTATAGCTTGCAAAGGACTATGGTTGCGATTTCGGCTGACGACTTGGTTCATTGCCTGCACCTGGCCTCCAAACGGAAATAAGAATCTATGTCCCGCGCCGGGAACAATGCCCGGATCGCAATTCACTGGGCGCAGGCAGGTACGTGGTGGAGAAAAAGCGCGCGATCACCTCATCGGTGCGCCACTGCCCAGAAAGCGGAAGCATAAGACCTTTTTAATACCATACTCCATCAGGGCATATCTTTCCAAGCTATCCAAGCCGGATTCGGTACGGGGTCTCCGTACCACCAAGGCTGAAAGACGGCCCTCTTCCGGTACGATTTGGGCAAAATGCCCAAATTGAGGTCTATAACGTGCTGATTCTAAATTGGCGTCTCCTTTCGATTTTGGGCAAAATGCCCAAAATCGACAGGTCGTCTTCTTTCAGCAGCCTATCGAAACCACCGGGTATTTTGGCGCGGCACTTCTCTCCTCATCGCGGGCCGGTCCATTACAATGCCGTCACAAGCTAGGTAGATTAGGGGGAGTACTGGGACTAAATTGTCGAAACGGTACCAAATCTGGTACCAAATCGTATTGACGTGGGTCGATTTCCCGTGCATAATAGGCACGAATCGACCTATGAGATGGGGGATTACCTTAGCTCCTCGGATCGCAGGGCGAGCGTTTTTTACGGAAATATTCGGAGGCCAACGATGAAGCACTTTCTGACCACGGTAGCCGCAGTTGTTGCGTTGACGGTTTTGGCGGCGGGCGCGAAGGCGTCGACAATCGCGACTTTAAGCGACTGGTGCGTCAATGTGAACGGCGACATCTCGACGGCGTGCAATGGCGCCGGAGGCGGCAGCGCCGCGATCAGCCTGGCGGGCTTCGACACCACGATTGGGACGAACAATCTCGGCTCGATAGTCGTTAAACTCGGCGCCGGCTTGGCCCAGTCCGTTTTGGTTTACATGGATTACGACTTGAACGTCGCTACCGCCGGCTCCTTCCAGGACTATGGGACGGTCGCGGGCACGGCGGGCACGGGGGTGAGCTACGAGTTGGAAGATCCGAATGCTTCGAACATCTTCAACGACTTCGCCGGCGACGCTCTAACCGGCTCAAACACTGTCGGCGTCTTCAGCGGGCCGCCCACGCAATGCTGCGACGTTTCCTGGGCGCTCGGCGTGAACCTGAACGTGACCACCTCGGCGACGGTTACCTTTGCGGTGAGCACCACTGCGCCGGCGGCCGGCTTCTACCTTGAGCAGACCAATGGCCAGGACACGACGCAGCATATTTTCCTGTCGGAGACGGTTGTGCAGGGAGGGGGCGGCGGCGGGTCCACAGTACCCGAGCCGGCGTCTCTGGTCTTGTTGGGCGCTGGCCTTGCGGGGTTATCCCTGCTACGCAAGCGAAACGCGGCTTGACCCGGTACGGTAGCCGGAGGCTTTCTTGGAGTTTTCCAACTTGAGGAATGCACTTGGGGTTTACCCCAGGGGGGGAGTCGAAAAATGAAGAGATTGTTAGCTCGTTTTTGCGCGCTGGCGGCACTGATCACGCCGGCGCTATTAAATGCTTTCGGGGTGGCGCCCCAAGCCAACGCCATTCCCTTCGTAGCTTTAAGCCCGGCCTCGCCGCACACCAGTTGGAGCGGCAATCCAGTTACGCTGAAGGGCACGCTCACCAGCACCGCTTGGGGTACGGACTCCTTTACGTACGATTGGAATCCCGGCGATGGCGTATCTCCGCACTGCACCGGCGCCGTGACGAATCCGTACGTCATTGGGTGCCCGGTTACCTATACAGGGGCGGTCGGTACGCTTTACACGGCGGTCTTGACGATTACCGACACCACGAACGGCTTGATCAGTCCGCCGTCGAACTGCCCCCCTGCCATCACGCAGGGCGCCTGCTATTACACCGCGCTCGAAGCACCTCCACCAAATCTGCCGGTTGAGGTCAACAGCGCGATCGACAACGGCCTGTGGTATCTGCATTCGTCCATGTTGCGCNNCACCACCGCTGCCGACGGGGCGCCGATAGGCAACTGGTATGGGGCTGGCGGAAACGCGAACTCGGCCGGCGCCGGGGGAACGGGCGTAGACGCATTGAATTGCGCGGCCTTTGAGGACAGTGGATTCCTGCAGACGAACATTCCTTCGAACCCCTACGCCGACGACGTTCGCCTTTGCCTGAACGGGGTCTTCGATCAACTCTCGACGATCCCCATTAGCACCCAGACGGACGTGACCTTTGGTACGTTTAATCCCGACCAAAATGGCAACGGCATAGGAGTGGGGCACAATGGCTACCCCGAGAATTACCAGACCGGCATGATGCTGGATGCAGTTGTGGCGTCCGGAACTCCCAACACGCTGGTCACTGCCGGAACCAATCTGGCCGCGGCAGCGGTCGGCAAGGGCAGCGGAGCGGGGCAAGCCTACCTGTACAAAGACGCCGTTTATGACATGGTCGACGACTACGTCTACTGTCAGGCGCAAACTGAATACGACGTCGCAAGCTCCTGGGTTTTCGAAACGACCGGCGGCTGGCATTACTCCTGCCAGGAAGAGACCGGCGACAATTCGGTAAGCCAGTGGGCCGCGATTGGCATCATTCCGGCGTTGCGCAATTTCGGCGCAACGGTGCCCGCGGAACTCCATGAGGCCGACGACGCCTGGCTCGACAACTCATTCACAAAAAACAGCGCGGTTAACGGCTATTTCGGCTACACCAGCAGCAGCACGCTCTGGGGTCCGTACGCCGATACGCCCTCCGGGATGGTGCAACTCGCGATGAACGGTTTGGGCCAAGGCAAGACGACCCCTGGGGGCAACGCGGCTTGGGACAGCGCGGCGACTTTTCTTCGGGACGGTTTCGCGAATCAGGGCGATGGCGCCACGGGCGACCTGAAAGACTACTATTACGGGATGTTCTCGTTCACCAAGGCGATGCTCCTGCACGACAACTCCGGCACTGGATTGAGCAATACGCCCCTCTCCACGCTGCAATCGCTGGACGATCCGCACACATGCGCTTCGCCAGTCCCGCTAAGCAGTATAGGCAGCGGCGCGGGACCCTGCTATCCACCGATCGACTGGTATGCCGCTCAAACCGCCGCGTATGGCGGCAGCGATCCGACCAATGGGGTGGCTCGCACGCTGGTTGCGAGCCAAGGCGGCGACGGCTCTTGGTACGGCCACAATTACACCGGCCAGCAGTATTACATGGAAACCGCCAGCGCGATTATCATGCTGAACAAGACGGTGTTCCAGCCGGTACCGGTAGCGTGCTTCACGGCCAATCCCTCTCACGTGGCTTCGGGCGGGCCAGTTACGCTTAACGGCCAGTGCTCGGTGGACCAGAATCCCTCCTTTAGTTTGGTAAGCTGGCAGTGGGATGTGGACGGAACGGGCGGCACGAACTTCACGATCGGCCCGGGGAGCCCCCAATGTCTGACCAAGAGTTGCTCGGAGATTATTTACAATTTCACTCTCCCCGGCGGTAAGTCGTTGCCGTACAATTACCCCGTCCGTCTGCGGGTGACCGATAACGCTACTCCCACGCCTCTGACCGCCGATGTGGTGGGTAACGTGGTCATCGCCAGTCCGCCCAACCCGCCGAATGCAAACGCGGGCGGACCTTATAACTTCTGCCCGAATACGACTGTAGGCGGCGCGGTGATTTACTCCCCGTTCACGCTGGACGGTTCCAAGTCCACAAACCCGGACCAAGGGAAGACGGACAGCACGCCGGGCGCGCCACCGAGCACGATTGTCAGCTACCTCTGGGATTACTCATGCTCCGGGGCGTTCACCTCGGCGAGCGGCGTACAAGTCAATGCGACCACTGCGTTCGATCAAGCCGCGTTCTTTGGGTCGAGCTTCAATGTTTGCCTGCAGGTCACGAACAACGACAACCTCGCATTTCCAACCGCCAAATTGGCGGCAGGCTTGTCGAGCGTAGCTTCGGCCCAGGTTACGATTCACCAGCCAACGGACGAGGCTTGCTCGCACTGCGTCAACACCCTTGGCG
Organism: Bryobacterales bacterium; assembly: GCA_003139735.1. Classification (GTDB taxonomy): domain Bacteria; phylum Acidobacteriota; class Terriglobia; order Bryobacterales; family Bryobacteraceae; genus BOG-224. The sequence goes on along the minus strand of PLGA01000153.1, from coordinate 7,108 downwards.
GTTCCGCCAAGGCGCCGACGCCCGGCGTGGCCGGAAACATCCAGCTTTACTGGACGGACACCGACACTTCCATATTTCCGATTGACCATTACAACATCTACCGGAGCACCAGTTCCACCTTTGTTCCGTTCGCGCAGATCGCGGGGGCGGCGTCGAGTCCTTTCGTCCCCGCCGTACAAGTGTCGGTTCCTGCTGGCGGAACGCTGCACTTCCTGGACGCTAATGTTGTCGGCGGCACCACCTACTATTACCGCGTCGCTCCGGCGACTGCGAACGACACGGAAACCTGCCAGGGCAACGTGACGATTACAGTGGCGATAGCAAGGGGCCGCTAGACTAGAGGAAAGCGCGGGGCGCTCCGGAGATGGCTCCGGAGCGCGGACCTTAACCGAATATCTCTAAATCGAATCGGGAGCATAAGAATGAAGAAACTGATTGTTCTACTGTTGAGTTTGGCGGCCTTCCTTGCGGCGCAGACGAGTTATTCCGGGATCTGGAACGGCAAGGGCGGGATCGAGAGCGCCAAGTACGGGTCGGTCCCTCAAGTCGCGCAATTGACGCTCCTGCAAGCGGGATCGTCGGTTTCCGGAACCATAAAGTTTGGGAACGGAAAGCCGCTCGCGATCAGCAATGGCGCGGTATCGGGCTCCACGATTACATTTGCGGTGGGCCCCGGCACCGGGACGCTGACTCGGAGCGGGGTCCAGTTGGTAGGACGGCTCACTTCGAGTAAGGGCGAAATCTTCGACGTTGTGTTTACCCAGCAGTAAGATCGACTTCAGAATCAGCCGTTTGGCCCCAAGCCAGACGCGCTTGGCTCACGGTAGTGCCGGTGGCATTCACCACCGGCACTATTTCCGTTTCAGGGAGGTTTCCTATGTTCAAACGGGCCACTGTGCTGTTCCTCGCGACTGCCGGACTGTTCGCCGCGGAACCGGCGCCACCGCCGCAGCCGGTGTTGATCGTTCTCTATTCCCGCTTCTACGATCACAGCCACCAACACACCACCGACGAGCGGGTGCAACGATTGCTCCCCTTGCTGGACAAGTTGCGCAATCAATACCCGCAGTCGGGGATCTCGGCCCTGTTCCAGTTTTCCGGCACGGTCAGCCAAACGATGGACCAGGAGAATGCGGGTCTGCATCTTATCGACCGGCTTAAGGATTATTCGAGCCGCAATCTTGTGGACATAGGTTACACGGGCGAAGACGAACCATCTTACCTGTACCGTCCCAAACCCAATTTGCTTAGCGCCGAGACGCCCGAGGAACGGTGGGCGGCCAAAGCCGAAGCCGCCGAGCGTTTCCTGACCGACTTCAAGAATCCGGTCACCGGGCTCCCGGTCCCGGGGCTGACCGGAGGATTGAAACGGACCCAAGAAGTGTTCGGTAACGTGGTATTTGTTACCGGGCTCACCACGACGTTCGGAGGCGACTCACCCTCGACGCACGAAGTCCGCAAGATGATTCCAACCGCCGTCATGGGCGGCATTCCCGGGTCCGATCCAAGACGCGGCATCGAGGGCTTCGGCGTTTCCGCGGACCGTTTCTCGCGATTCATGAGCCCCGATCCGGTGGAGTCGCCCGAGGTCTTCTGGGAAGACAACCTTCTCCGCCTCTCCGACACGAGCCTGACCGACAACAAGCCGCATTCCACGGACGAGGGGCCGGAGGCTTTGAAGAAGGTTTTCGAGACGCTAGACCGCAGCCACGTCCGGGTGATCAAACTGGAAGTGGCGGCCTATAAGCGTTATCTGACAAGACGGGCCGACGGATCGGTGGTGGTCGATCCTATGGAGTGGCTTTACTACCATCCGGACGATCCGGTAATACCCGTGCAAATGAAGGCGATGGTCACCCAAACCGCGGTGGAGGAAGGTTACAAGCAAGACGAAGCCACGCTGAAGTGGCTGCTGGGCGAGTTTCTTCCGGCCAACCCCGGGAGCCGTTTCATTACGGTCCGCGATCTGGCGCAAATGGCGGCTGCAACGAAACCCGAAGTTACCGCCGAACAACTGAAGGCATTGGCCACCAACCTCAACGAGCAGTTTGTGAAGCGGCCCATGCAGGCGCCGAACTTTGGCAGGGCGGGCGACAGCTTCTTTAGCCTGGCGGAAAGCTTCGGACTTTTCGCTCAGGCGCTAGCCAACGTTGAGAAGACCGGCACGGCGCCGAAATCCGTGGCGTTCACGCCGATGTGCGGCCCCCTGAACTTCCCGAACGATTTGGGTCCCAATACTGGGTCCGTGCCCGTTTCGGCGGTGATTCAGGCGGCGGCTCAATTAGCCCCAAAGCTCGCGGACGCGGAGTGGAAGCTGGTTCCCGACAATGCCGTTCCGGCCGCTATTCAGGTGGGATCGCTTCGTGTGAATGCGGCCCAGTTTCTACGCCTGATGGCGCAGGCTTACCTCGATCCGTCTCCGGGGAAGAGCCTTTATGTGAATGGCGTAATGCTCGCCTCCGAGTCCGCCTTCATGTACCCGAAAAACACGCCGATCACCGATCAAGGGAATGCGTGGACTTTCAAACCCGCTCCACTGCGGGTCGGAGCAAAGGAAACCCCGTAGTACCATCGAAATGGGATTCGATGGGCTTTGAGGACATGATTCGCGGGCTTGGCCTTGCAACTTTAGCTCTGGCCGTAATCGGGTCCACGGCGCTTCATCCAGCGCCCGCCGAAGAGGCGCTAACGGACGTTGCACGGTCCCTAGGTATCGACTTTCGCCTTGAGAATTCCCCAACAACCCAAAAGTACCTGCCCGAGACGATGGGCGGCGGCGTAAACGTTTTCGACTACGACAACGACGGACGCCTCGATATCTTCTTCACGAACGGAGCGCAAATCGACGATCCGATGCCGGAAGGGAAAAAGGCGGAGAAAACCAGCCCGCGTTACTACAACCGGCTTTTCCACCAGAACGTCGACGGAACTTTCACCGACGTCACGGAGAGGGCGGGCGTTGCCGGTTCGGGGTACAGCATGGGCGTCGCGGTGGGCGACTACGATAACGACGGATTCGAAGACTTATTCGTCACCGGGCTGGACCGCACAATCCTCTACCACAACAACGGCGACGGCACCTTCACGGACGTAACGGCGAAGTCCGGAACGGCCACCAGCGGCTGGTCGGCCAGCGCGGGCTTTTTCGATTACGACAACGATGGCAAGCTCGACCTGTTTGTGGATCGCTATCTCGACTGGAGTTTCGCTACCAATTTGCCGTGCGGTTCGGCGGCAACGGGCCGCCAGTACTGCCACCCGCTTACCTACAAGGGCGTAACCAGCGTGCTTTACCACAATAACGGCGATGGAACTTTCACCGACGTTTCGGAAAAGGCGGGGATCGCCAGGTTTCGGGGGCGCGGCCTGGGTGTGGCGTTCGCCGATTACGATAACGACGGCTGGACGGATGTTTACGTAGCGAACGATTCCACGCAGTCGTTCCTGTACCACAATAATGGCGACGGGACGTTTACGGAAAGCGCAATCGTCGCGGGGGTCGCCTATAACGAGGACGGCAATACTTTTGCCGGAATGGGAACCGATTTCGCGGATTACGACAACGATGGCCTTCCCGATCTGGTGGTGACGGACTTCGTCAACGACAAGTATATGCTGTTCCGCAACCGGGGAAAAGGCATCTTCGCGAGCTGCACCGATGAATCGGGTCTGGGTCGCGCGAGCCAGGTTTCCACGGGTTGGGGCGTCAAGTGGATCGACATCGACAACGACGGGTGGAAGGATCTCTATGCCGCGCAGGGGCACATCGACGACGGGATGTTCGGAACGTCGCAGGTTCTCACCTATCGGCAGAAGCCCATGCTGCTCAGAAACGACAAAGGTCGCCTGACGCCTTGGCCTGGCAGCCCCGGCCGCACCTTCGCGGCTTCGTGGATAGGCCGCGGAGCGGCATTCGGGGATCTGGACAACGACGGCGCCATCGACATCGTGACCGTGAATATCGGGCAGGCCGCTTACGTGCTGCACAATAACGCGGGCAAACGCAATCATTGGATTGGAATCAAGACGCAGGGCACGGTCTCCAACCGCGATGGAATCGGTTCCAGGATCAAGATCGTGGGATCCTCGGGCCTCACCCAGTATTACGCCGTCAATACGGCGGGGAGTTATTTGTCGGCAAGCGACCGCCGCGTGCTCGCCGGCCTGGGGACGGATGGGGTGGTCAGTCTCATCGAGGTTCGCTGGCCAAGCGGGACTGTGCAGAGAGTGGAGAACGTGAAAGCGGACCAGTGGCTGACCCTGGTCGAGCCATCCAAGGGCGGGGCCGGGAAGTGAAGCTCGCCGGGACGTTCGCAGCGGGGCTCTGCGCGCTTCTGGTGGCGGCTCTTCCGCCCGGAAAACCAGCCGGGCCTGCCAAGCGCCCGGGCTTTGTGGATGTCGCGCCGCGATCCCGGATCGCCTACAAATCCAACAACAGCTTCACGGGCCGGAAGTACTTTCCGCAGCCCATGTGCGGCGGAGTCGCGATCTTCGATTTCGATAACGACGGCAAGTTGGACATCTTCTTCACCAACGGCGCGCAACTGCCCGATTTGAAGAAGACCGGTCCCTCGTACTACAACTGCCTGTTGCGCCAGAACCGCAATGGGACTTTTGAGGACGTAACGGCCAAAGCCGGGTTGGCCGGAGAGCGCCTGGGTTTCAACTTCGGCGTTGCGGTGGGCGACTACGACAACGACGGCTACGAAGATCTGTTCTTATGCGGCGCCGGCAGGAACGCGCTCTACCACAACAACGGGGACGGCACGTTTACCGATGTCACGGAGGCTTCGGGCATAGGAGGCAAACCGGCTAATACGCTCAGCGTGGCCGCTGCGTGGTTCGATTACGACAACGACGGGCTGCTGGACCTGGTGGTTTCCAACTACACGATCTGGACTCCGCAAACGGACATCCGCTGCGCTACGGACAACGGCGACTACTACTGCAGCCCGACGCGTTACCGCAGCGTTCCACACAGGCTTTACCACAACTTGGGACACGGCCAATTCGCCGATGTCACTGAGAAATCGGGATTCGGCGCCTCACCCGGCAAAGGCATGGGAATCTCGATCGCGGACTTCAACGACGACGGCTGGCCGGACGTATTCATCGCCAACGACACGGTTCCTAATTCTCTCTTCATCAACCGGAAAGACGGCTCCTTCGACGAGAAAGGGCTGGAGTGGGGAGTCGCTTACAACGACAACGCGGAAGCCGGCTCCTCCATGGGATCCGACGCCAAGGACTTCGATAACGACGGGAAAGTGGACATCTTCTACAACAACCTGGCAGGCCAGGTTTGGGGGCTTTTGCGAAATCGCGGGAACCTGTTCGACCTGTATTCGGATGCCTCCAATATCCGGAAGTTAAGCCGGCCGTACTCAGGCTGGAGCAACGGTTTTATCGACTACAATAACGACGGGTGGAAGGATATCTATTCCTCGAACGGCGACATCGACCCGTTGAACGAGAATTCCCCGCAGCACGACACCCTGTTCGAGAACGTGGACGGAAAGTCGTTCGTGGACGTCTCCGAAGAAATGGGGAAGGACTTCCTGCGCAAGGGGTACCAGCGCGGCTCGGCTTTCGGAGACCTGAATAACGATGGCTCGCTCGACATCGTGGTCACTTCGCTCAACGAATCGCCGCGCATCCTGATGAACGCCGCGGACAGCGGCAATCACTGGCTGGTCTTGAGCCTGGTGGGGCACAAGAGCGCGCGCGACGCCATCGGCGCGAAGGTAAAGCTGACGACGGCCTCCGGCCGGGTTCTGTACAACCATGTCGCCATCAGCGCGGGATTCATGTCCTCGAGCGACAAGCGCGTACACTTCGGGCTGGGCCAGGAGAGCAAGATCGGCTCCCTGGAAATCCGCTGGCCCAGCGGCATCGTCCAGGCGCTGAAGAATGTCGCCGCCGACCAGTTCCTGAAGATCGACGAGCCTCAAAGCAAGTAGCGGCGGCGAGCGGCGAAAGCCGCGGGAGCGCTCAGTTCTTCCTGCCCTTGGCTGCATTTTCCTGGTCTTCCAGTTTCTTGAAAATGGCGAGGGCCCGAGCGGACTCGGCCTCATTCCCCTGGCGCTTGAAATCCCGTCCAAGGGCGAGCCAAGCCTGCCGGAGCCGGGGATCGGCGACCACCGCCGCCTTATACTCCGCAATGGCGTCATCATTCCGGTCCTGCTTGTGGAAGAGCTGACCCATGTAGTAATGGCCCCACGCGAATCGGGGATTGTATCGCAGAGCTTCCCGAAAGAGCTTCTCCGCACCCGCGAGGTCGTCCGCTTGCAGAAGCGCAACCCCGAGATCCAAGGGCGACCACTCCCAGGGGACGCTTTGCCGCCGATTGACTTCGGCGCCTGTTTCGTAGGTCTTCCGAGCCTCGTCCATGAGGCCCAGGGATTCCTGCGTCTGGCCGAGCTCCTCATAAGCCCGGACGAAATTCGGATCGATACGGATCGCCTTCGCGAAGTCGTCCGCGGCCTCTTCCATGCGCTGGCTATTCACGTCCATCCTTCCTAACAGATAGGGATACCGGGCGTTCGTGGGCGCGAGCTTTGCCAACTTCAGAAGCTCGGTTCTGGACTGTTCCGGCTTTTGCGCAAACTGATAGGCAAGTGCGAGGGTCGTGCGATCCGTTTCGGACAAAGCCTTGATCTTGTCCGCGCGCTCGAGCGCGTCCACGGCGTCTTTGGGCTGCTTTTCGAGATAGGCCAGGCGTCCCCACATCGCCAGAAGATCGAAAGAATCCGGATGCTCCGTCCTCGCTTTATCGATGGCGGCCTTCTCCGCGGGATAGTCGTGCTTCCGGACGGCCTTGTCAAGGTCCGTGCGCTCGGCGTCGCTGAGCGGAGCCGCGGCGGCGCCGATATCGATCTGCTTCTCAGCATTCGCAACGGGCCTGGGCGGGCCGGTTGTTTGAGCGCCGCAGCGGACGGAGCAAACGACGAACGCCGCGGCCGCGAAACGGACAATCTTGCCATTCATCTTGTTTCCTCGATTATCACGCCCCGGAGCCGGGCTTTCAACCCCCGCTGGTTCGGTGGGGTGCGCGACTTGAAAGTGGCGATATTGCAGATTCCGAAGAAATGCGCGGAGATCTGTGCGT
>PLGA01000102.1:1076-3287 GCA_003139735.1 Bryobacterales bacterium | reverse complement strand
GAGCGCGAGCACAACAACCTGCTGCAGGGCGGGCCGCGCAAGATGTCGCCCTTCTTTATTCCCGCGGCCATCGTGAACATGGCCGCCGGCAACATCAGCATCCGCTATGGCGCGCGCGGCCCCATTTCCGCCACCGCCACGGCCTGTGCCACCAGCGCCAACTCCATCGGCGACTCGGTGCGCATGATCCTGCACGGCGACGCCGACGCGATGATCGCCGGCGGCAGTGAGGCCGCGGTCACATCCATGGCCGTGGGCGGTTTTGCCGCCATGCGCGCGCTTTCGACGCGCAACGACGAGCCCACCCGCGCCAGCCGCCCCTTCGACAAGGACCGCGATGGTTTCGTCATGGGCGAGGGCGCCGGCATCCTCATTCTTGAGGAGCTGGAATTTGCCAAGGCGCGCGGAGCCAAAATTCTCGCCGAGGTCATTGGCTACGGTATGAGCGCCGACGCCTATCACATGACCGGCATCGCTCCGGAAGGCGCGGGCGCGCAGCGCAGTATGCGAGCCGCTCTCAAAGATGCGGGCATCCAACCCGAAGAAGTCGGCTACATTAACGCCCACGCCACAAGCACTCCAGCCGGCGACGGCAACGAGTCGATGGCGATCGAGAAGGTCTTCGGCGAGCACGCCCTCAGCCACCGCCTCAAGATCAGCGGCACCAAGTCCATGACCGGCCATCTGCTCGGCGGCGCAGGCGGACTTGAAGCTGGCATCACCGTCCTCGCGCTCGTCAACCAGCAACTCCCGCCCACCATCAACCTCGACAACCCCGACCCCGAGTGCCGCCTCGACTACGTGGCCAACAAAGCCATCGCGCACACGTTCGACATTGGCCTGTCGAATTCCTTCGGCTTCGGCGGCATCAACGCCACCCTCATCATGCGCCGCTGGGAATAAGGCGCTTTGTAGCGCCGGCTTCCCAGCCGGCTGTAGCGTGGGTCTCATGACCCACGCTCTTTCTTTTTGTAGGCGCCGGCTTCGTCCGGCGTGGCTTGTGCGGAAGTTATGTATAGAATCGCGGAGCCGAGAAGATGTCTAGTTGGTTTGACTTTCGTGCTCTTGGTACTTCTGCTTCGCTGCTTTCCTCTTCTCTCGCACCTGAACAAGAGCAGCCTTTTGCGCCTCACTTTGCACGTACTGGACGGAGCGGAAATGGCTTAATGTCCACCATTCCTTCGTAAGCCGCACGGTCTTTTGCTCTGAGCGGTGATTAGGCATACACCCGATTTGGACAAACACGATCTGCGTAAGGGTTGCCGCAAGGGAAGAAAAAAGATCGCTGATGTGATCGGCAGAAGAAATGAGTTTGACTCCCAGCTCGACCGCATCCGTGATCTCGTTACGCCAATCGTCATCGGCTACAGCTGTTGAACTCTCTGAGGCAAGCAGAATGGCGTTGAGGAGCTTGATGGTTGAATCTTTCCAATCCTTCAGGCTGGCAGTCTCTTTCAGGCGTAGATAAACACGCTTGCCGAACAACTGCTCCAAAACATCTTTCATCGAGTAAAACTGACTCATGTCATACCGAATGCCAGCTTCCCGCGACGACGACCGCTTGGATTGGGCCATCTGCCCCGATTTGACGAAAGTCATCTTCAAAGCCCTCAGTTTAAATCCCACGCGTTCGATCTCGCCGAAGTCGATATCGTCCTTCCTACGATCATAAAGGCGAGTGGTGCTGATATCTTCATGGCCGGTGGCGCCGATCTCAAGTGAAATCTTTATCCACTTGTAGTTGGAAAAGGCGCAGGGATCGGAGTCGGCCGGCAGGCTTGCCCCCTCTCTAGCTCCGCTAGCCCCGCCAACTCCGCTAACNNTTCGCCCCGCGCCGCCTGAGACCTCCGAATGGATGAGGAAGACGGCAGACCGGGAGCCTGTTCCCGGCAACTCGGCCCCTCGGACGCCGCAACCGGCGCCGCCTCGCAGTCCCTGTTCCGCTCCCTTCCACATCCCAAGTTTCGCGGTAACCCCGCAATCACACCTGAACAATCGAGGAGAACACCATGAAAACGTACCAGGGAAGTGAGATCCGCAACGTAGCTGTAGTGGGGCATGCACACTGCGGCAAAACCACTCTTATTGCCGCTCTGCTGCATGCCGCGAAAATGACTCCCACCCAGGGCCGCGTGGAAGACGGCTCGGCCGCCACCGCCTACGACGAAGAGGAAGTGGCGCGCGGCATTACCATGCAAAACGCCGTCGCCT
>PLGA01000102.1:0-1040 GCA_003139735.1 Bryobacterales bacterium | reverse complement strand
GTGGTCAATGCCCAGTCCGGCATCGAGCCCATTACCGAGCGCGTGTGGAGATTCGCTGAAGAAGCCAACGTGCCCCGCATCGTTCTCGTCAATCAGATGGACCACCCCAAGGCCGGCGGCGGAGGCGGTTTGAGCGCGCTCCTCGACGATCTTACCGAGCGCTGGGGCCGCAACTGTGTTCCCGTCCAGTTGCCCATCGTCGACGCTCAGGGCTTTCACGGCGTGGTCGATCTCGTGACCATGGAGGCGTACACCTACACCGCCGGCGGCGATGGCCGCGGCAAAGCCTCCGCGGAAATTCCCGCCCCTCTCGCGGCCGATGCAAAGGCCCGTCATGAAGCTCTCGTTGAGCTCGTTGCCGAAGGCAAAGACGAGCTGATGGAAGAATATTTCGAGAAGGGCACCATCCCCGAAGATCATTTGATCGCCGCGCTCCACGAAGCGATCCGCGAAGACCGCATTTTCCCCGTGCTCTTTTCGAGCGGCCTCGCCAACATGGCCCTCGATCACCTTCTTGATTTCCTGAAGGTCTACACGCCCGCGCCCACGGAGCGTGCGCCCATCATCGGCGTCCCATCCGAGCCCGACGCCGAAGCGCCCGTGCGCAAGGTCAACGACGCCGAGCCCGTTACCGCAATAGTCTTCAAAACCATGGCCGATCCCTTCGCCGGCCGCATCACCTTCTTCAAGGTGATTGGCGGCGTGGTCAAGAACGACGCCACGCTGGAAAACTACGCGCGCCGTTCATCGGAACGCCTCGCCCATCTCAGCATCATGCAGGGCCGCAAGGCCGTGGAAGTGCCCGAACTCCACGCCGGCGACCTTGGCGCCGTGGCCAAACTTCGCGATACGCTCACCGGCGACACGCTCGGCCAGAAGGGCGCCGACTTCCAGGTCGAGCTGCCCGTGCCGCCTGAGCCCGCCATGACCTACGCCATTGAGCCCAAGTCCCGCGCCGACGAGGACAAGCTCGCGCCCGCCATCCACAAGCTCATGGAAGAGGATCTGCTCATCCGCTTCTTCCGCGATCCGCAGACCAA
>PLGA01000530.1 GCA_003139735.1 Bryobacterales bacterium | reverse complement strand
CCGCCGCGAATGGCCGTCTTGCCATTTCCGAACACGTCCCACGCCCAGCCTAAACGGAAGGCTGGTGAGACGCCCCGCGTGGTGAACAGCCCCAGCGGGACCCCGTTGCCGGAGCCTGCGATCACCATGCCGGGAAAGGGGGTCGGGGTGGTGGTGTAGCCGCCCACTGCGATGGGCACGAGGGTCCCCGCGTAAGTGTAATACGTTGACGTGCCGGTAGTCGGGTCGTTCGCGTACATGTCCGCCGCAGGGCAGGGTCCGTTCGCCGTGGAGATCTTGCAACCGGGACGGTAAATCCGCTCGGCCGCCGCGGCGCTGTACGCGGAAGGCGCATAGACGGCCTGATTGATGGAGGTGTTGGTAATGGGTGGCATGTGGTAGAAACGCGCGCCCAGGTCCAGGGTCAGACGGCGGGTGACGCGCCAGCTATCCTGCACGAAGGGCTCGATATCCCAATACCACCANNAGTCGGCGGGCATGGCCGCGCCGCCGCCGGCGAAGTTGTAGGCCCCCACGTAGGCGCCTTGGTTGGCCTGCTGCCTTTTGACGGTTCGCTCCACGTAGACGCCCGCCTTCAGGTTATGCTTGCCCTTAACCTTGCTCAGGACGTCGTTGCCGGTATAGATCTCGTTCCAGTTCGTGAAGGGACATTGCTGGCCGTTGCAAAGGGCGGTGTTGGAACCGCTCTCATTGGGTTCCGCGCCGCCGCCGAAGGTGAGTGACGGGACGCCAACGAAGTAATTCTGGCTGCCGGCGGACAGAGTCGGCCGCGGGAGGCCGGTATCGTACACGAATTGAGTCCCCTGCGCGATGGCGGTAAACGACGGCGGGCTGTTCATCTGCGACTGCGCCAATTGGCTCTCGTCCTGGGAATACCAGTCCCAGGTGTCGTAGCTCTTGCCGAGCGTCAACTGGTTGGTCAGGGTCGGGGAAATCTCGTAGGTGAGTCCTCCCGCGTATCCGTGCCCCGGGGTCGGACGGACGTAGGCAAGCGGCTCCCACGCGCCCGACGAGTTCCTGGCGGCAATCCCGTTGTTGGTGGCGGTGAGCTGATCGTAGTCGTTGGTGTAGCGGCCCCAGCCGGTCAGCTTGGAGGTCAAGTTAAAGTCGACGCGCCCGGTGTTGTTGCGCCGCGGGTGCTTCTCGTTGAAGGACCAGAAATAGTTGTAGTTGTAGTTCCAGATCGCCATGTTATTGGGCAGGAAACCCGCCGGGCAAGTGCTGGATCCAGGAAGGCCGCGGATGGCCGAGTTGTTGAATATGCCGGCCGCCGCCGTGCAAATGTTCGGCGGAGGAAGGAAAGCCAGCATGGACTTGCCGTACAGCACCGAAGTGGGGTCGTAATACGACGTACCTCTCAGGGCGTTGAGGTTGCCGCCCGGAAGAGGATTGCCCGTGGTGGGATTGCGCAGGGCTGCGTCCTGGTTGACTCCGTTGCCGTCGGTGTACCCCGGGGTGCAGGGGGAAGACCCGGGACCCGTTCCCGTCCCCGCGACGCAGCGGTCATAGAAGTTGCCGGCGTCCTGCGCGGCGGTCGGGACCATGGCGACGCCGGTATCCGTGGCGGGCGTCTGTTTCGTGTATTCCTGGGAAAAGAAAAAGAACAGCTTTTTCTTCTGGGTGTTCCAGGACCTGGGGACGTACACCGGGCCGCCGATGGTGAAACCCCCGACGAAGTATTGGGAAACGCTCTTTCGGGTGTCGCTCAGGTTGTTGAAGTAGGAATTCGCGTTGAGCGTATTGCTCCGGATGTTGGCATACCCCACGCCGTGGAACTCCTGGCCGCCGTTCTTGGTGACGACGGCAATGTTGCCGCCGGAGTTGCGGCCGAATTCAGCCTGGTAGCTGCCGGTGAGCACGCGTACTTCGGCGATGGTATCGATGGTCGGCTCGAAGTGCGTGGCGGTATTGAATCCGGTGTCCAGGTCGGTGACTCCATCCACCGTGAAGTTGACGCGGCCGGCGCCGCCGCCGTTGATGGACAGACTTCCGAGACCGTTGGTTTCGCTGGTGACGTCGTTACCCGTATTGGTCAGATACGTATTGCCCAAGTAGACGCCGGGCACGGTGACCAGTAACGCAAACAGATCGCGGTTCTTCACGGTGAGGTTGGCCATCTGGTCGCTGTCCACGAGCTTGTAGTCTTCGCTCGACTTGGTCTGTACGGGCGTCGCGGCCGCGACAACGGGGGTTTCCTGGGTGACCGCGCCGGGCGCGAGCGTCAACTTGCCCAAGTCCCGCGTGGTGCTGGACGTGACATCGATATCGTTCTCGACCAAGGTCTTGAAGCCGGTGGCCTTCACGGTCAGAACGTACTTACGCGGCTCCAGGCTATTCAATATAAAGATGCCGTTGGGCCCGGAAACCGTATCTCGGACGATGCCGGTGGCGGGATCCCTGGCTTCGAGCTTTGCCCCCGGCACGGCCGCATTGCTGGAATTCACGATGGTTCCGGTCAGCGTGCCGCTTGTCGATTGACCAAATACGCAGCCGCACACGAGAGCCATGGCGCAGATGACCAGCGCCATTCGTTTCGGTGACATTCCTAATTCTCCCATTTCCCGAATTTCCCGCTTCCTTCCGTACCCTCGAGCGCACACAAGAGGGTCTCCGGTTCCGACGAATAAACCAGGGAACCCGCTAACCCCCGGCAGGGGCAGCGACGACAAAACCGGTTACCGGCTAACCCGCGGATATATCGACTCCCAAACTTTGTGCCTCATGGTAGCACACTTGTTTTGTTGGGGATAGTGTGAGGTTTCGCCACGGGAGTGAGGTTTTGATACGGGCGCCCCGCGCGGCCGGGCGGACCCCTGGAGCCGACCGGATTCGGCCTCGCGCCACGGGAAGAATGCCGCCGGGAATGGCGGCATAGGCGGCTGAAAGGCTGCTCCGCAAGGCAGCGCAGCCGCAGCCACGAAGAACACCGGCGGGCCCACAGACCCGGTGAGCGCCCCCGCCGGCGTGGCAGGCTGGAAGCCCACGAAATCGCCACGGCGCGCGACGATACGGACGGAAGCCTACTTTACCGTGAATGGCACGGAGGCGCGGTGGTTCTCCCACGCCAACTCAAGCTTGCCCCTTTTGCCGCCCGCATCGGTGAGGGTGTATTTCAGCTCCTCGACCGGCGCCGACGGCTTGCTCATGGTCATCCTGACGCGGCCGAGATCCTGGGCCTTGTTGTAGGTCAGTCCCCACTGGCCGGTCTGCTTGTTGATCATCAAAATCCAGTGGTCCGGATCGGCGATATCGACGTAAAGGGTATAGTCGCCCTTGGGGACGTTGAGAGCGCCAATCGTGAGGTCGGCTTCGGTATGCAAAGCCGTTGCCGCATTGGCGCCCGCGCGCCAGACGGGATAGTTCGCGTCGTGGCTGATGAGTCCGTCCTTGGTGAAGATTCTGCCCGCGCGGCTATTGACCCTGGGCGAACAGTACTTGATGGCGATGGTTTTGCCGCCGACGGTCTTGGATTCGGTGGCCGGCGGGCTTTGCGCCCATGCCAGACTGGCGGCGGCCAGCGCCCCGCATAGCAAGAGAGACTTCATGGTCTATTCCTCCTGAAGACGAGCATAGCGCGGCGGGTCCGGCCCCTACCGCGTCTTCAACTGTTCGGGCAACACGGCGTAGCCTTCCGGCGGGGGAAACAGCGCGATCAGCAACTCCAGGCGGCGGCGCAGATAACGGCTGGGCATCTGGCGCGGGCCGGTCTCAACGTCGATATCGCAACAGGCGCCGTGCAGGTAGAGCGTGAGGGTGTCTTCGAAGGCCTGGCGGGCGTATTCCCGGAAGAGCTTGGTTTCCTTGCGCACGTTGGTCTGCCGGCGCATCAGCGCCTGCTTGAGATGCCAGCTTTTCTCATCCACCTCGCCGTGGACTTCCGCGCTCAATTCCTCGCGGATGGCGCGGACGAAGGTCTCCTGGACTTCCGCCGACCAACTATCCGCCAGCAGCGCCGCGAGGGCGTTGTAGAACTGGTAGTGGTAATCGGCCATCTCCATGTCCTTGACGGCCATCGCGAGAACCGTCATGCCGCTCAGTTCCAGCCGCGAACAGGGGATCTGGCGGGCTTCGGCGGGATGCTCGAACGCGATCGAGTCGCCGCCTTTGCCGTTGCCTCTCTCGATGTACGGCGCGAGAATGATGCCGATGGGAGGCAGCGCGCCGATGGCGGCCGGCGGGAGGGCGGCGATCGGGTCGTTAAGATATTGCTTCAGATCGTCCTCGGCGATCGGGAAGGTGGAGAAATAGGAAAACCTGGTGGTGATGGGAATCATCTCCCCGCGAAAGCGCGCGGCAAGTTCTTCCACCGTCGATTTGGGTTGCTCTGCTCCTGTGGACATCCGTTGTCCGATTGTATCAGGGCGGCACGCTACACTCTAGGTGGAATGCGCCGTAAGATCCTGATCTCGGCGGGCGAGGCATCCGGCGACCTGTACGCTTCGCTGGTGGCCGACCAACTGCTCGCGCTCGCGCCGGACATCGATTTCTTCGGCTGCACCGGTCCACACCTGCGGGCTTCCGGCGTGCGCACGGTGGTGGATTCGGCCAGCCTGGCGGTGGTGGGGTTGTTGGAAGTGGTAGCCCACATTCCCCGGGTTTACGGGGAATACCGGAAGCTGCTGGCGGCCGCGCGCGCCGAGAAGCCGGACCTGGCGATCCTTACGGATTCCCCGGACTTTCACCTGCGCGTAGCGCGCCAGTTGCGCCGGCAGGGCGTTCCCGTGGTCTACCTGGTGGCGCCGCAGGTGTG
>PLGA01000657.1 GCA_003139735.1 Bryobacterales bacterium | reverse complement strand
AGATCTCGCCGTTGAAGACGATGACCGCCGACCGGTCCTCGTTGAATATCGGCTGCTTGCCGCCGCTCAAGTCAATGATGCTAAGCCGCCTGTGCCCAAGTCCCACGCGGCCCTTGAGGAAATACCCAGCGTCGTCGGGCCCGCGATGAGCCAGAGCCTCGGTCATCCGCTCGATCGCCACCCGATCCACCGGGTCAGACTCGACGAAGTTTACGATGCCGCAGATCCCGCACATAAGTTGTTGCCCGCAAGCGCCGCGATGAGTTCCAGGGACTGCGCCGGCCAAGCTTTAGCAGCAGGGCTAAGGCACGGCCCCTATGGCACTAAGTTATGCTGACACGAGTTCAAGCGGCCCGCTGTATCGGATTGCTCAAGCTTCGGTGGAGTCCCATCCGTGCGAGACCCGTCCTGGCAGTGGGAATCTGCGCCGTGGCGGCATTCGCGTTGGTTCGGCCACCAAAAGGGTCCCGGTTCGGACCTTTTGAAGATGCTCCGGCCACCGCGGTCCAAGCCCATGGCTCGGACCGCCAGGACCTGCTTCAGTTCACCGCCCTCCAGCCGCATCCAGAAGAACTCCCC
The DNA here is from genome assembly GCA_003139735.1 of Bryobacterales bacterium. Classification (GTDB taxonomy): domain Bacteria; phylum Acidobacteriota; class Terriglobia; order Bryobacterales; family Bryobacteraceae; genus BOG-224. Next base: position 23,086 of record PLGA01000657.1, on the reverse strand, counting down.
GCGCATACGAAAATCCGCCACGGCCATTTCCGATTCGCCGGTAGACAAGACAGCGATGTCCTCGAATCCATGGTGCTCGTAAGCGCAGGCGATCCCGCTGCCGCTTTCCATTGCCAGCCGCCGGACCACGGGGTCGCACGACCCGTCCAGCACCTGCATAATGAATGTCATCGCCGCGGCCGGCGCCGGTCCGGTAATGGTGGTGCGCAGGGTGCAACAGGGTCTCTTCCCGCCATATCCACGCGATGCCCACCCTCCAATGGGAGCCGTCTCACCGCGAATGAGATCCGCTGAGGCAACAGGCCGGTCGGCGACCAGGCGTAGCAGCAGCCCCGCCTGTTCCGCTCCTGCCACAACGCCGCTTTCGTCCCGTTCGAGACGCGATATCTCGACGCCCGGCGCCAAGTGGTAGTGGAAATCGAACCGATGTTCGCCGGATCCGCGGAAATCATCCACGACGATCCACGATTCCGGAGGAACATGCAGGATGCGCCGGCGATGTGTCACTCCTTGCGGCATCCGGCGATACCCACCGTGTTCCCCCTCGACATAATCGAGCCCGGGCAAGGTGAACTCCTTCGCCGCTTGAGCGGTGAGTTCGGTTTTCCAGTGAAAGGTCCCACGCTGTTCGGCCTGATCCCGGCCGTCGATGCTGACGGTGTTATGCGCCCGCGTGGAACGGAAGTAGCTGCGCCACTCCGGAGCGCCGTTGTAAACGAACGTTCCCGGATCTACGAGGAGTTCCCTGCCCCGGCTGAACAGAGTGACCGACAGGGCATCCGCGTGAGCGTGGGCGCCGGTGAGGATGCCGAGCCCGCCGCAGTCGAAGACCAGATGACTGTCTAAGGCCCCCCATCCAGAGCGCTGGATCACATATCCGGCGCGCCCATAACGGCCTTGCGTCTCCGTAGGCTCCGCGCTCTCTAATTGGCCGTAAGTCTCCCAAGCCTGCTTGCCGAACATCCACAACGCCTCCTCGCAAAAAGCGCCTGCCTGGCGCTTGAAGTCTCCACGGCGGTAGAGGATCGCCCCCAGGCACAACCCGTCCTGGAAAGAGCGGTAATCCCTTTTGACGAGCGCGAGCGCCCGGCCGCCATCGTCATCTCCCAGCAATGGAAGCGCGCCGTCGGGCTGTGTCAGATGCATTAGAAACTGAAGCATGCCGGGCACTGCGCGCTGAAGCGGCTCTGGAAAGGAAATCTCGTCTTGCTCCGCCAGCACGATCGCTTGCAGAAAGAAATCGAGTGCATAGCAGTGATAACAGGAAGAGAGTTCCCCATACACGCCATCGTCCAAGACCTGTTTTGCCGCAGCTTCGCCGAGCATGGCGGTTGCCTGGCGAAGCCACGCAGCGGGCCTCTTCCGATCGCGAAATACCAGTCCGGCGATAAAAAGCGCCGTCGCCTCACCGATGAGATGCGTGTTGGGGCTGCTGAAAACCGACGGATACCGGTGAATGTGCTCCAGTTGGGCAAAGAGGGAGTCGCCGATACGCTGGGCCGAAGCGTCGTCGAACGACTGGGCAGGAAGAAGCAGGAAAATAGTCCACAGCCAAGAAATCGCTCGGATCCCAATCTCCAGGCTGGACTGCCAGTTGATTCCGAGGCCGGGCGGATTCTGATCTATCCAGCTATTGAGCTGGGCCACTGCCTCGCTGGCGTAGCGCTCGTCTCCCGTCAGAAAGTATGCCTTGGCCAGCCGCGGCAGGTGCTGATGGCGGTTCAACTCATGGATGATCTTGGGATCGCGCCCCTCGGAATCACCGACCAACCGGTAATCGGCCCAAAAGCGCCGCTCCCATATTCGTCCGGCAACCGGATCGCGATGCCAGTCAATCTCGGCGCCGAGTTGGACCGGCTCGTGGCCGAGAAGCATGATCTCGCGCCTGCAGAGCCTGTCAGCCTCAGCGACCGTCCGGTCGATCCACTCCGGGAAATGTTCGTGGACGAATGGCCGAAGGTCTTCGCGATGGCTGCGATAGAAGCGACGGCTTGGCGACCCGGTCAAGTACCTTTTGAAAGGCGTCGCGACCGCCGCAGGCAGCTCGGCGCCGCCGATGCCGGCGCCGATCCGATCCAGTTCCGTGTACACCTTCTCCCGGACCCTGTGCGCCAGTTCGCGCGGCCCCATAGCGACCAGCCGTTGGAGCTTCCGAGAGACCTCGCTTGCGATCAGTTCGGACATAAGTCGCCATCGCAGCCATTTACCTGCCTGTAGGTCTCGATCAATTGGTCCATACAGCCTGCCGACTGGGACCCCTCGCCTCTCTTCACCGCCAGCGCCAGTTCGACCTTGGCGAGCATATCTTCCACATCGCCCGGATGAAAAAGAATAGCGCCGGCGGGCCGCGCGCCAACACGGCTCGCCACCACCGGGACGCCCAAAGCCAGCGCTTCGCGCACCGAAATTGAGTCGCCGTCCTCTAGCGTGGGGCGGAGAAACACGTCGCAAGCCGACATCAGGGCCAGGCAGACATCGTGGTTCACGTCCCCGAGCAGGAAAACGCTATCTTCGAGACCGGCTTCACGGACGCGCATCCCGGCTTGCTCTCGTTGCTCGCCGCTGCCCATCACCAGGCAGCCAACCGAAGGGTAGAGGCGCCGAAGCTTGGCGAGACCGGCCACAAGCAAATCGAAGCCATATTCCGGCCGAAAGAACAGGACGGTGGAAAACAGAGGCCGATGTCGTGCGATCCACCGAAGGATCTCCGATGCAAGCGGAACCTGTTGGCTCTCCGTGCGCAGATAGGCCGGTAAGACCTTCATGCGATGAGGCTCCAGACCGAGCGAAAGAAGAGCGCGTCCGCTTTCCCGGTTGACGCAGATCACTTGCCCATAGAGCGAGCAGGCAAGCGCTGCCACCTTCCGCCGCCACCGGGGTGCAGTCTCCAGGTAGCCGCGAACCATCCCGGAGTGCAGGGTCAGTACGCAGCCGCCACGGGATTGTCCCGCAAGCCCACATCCCAACGCGAGCAGCCAACTCTTCACATTGTGTCCATTGGTATGAAAATGCAGCGTCCAACCGGTGAAGGCATGGCGCAATACCGCCAAGGCGAAACCGAACCCCGGACGAACCAGGTTCATATCCAGAACGCGGCAAGTTATTCCGGCCGCCGTCAATTGCCGGTGGATTTCCGATACATGCACCGATATTCCTCCGTGCGGAGGCGGCAGCGGGCCGATCAACAGAACCTTCATATGTGGCCTTTGGCCTCTACCAACCGTTGGTAAAGATGTTCTGTCTCATGCACCGATCCCTCGATGGAGAACAGCTCGGATACTCGCCGCATGCCCGCCCGGCCGAGCCTCAAGGCCAGGTCCCCATCCTCCAGCAGGCGGGCCGTGGCCGCGGCCAGTGCGCCCGAATCGCGTGGCGGCACGAGCAAGCCGCTGATTCCGTCTTGGATGACCTCAGGGTTGCCCCCAACCGTTGTAGCGATCACCGGGATGCCCGCGGCCATGGATTCGAGCAAGGTATTCGACGTGCCTTCGCTCAAGGACGGGAGCACCGAAACGGCAACTTCACACAGCAGATCCGGCACATCGCCCCGGAATCCGGTGAACACGATCCGCTGGCCCAACCCCAGCCGGCGGGCGTGCTCTTCGAGTTCCTTTTTGCTTCCTCCATCGCCAACCACGAGAAAGCACACGTCCGGAAATCTCCTTGCCAGAACGATCGCCGCGTCGAGGAAGTATTGAACTCCTTTCATCCGATTGAGGCGTGAAAACACCGCAACCAGACGGGCAGAGAGTGGCAGCCCCAGCTCCTGGCGGAGGGCCGATCCCCGCCCTTTCCCGGCGGATTTCGGAAACGTGATGCCGTTTCGAATGACGACAATACTGTTCGGGTCGTATCCCTGTTCGATCAGGTTTTCGCGGATTGCCTGGGCGTTCACCAGAACGCAATCGGCCAACCGGCAGACCATTTTTTGCAGCCGTCTCTGCATGGGAGTCAACAAGTCGCACGTGTTGCGAATCGAGGCCACCACGATCGACGCCCCAGCCAGCCTGGCGATCGGCACGGCAAAGACATTCGGATAAAAGCCGTAACTATGCACGATCTGTATCAGATTCCTTCTGACGTAATGGGCCAGCCGGAGCCCCTGCCAAAAAGTCCTAGGACTGTACAGGCTGCCGATCCGAAACTCCGGCCGGGGCGCACGCAGCGTTTCCAACTCCGCCAGCAGTTCGCCCGAATGCCGCAGACACGCCAGGTGCAGATCGAAGTGCGAAGGATCGATCCCCAGTGCCAGGTTTGCGACCTGCCTCTCCGTTCCCCCTATGTGGAAGTTGGTCAGCATCTGCAGCAACCGGATCTTTTTCGACTGCGCGATTCGCGTCATTCACGCCGCCTTGCAGGCCTGTTTTCCAGCCTCTCGATCCAGAAACACTCTGGCCCAGAGCTCGAAGGAAATCAGAGTCCAGAGTTGCAGGTCGAGATTCCGCCCTCTTTCGTGCTGGGCGACCAGATCCTCGATATAGGGGGCATTGAAGAATCCGCGGCGCCTGGCGCTTTCTCCCAGCAGCAGGTCGCGGACATAAGAGCCGAGCTTGCCCCGGAACCAATATCCCAGGGGAACGGCGAAGCCCTTCTTAGGCCGGTTTATAATCCGCTCGGGCAGAATTCCCTTCATCGCTCGCTTGAGCACGTATTTGGTGGTTCCGCCGCGCAGATTCATCTCCGGCGGAATGGTCGCCGCGAATTCCACCAGCTTATGATCGAGCAACGGTACGCGCGTTTCGATGGAGTGGGCCATGCTCATCCGGTCCACCTTTGTCAGAATGTCCAGCGGCAAATAGTTATTGACGTCGAGACCTTGCAGGTTCGAAAGCCAGTGGCGCTCACCCGATTCCATATAGGCGGCCTTGGCCCGCCATGGTTCATAGGGCGCGAGTAATTTGAAAACATCGGGCCGGAACAGCTTCTTCATGTCGTCGCGCCGGAAAAGAGTGCACGCATCGAGGTAACGCTCGGCGCCCGCCAACGACATATGGCGAAGGAGGTTTCGACCGCGCATCCCGTCGGGCATCGTCCGGCCGATCGTTCCCAGCACGGTTCGAATTAGCGCCGGCAACGGCGTGTAGCCCCGCTCCCGTTTTTCTACAAGGTATTTGTCATACCCCGCAAAGAGCTCGTCCCCGCCGTCCCCCGAAAGCACGACCTTTACGCTTTGAGCGGCCAGCTTGGAAACCATAAACGTCGGAATGGCGGATGAATCGCCGAAGGGCTCGTCAAGGTGCCAGGCTAGATCCTCTAACCGATCGAGGGAGTCCGGCCCGAGCGTCAATTCATGATGTTCCGTCCGGAATCTCTTGGCGACCACCCGAGCGTATTCCAGCTCGTTATAGTCGGGCTCGCTAAAGCCGATGGAGAAAGTCTTCAGCGGCGCATCGGTGAGCCGCGCCGCCGTGGCCACAATCGAACTCGAATCTATCCCGCCGCTGAGAAACGCGCCCAGGGGAACGTCGCTTACCATGTGCAGGCGAACCGACTCTTCGAGAAGCCCGCGCACATGCTCGATAAAGTAGTCTTCTTCTTTCCCGTAATCCGGCTCGAAACTCAGTTCCCAGTAGCGCTCAATCACCGGAGTCCCGCCCGGCGAGGCGGTTAGCAGATGCCCGGGCTCCAGTTTGTGCACGCCGTCGACGATCGCCTCCGTGGGCGGAGTGGAAAGGAACGAAAACAGGTGCGACACCGCACTCCAGTTGAAGCTCCGCCCGACCTCCGGCAGTTGCAGAATGGACTTCAGCTCGGACGCGAAGAGTATCCGGCCGCCGATCTCGGCGTAGTAGAGCGGCTTGATTCCCAGCCGGTCCCGAGCGACGAGCAGCCGCTTGTGGCGCTCGTCCCACAGGGCGAAAGCAAACATGCCGCGCAGGTGATCCACGCAGTGGTTGCCGTATTCCTCATACAGGTGGACGATGGTTTCGGTATCGCCGTGCGTAGAGAAGACGTGTCCGCGCCCCTTAAGCTGTTGGCGCAACTCCTGAAAGTTGTAGATCTCTCCGTTGAACACCACCCAGACGGTTCCGTCTTCGTTGGAAACCGGCTGGCGTCCCGAGTCGAGGTCGATGATGCTCAGGCGGCGCATTCCCAAACCCACTCCGGTCTGGAAGTAGAAGCCTTCGTCGTCGGGACCGCGGTGGGCGATGGCCGAACACATATTTCGCAGTTCCTGTTCGAGGACGGGCTGACCTTCCAAGCTGACGATGCCGGCGATTCCGCACATAGTGGTGTACGCTATCCCTTTCCGTAACCGAACGCCCCTGCCGCGGCAACTTGCAACTTTCGCGCAAACCTCGCAATCGCTTGCCTCTCGTCGCTGTTCAGCAAGTCGAAGCGCCAGACCAGCGCGATGTACGTGGCCGTATAAGCCAGCCACGTCGCAAATAGGAGAGGAACCGTGGCAACGTGCATCTGCATTTTGACGGCCCAAGCCACCGCGCCGGCTGCGGCGGCGGCGCCCAACAGAGCCGCCAGGCTGCCCCATGGAAGCAGTTGGGCCGCCTTGATATCCAGAAGCCTTTTCATCCGAACGAGAGCCGCCGCCTTGAAGGCCAAAGTCGCCAGCACGATCGCCAGAACGGGACCGAGCAGACGAAACTCCGATAGGGACCACTTCAGCAGCCCCGCAATGATCGCCAGACGCATGAGATTCAGCGCCAGCAGGAACCGTGTCTGCGCAAAGACTCGCATCACCCCGTCCACCTGCAAGATGGAGAGCAGGATCATGGTGGACCAAGCCATGAAGATGGGAACGCTTGCTTCGTATTTCACGGTAAACAGGAGGACGATGATCTGCCGGGCCGCTACCACGCAAAAAGCCACCAGGGGAAAGAACAGCAGGGCCAGCTTCCAGGTGGTGTCGTGCCAGATTGCCACCACCGCCGGCATCCGCCCTTCCGCCAGCCTTTCCTGCATTTTGACCATCATCACGTCGCTTGTCGGCGAGGCCGCGAAATCGACTAGCGGGATCTGCAGGCAACCGACCGAGAAGATTGCGAACGTGGCCGGATTGAAGAGATGAGCCACCGCGTACTGGGGAAGGCTCGCCTGCATGATATCCACGAAAATAGCCGCGGCAAACGGCAGCGCATACGCCATTTGGCCCTTGAACAACACTCGGTCGGGTTTGAAACCGCCGCGGAATTCCCGCCGGAAGTAGAAGAGGGTGAGAAGCACCCGGACAAACGCGACTACGACGGCGCCTTTCAGGAGCCACTCCAGTTGGCGAAACAGGATGACGGGCAGGATAAAGGCAGCCGCCCGCGCCAAGTCCGAGAGGGCATAGCACGCCGACGCCCAGAAGTATCGACCGCGCGAGATCAAAACAATTTCGAGCGTCGCCGAAAGCATCATGAGGAAGAGATACAGGCCGATCCAGGGCAGGTACCGCGACAACTCGCTGTTGCTCAGCCAGTGCGCGAGCTTGGGCGCCGCCAACACGAGAACGCCAAAACCAGCCAGGCCGGCCGCTCCCAGGAACAACTGGGAATTCGCAACATACCGGCCCGCATCGTGAGCGGACCGGGGAACGAAGTAATACAAGCTGGAGGCCATCCCCACTTGGGCGATGAGAATGACAGTCGTAAAAACCAGGAAGAGNNAACGTCGCGGTAAAAGCCAGCGTGCGTCCGGACATCAGTAACAAGGCCGGCCTGAAGACCGAGTCGTTTCTCTGTGCGGGGATGGGCAAAGCGGCGATCATTGGGTCCTGCCCCGGATTTGCCTGGCCGACGCAGCCAGGCCGAGCAGTATGTAGGGAAACCATGTCAACACGTAGCCCCCTGACATCCCGCAGATCACGAAACCCCAGATGGCGATCTCTATCCCCGCGCCCAGATTAGCCAAGCCCGCCCCCCTCGATTCCAGCGCCAGCTTGCGAGCATGATAGAGACCGATGCCTATGAACAGAACGAACGGGATAAAGCCTATGGCGCCGGTCTCACCCAACGCTTGTACGAAGGTGTTGTGGGTTACCAGCGCTCCTCTCGTATAGAGGCCCTCCGGGGCGTAGAGCGGCCAGGCGATCACCGAACATCCCAGTCCCACGCCGAGCAGCGGATGATCGGCGAACATGGCCAACCCCGCTTGCGAGGTGGCCAGCCGCTGTCGAAAACTGACGTCCTGGTTCAGGTTCTGGAAGTCTTCGCCGCGCGACCAGAACCTGCCGGCAAGAATCAGGCCTACCGCCACAAAGAGCACCATCAAGCCTTGGAGCCAGATACTTCGCTTCCGCCAGGCGTAAATCCCCATCACCGCCACCAGCCCTATCAATCCGCCGCGCGAGAAGGTGACCAGGATCGCCGCCACGAATACGCTCACAACTCCCAACAGCGCCAGTCGCGGCATTAGACCCAGCCCCGTCGCCAAGAACGCGGCCAGAGGCAGCAGGATCACAAGGCTGTAAGCCACCTCGTTGGGATTCGCAAAGATGCCTACCCAGGCGGTCCTGCCTTCGACTATATTGCCGTGAAGGTAGTTTCTCAACGTTCCCGCCGCTGGCAACAGGCCGCCCACGACGATGGTCCACATGACGCCGCGAAGCCGGCGCTCGGTATTCGCGCAGTTCACAATGAAGAAGAAGACGATGGTCATCTTCAACAGGTCGGAAACCGACTCGGCCGCGTGACGAGGCCAGAGCGCNNCGTCACGGAAGAGAGAGCGGTGGCGCCCAGAAAGCCGAGCAGCAACCAACCTTCGGGCCGGGCGAAATCGAAACTCTCGCGCGCGAAGGCCCGCTCGGCGAGCAGCGCCACGAGCGCCAGCGCCCCCACCACCTTGGCCAGGTGTAAAGGATCGAGGGCCGGCATTACTATGGGCAGATTCGCGTAGAGAAGAAATAGAAATGCGAGCAACAGCCAATATGAGGCTGGGGATCTAGTGGCTGCCCGGCTTCGCTCGGTGAAATGGATCTGTGCAACGCTATAGCCAGCCATTTTCATTCTCCCGGCTGGCAGTGGATTTGCCGGCATCCGCTTAGCAGATCGAAAGCGCGGTGGATCTGGCAACTCAAGATAGACCCTGAGAACAGGCCGTGGGAATCGAGGCAGGAGTTCTCCCACAGAAGCGTGCGTGGCGCCGTTAGCAGCGGGCGCCGGGCGTCCTGGTGGCTGCAGGTGGTGTACCCAAACCGGTACCCGGCGGCGGCGACGGCGTCCACCGCGGCCCTATTGAATACTCCGCTGGGATATGCGAAGTGCTGCACGCTCGTCCCAAGTCTCTCCTCAATTTCCTTGCGCGATCCAACGGTTTCCTCCCTCACCCGCTGTCCGCTCTCTTTGGTCATGAGCACATGCGTACGCGTGTGGGAGCCTATTGTCATGCCCGCCCGGCGGATTTCATCCAGCATTTCCCACGTAAGCGAATAAAAGGGCCGGAAAGTGTCTTCCGGAATCGGGGCCTCCGACTCCATCGTCTGGATAACCGCTTCTATCTCGGTCTGCGACGAACCCTCGATCAGCGCACGGGTAGCCTGATAGGGCGTTTTCACTCCGCGATTGGGCTTGAACCGCCGAGCCAGCAACAGATAGAGCTTGTCGTGAATTTGTACGCGTCCGGCGCCGACCAGATCCGTCACAACGAACACCGCCGCGGGAATGCCCTTTCGCTTGAGCAGCGGCAGCGCATGATCGAAGAAATCGCGGTAGCCGTCGTCGAACGTAATCGCCGCGACCGGATCCTTCCGGCTGTCCCTTCCTTCGAGCCGCGCGCCCGCTTCATCGAGAGAGATGAATCGGAAACGCTGGCCGATCCAATCCAAATGCTGTTCCAGCATTCTCAGGCTCACCAGCATGGAAGGAATGGATGTCTTGGCGCTATACGCAAAATCCTCTACTACCCGGTGGTAGCCGATGATCAGAGGACCTCCTTTCGCACCCGACAGCGAGCCGGCCAACCTGTCCAAACCCGTCCCGCTCATAACCTGGGCGGCGCCGGTCTTGATCCAGTTTCGAATCACGAGATACCGCCTCTCGGCAGCATCCGACGCGCAAACCTGCGGGAGGCCCGCTCCAGTTCCACGGCCGACCGGGAGATCCAGCCCAACACGCGCGGCGGGTACGCTTCCAGTCTGCCCAACTCGCGGCTATCGCAGCTCCAGTGCGACTTGTAAGCCTCGTTGCCGTGCAACAGGTCGTATTCCTCCGCTCCTTCATCGATCGCGCTCTGGATCGCAAGACCCATCGTGACTAGACCGACGCTGTGTTTGACGTACGCAGCATCGAAGCCCGATTGGTAGAAATAGAAGGTCCGATGGTATAGAAACCCGTACAAACACGCCGCGGGCTTCCCATCCAACCGAAGAACGTAGAGGCGCAGCCAGCCACGATCGAGGGCGACCTGGCTGAACTCTTGATGAAACGCGACGAGACCGGGAGCGTGAAAAGCGTCCGAGCCGCCGCGGTCTTGCCAGCGCAGGTTGTGCTGCGAAATCACCAGGTCGATTTCCTCGCGGCATTGCGCTGGCGTGCGCACTTGTTCAAATTGCACCGTGTAGTCCCGGTTCAGGCGCTTCCACTTACGATGGAAGTTGTAGCGATGCTCGGCGCCGAGCGTTGCCAGATAAGAGTCCCAGGACCTTCCGGCCAGAGGGATGAATGGGCAGGTATTGGTGGCTGCCTCCGCGACGCTCCAACCGTTTTCACCCAACGCCGCCGCGACTCCGGCGGCCGAACAGCCGCTCCGCTTTAGCTGCGTCCACTTGAGCATGAGCCGCTTCCCAACCAAGTGTGACGCCAAGGCTCGCCGCACTTCCGGTTCACGGCCTCTCCGAACGATCAGGTCGAGGTAATCCGAGCCCACCAAGCCGGCTCCTAAGAACTCCAGCATGGGAAGCGGACGCCGGCGGACCAGACTGGCAAGGCGCAGCGCGCATGGCGCCAGCGCGACCAGTTCTCCCTCGCAACGGACCGTTAGGATCGAAAGCTCTCTGTCGCCGGCCAGGTGTTTCCACCAGGTGTAAAGCCACTCCCAGGTCAAAAAGAGACCATCCGAATCGCTCGATTGCAGAAGGCGATCCCACTCCTGTTGCAGGGCTGCGAAGCCCAGCGCATCGGTGACGGTCTCCACCGTAAGCGAAGAGGTTCCTGCCGGCATCACTGGGAAAGTCGCGGTCATTGTGCCGGCTGCAGTTCCAAGCGCAGCACCTGATCGGCGATGTATTCCACCTGCGACGGTTCGACGCCTTGATGAATGGGCAGTTCCAGCACGTGCGCCCGCAGATACTGCGCGTCGGCGCCGCCGTCGCAGTCCGCCCGCGGGTCTCTGTTCCAGAACTCGACCGCGCCGATGCCCCGCCGCCACAAGGCGCTTGCCGCCGACTGCTTGTCCTGCACCAGGATTGGAAAGAACAACGGGCAGACGCCTTCCTTTAAGTCTTTCCGCAGCATGTTGACACGGCCTTCCAGCCTTCGCCGCATGAGGAGGAAATTCTCCCTTCGTTTGCGCCGGATCTGGTCATACTCCAGTCCGCCCATCACGGTACTGCTGATGGATGACATGGCAATGTTGACGTCGGCAATGTCCCAACCAATGTTGCCCACCGGCACCTGCCGAACACGCGCCCCTCGCAACATTTGGCCAAAGGCCCGCTTGATGCCGAACAGAGATTTGCCGATGCGGTCCGACCGGGAACGTACCGCTTCCAGCGCCAATTCCGCGCTCCGGCCGAAGGCTGCGGTGCGGGGGCAACGTTCCAACTTCAGCTTGGCCAGATCCCCCAGAATATTGCGATTCTGCACAAGCAGGCCGCCATTAGGCACCGGCAGAGTCTTATATAGACAAAAGACCGAGTAATCTCCGAAACTGCCAAGTGGCTTTTGGTCCGTCTCGCTGAGCAGAGAAAGGGCGCAATCCTCGACAAGCAGGCTGCCTCGTTCCCGGCACAACGCTTCGATTTCCTTCATCGGTTGCGGCCACCCCAGGTAGTGAATCACGTAGATAACCCGAGGATTCCGCTTGGCCAGGCGCGACAAGGCATCCAGGTCCGGCTCCAGATTGCGAAGGATCGGATAGTAGACGATGGACGCCCCAGCCGCCCGGATCGCAGACACTTCGTTGCCGCTGTGATAGTCGGGAACCAGGACAATCTCGCCCTTCTTGAATCGCAACGCGCGAAACAAGTGATAAATGCCGCTGCGCGCCACGCAGAAAGAGAGCCGGTTCGCGGAAGCCAGCGGGTATGGCAGGCTCCGGCCCGCCTGGGAGTGGCGAAACTCCCGCAGGGTCAGCCCTGGCCAGGATGAGACGTACATTAGCGCCTCTGCGCTTGCACGTAGGCGGCCAGTCGCAAAACGAGCTTGCGCAACGGCCGTAAGCTGCTTCGTTTCAGCAAAGGGACTAGCTGTGCCTTGATGAAGTGCAAAAGATGCCCTTTGAAAGTGCAGGAAAAGACGAAGAGCCAATAGTGCGGCCTGGAGTGCTTGGTCCAGTTCGACTTCCAGTCGGCGCTTTCTCCCAGGAAATCGTACTCCCTCGCGCCCCGCTCGAAAGCGTCTTGCAAGACCATAAATAGCAAGAGATTGGAGGGAGAATACGGAGCGTACGCCGGGTCGTACCCAATTTTGAGCAGATGGATACGGTTCTTGTAAAAGAGAGAATAATCGAAGGCGATCCGCTGTGCGCCCGTTTGCAAGAAATTGAGGCGCATCCAGCCGCGCTCCGCCGCGCGCTGAGCGAACGCCGAGTAGAACTTGGATACGTCAGGGTTGCAGGAAATCGCGGTGCGAGCTTCGCCCTTCCAGGCCGCGGCCTCCAGTTGCAAGGCGGCCCCCAAGGCGTCCGTCAGCTTCTCGCCGGCGGTAATGGTCTCGACTTCTACGGGACCGATCGCGTTTAGCCGCTTGAACCGATTTCTCAGGTTGGAGCGATGTTTGGCCGCCAGGCTGTCGAAGTACACGCCCCAGGAAGCGCTGAGCGGCAGATACGGTGAGGCGCCGGACAGCCAGGTTACCATCTTGCAATGGTCCGGCCCCGCGAGGCCGGATATGGCCTCCAGGGTCTCGGATCCTTCCGGCAGTTGGCAGAGCTGCAAAAGATCCCAGTCGTGGCTCCTGGAGAGGTGGCTCCAGATGGCTCGGTAGGCCTCTGCCCGCCTCTGCGCAATCAGGAAGTCTGCGCGCGGAACATGCGCATTGTAGAAGAACCCCAAACGCCGCACTTTGATCCCCCACATTCGTATGGGCGTCAGGATCAGCGGAGCGATCGCCACCGTTTGGGAGCCCGCCTTTAACACAAGAATTCGAAGAGCGCTTCCGGCGCCGAAGCATTCCCACCAGGTGCGTACCCAGGCGTGCTCCAGAAAGGGATGGTCGAGTCCAGCAGCTTCCGCCACTTCGTTCCAGACCGGCTCGAGATCGAGAAATGCCTGGTAGTCGGAAATGGTCTCGACGCGGATCGCAGCTGGAACGGGGGCGGCCTTCGACAAGGGATCCGCTGCCGCCACGCACGCCATCTAGGTGCGCCCCGCTCCGGCCGGATTCCAGATGTCCCTGGATCCGCGCATGAAGTAATAAAGACCGGCGACCGCCGCCCAATTCATCAGAACGAACGTGTAGGGCGCCAGTGCGGCATTTCGTAACGTGTGTCTCATATACGTCTCTCTTAGCCTGCCCGAGCTACAGCAGTCGTGGCGCCGTTCGCCTTCGAGCCGCGAGTCGAGACCAGCCAGCCCGCGCCGGCTAGCGCGTACCACAGGACTTGACCAACCATGATTACGAGGTAAAAGCCACGCAGCAGGAACAGATTCGAAATGAAAAGCGCCGCCAGCAAGTAAGGCACGAGCAGGCGTCCTACCTTATGGGAAACGAATTGAACGAATATCGGGTTCCGCCACGGCGCCAGCAGCTCAGGCATTTGAACGAGAAGCTGGCAGTTGCCTGCTAAGGTCCGTACTTTTCTTTCGTATTCCGATTTTGCGCGCTGGTTGGCAAACTCGTACGCCCGGGCCGCTGGATCGAAAATGACCCGCCTCCCCGCCAGCGCCATTCTTATCGGAATGACCACATCGTCCAGAATGGTTCCCGCCGGCAGCGGCGCAAAGAGCCCGCGGCGAATTGCGTAGATGGCGCCCGTGGCGCCGGCGACGGAGTGAATTTCGCTTTCCATTGCGCGCAGTCCTTTTTCGTAACGCCAGTACGCGCCAGCCGCATCGCTCGATTCCTTGCCTCGCTCGTCCAGCAGCACTAACTCCCCGGACACGGCTCCGACGGAGGCATCCGCGAAATTGGCCGCCAGCTCGCGGATAGCTGCCTTGTCAAAATGTTGGCGGGCGTCGGCAAACACAACGATCTCGCCTGTGGCGATCGCCACTCCGCTGTTCAGGGCTTCCGCTTTTCCCCGGTGCGCCGGGGAGGAGACGACCTCGACCCCCCTGTCGGCGTAGTCGCGCACGAGGGCCTCGGTTCCGTCCGTCGGGGCGTCGAGCGAGACAATCACCTGGAGCTTACCGGCAGGGTAATCGAGATCGAAGCAATTCTGCATCTTGGCCTGGACGTTCTTTTCCTCGTTGCGCATGGCGATCACCAGGCTCACGCTCGGCTCTTGGCTCCGCTTGTGAACGGGACGCCGAGCCCATGTCCGCCAAACCAACAGCAGCAGTGGATAGCCCGCGTATACGTAAACGATGCCGGCAAGCGCGGTCCATAAGATCGCTTTTGCCATCTTTTCATTCCTCTCAAAGCCCGCGCTGGTTACTGTAATGCTGCAATCGTTGCAATGTTGCTCACTACCCCGAAAGTAACGGTCTGAACGGGTTGGTTGCCCGTGGGCAGGCCGGCCGGCGCCTGGACGTTGATCTGATATAGGCCCACGAAACCCGGGGCAAGGCCAGCAAAAGTAACGTTGGCGGACAAATTCGCGATGCTCACGGTCGGGGGTTGGACCGTCGAGTCCGGCGGTACGCTCGGGGCCATGGCGCCGGACGCCACTGAAGTTCCCACTGCGCCGAGACCCGTGCAATAGATCAGCAGGTACTCACCCGGCCGCGCCGGCGAGCTGCTGGTGACTAGCGAATAATCGGCGGCGTGAAGTACGGCTGCGGCGCTGCTCACCTGATCGACAATGAAGATGCCGGGTGAAGCGGCGGCTACGTTTACCGTTTGCGCGGCGCTCAGGGCGCTGCCTTGGCTCACTTGAATCGACGCCACACCGGCCGGTAGATTAAAAGGCGCCTGAGCATATATCTGGCTAGCGGACACGGAAAACAACGGAGCCGCAACGCCATTGAAAGTTATGCTGGTATTGCCCAAAACCGTAGGTAAGGGCATGGTGGACGCGCTCTGGACGCTGGTCGCGAAATTCGCCCCGGAAATGGCTACGATCATGCCCGGGGCGATGGCGCCCTGAGACAGGCTGGCTGCGTTAACCGTGGAATTTGCCGTTAATGTCGGCGTGCCGGTGACGCTTTCGTATACGATCCGAACACGATTGTTCACGCGGTCGCCAATGTAGACGTCGCCCGTGGCGTCCGTTGTCACCCCCCAAGGGAAGTTCAGCTCCGCCTGAGTGGCCGGGCCTCCGTCGCCGGAGAATCCGTTCCCCGTTATGCCGGCTACGGTGCTGATAATACCGGAACTGACTACTACTTTGCGTATGCGGTTGTTGGCGGAGTCGGCGATAAGCAGATTGTTCGCGACATCGATCGCCACGTCCTCTGGGATATTCAGCGTCGCGCTGGTGGCGGGGCCTTGATCCCCGAAAAAGCCTCCCGTGCCATTCCCATTGCCGGCCACGGTGGTGATCACCCCGTTCGGGGCGATCCGGCGGACGCAGTTGTTGCCGCCATCGGCAAAATACAGATTACCCAGACCGTCCATCGCCATACCTAACGGAAAATTCAGGGCAGCGCTGGTGGCGGGACCGCCATCTCCCGAGAAGCCGCCCGGCCCACCGNNTGCCGGCGACCGTTGTGATCGTTCCGTTGCTGCTCACTTTGCGGATGCGCTGATTGGAACTATCGGCAATGTACAAGTTGCCGTTCGAGAACATTACGGAAGCCGGCACGTTCAGAGTGGCGCTAGTCGCGGGGCCTCCGTCGCCGGAAAAGCCCTGCACGCCTGTCCCGGCGACTGTGCTGATGATGCCGTTCGGCGTCACCATCCGNNCGGCGATATAGAGGTTGCCGGAGGGGTCCAGCGCCAAGCCGGTCTCTGCGCTCAGTGACGCATTCACGGCCAAGCCTCCGTCCCCGGAATACCCCGCAATCCCATTCCCGGCTACGGTCGAGACGATTCCAGTGCGGCTGACCTGCCGGATTCGCTGGTTGCCCACGTCGGAGATATACAGGTTGCCGCTCGAATCGATGGCTAATGCCCGGGGATAACTCAAGCTGGCGATCGCCGCCGAACCGCCATCCCCAGAGAACGTTCCGCTGCCATTGCCCGCGATGGTCGCGATGTTACCGGNNGAAGACATTCTAGATCCTTTCATCCGGTCGATTCGCGGGAGTTCGATCACCGTCCTCGACCCCAAAAACACAATCCCTGGTTTTCAGCAGCCTCCCGGCCTCCGCGCTGAGCGGCCTGTTCGACTGGCTCTTGCGCTGCACCGTGTCAGCCCCGGCCCAGGTAGTGTCGCTGATAGTTCCGGAAGGCATAAGCGTAACGGGTGTCTCCGTATTCCACATCGTTCAGAACCACGCCAAGTACATTGGCGGCGCTGAGGCTCTGGATGGCGCGGCGGAAGAGTTCGCGCCGGGTCTGCCGGGCTCGCACGACAATCACCACTCCATCGGCCATGCCGGCAAGGATGTGGCTGTCGGCGATCGGTACTATGGGCGGACTGTCGATCACGATCAGCGCATATTCTTTGCGCAGTCGCGCCAGAAGGTCCCGCGCCTGTGGCGACGCCAGAAGACCGACAGGGTTCGCCGGCGGGTCGCCGCCGACAATCACATCCAGGCTGCCCAGTTTCGAAATGTAGGGGCTGATTTCACCGCCGGTTTGGGCCAACAGATCGGCGAAGCCTTTGGTCGTGTTCAGGCCCAAATACCGATGCACCTGCGGGCGCCGCAGGTCGCTGTCCACCAACAGGACGCGTCCTTTCAGCGACGCGGAGAGCGCCAGACTCAGGTTCAGAGCCGTAACGGATTTTCCTTCGCCGCCCGCCGCGCTGGTCACCACCAGCACCTGGCCGCCGCTCTTCTCCATGCACTGCTCTACTTTCATCGCGAGAATGCCGTATTGTTCCGAAGGGATGGATTGCGGGTCGCTGAAGACCGCGAGACGGTGCTCTTGATAATGCCGCAGGCGCGCTGGATCGATGCCTGCGCTCTCGAGTCTCAGAGAGGACGCGCGGCGCCCGCCAGAGTACTTGCCCGCGCGCTTGGGTATCGTGGGAACGGCCGATAGCACCGGGAGATTCGTGAACCCCTGGAACTCCTCGATGGTATCGAACGTCGTATCCATCTGCTCCACGACCAGGACGGCGATCAGGCCCAACCCCAAGCCGGCCACCAGCCCCATCAGAATGATCCGGTTCCGCTGCGGGCTCGAAGGGGCCCCTGGCAGTTGGGCCGATTCGGCGACCTTATATGCGACGCCCTTGGCGCTCTTCTCCATCCGCTGGTCCAGCTTCGCCGCTTGCTGTTTCGCGAGCATGGCCTCGTACTGCGAGCGGGTCAGCGCCGCGTCTCTGACGCGCTGGGCAAGCGTCGTCTCGAGCCCCGGCGAAGAGTCGACCTGGCGCTCAGCCGTTGCCACTTGGGATGCCAGCGCGTTGCGTTCCTGCTGGTAACTCTGCAATCGCTGATCGATCGACTCCGCCTCGGCCTGCAGCGCGATGTAGCGCAAATGGATAGCCGACGGCGCGGGGCGATTCGCGGACGGAGTGATGCTCGCCTGCAGGTCCCGGATTTCTTTTTCGGTGCTTGCAATCTCGGGATTCTTGGCCGTATAACGGGCCTTGAGCTGACTCAGCTTGAGGCGTAGATCGTCAAGGGTGACTTCGGCGGGGGTTTTTTCTCGCGGCTCCGCATCGAGCGCTCCCTGATTCTCCAGCGCCTTCATCTCCTCGTTCACGGCCAGCCGCCGCGCCTGGCCTTCCGTGATCTGATCGGTCTTGCTCCGCACCTGCTGCTGTAGGTCCTCGAGAAGCTTGAGATTTGTTGCGAGACGCTCGGGAAGCTGGCGCGCCACGCTCTCCTTGTAGGATTTCAAGCTGTCCTCCTGCTCGCGGAGTTGCTCTTGCAGACGATTCACCTCGGCATCCAAAAAGCTGTCCGCCTGTTCCACGCGCTCGCCGCGGAGGTCCGAGGCGCGCTCGATGAACAACTCGGCCAAGCGGTTGGTCACCTGCATGACCTGCAGCGGTTGTTTACCCTCGAAGCTGATCTGGAAGGCATCGGGCGCTTCCACCTGAATCTGTATTTTCGACTTCAGCGCCTCCAGCGCCTGTTCCGGCGTCCCGGTCCCCGGGCTGCTCAGGTGAAATTCGGCATTTACCGTTTCGAGTACCGGATGGCTGAACAGCGTCTCCCGGATAGTGCGCAACTGGTCTTGGATGTTGGCGGTAGTCGCGTCGGCGGGCTTGTCAGTCAGATAATTCCCCTGGGCCAGAGGCTCAGCGACGATCAGCGTCTGGGCGCGAAAGCGTTCCGGCATCCGCAGCGCGTAGACGCAGGCCGCTCCAGTCACCAGCAGCGCTGGGATCAGCGCGTAAAGCTTGCGGCGCTTCAGAGCCCGAAGGGCGGCAAATGCGGAAAAGCCGTTCCCCGGATCGTTCGCTTCCATTTGTTATTTCTCCTCCGGAGCCTGAAGCTCCTCTGCCTGGGGCGCGGCAGCCGCATCGGGGATTTGCTGGCGCCGGCGGGAAGCGACATCTGTTTCCGGCGGACGCGACAAGACGATTTCCAGGCCGCCGAAGCACCTGCTTCGCGCCAGTGGAAAACTTGAAAACTCGCTTACGTTCTGACCGTAATATTCCGCGCGGGCAAATACGGTGAGCCGGTCGTCTAGCTTGTAATCCACGCGCGCCTGGCCAATCAGGCTCCTGACGTCCCGGCTTGCAACGCTCGCCCGCCCCACCTGTCCGTTGAAGTCCAAACCCACGCGCTTCGTCAGCTTTCCGCGGACCCGCAGCGACGCCGCTTCAAACACGGAGTTCGGCAGCAACCCATCGGCGAAAGGCATTGCGCCGTTCGCCGTGCCTGCGCCGGGCGCGAAACCTCCCAAGAACGACAGGTACCGCTGGAAGCCCGCCATCATCCACAGGCGTCCCAACTGCTTTTCCACCGCGCCGCCCGCGGTGTACGCGAACTTGGGGCCGCGAACCACGCCGCCCGTCGCGCGGAGCAGCAAACCCGGATTGACGGTGTACAGGTAACCTGCATTCAGAGTCTGCACCGCCGGGTATGAGGAGCCGGCGGAGCCATTCCCATCGAACGGACGGACGCGCACATAAGAGTAGCTCCCCGTCACGGAATGGTGCTTGGTGAGCGTGTGGTCTAACGTCACCGTGCCGGCGTTAGTCATCAGGTTGAACTGGTTTGTCAACGGCGCCGGCAGCGCCATTGTCGTGAAGGCGTTGTCAAAGCGAAACAACAATTCAGTTCGCTGGCTGAACCGGTACTTCAGCCCGGCGAAGAGAGAATTCTGCTGAAAACGGCCCAGCGGCAGCAGAAACTGACTGTCGGCCAGCCGGCTGCTTGCATCCGTCGTGGAAAGAAAGGAATCGCCCGCATCGAAGCTCAAACGGGAATCGATCCGGTAGCTGTAGCGCATAGTCGCCGAATGGTTCCAGGCGTTCAGGTTCTGATAACGGGAGAAGATTTCAAACTCCGCCTGGTAGTCCAGGGAAAAGCTCGTTCGATGCGTGTTCTTGATCCACGCGAAGGTTGGCGACGTCAGGATGACGACTGTGTCGTCGAGCGCTTCGGAATTTGCGATGAAGCCATGGTCGTACCCGGCGCTCAAACCTAACGGCGAAACAAGATATACTCCGTTCGGCCGTTCTTGGGCGAGCCCCCCGACATTGACAAACAAAACCAAAACTATGCCAAGCGGCAGTAATAGCCGGCGTCCCAGCCTTACCTCTCCCGCGCCAACCGCTCGAGAAGCTTCCGGCCGCCCCGAAACGTTCTCATTCTCACGGCAGGCAACTCCCCGTAGCTTCAGCTTCCTATTCCACATAAACCGTATCCAGCGTCTGAAGGTAGAACGGCGCCTTGCTGCCGTCCCCGACAAGCTGTTTAATGTTGACCATGATCCGCTGTGGGCCGGCCGGCGTATTCCTTAGTACAACCACCTTGCTCGGCCGGGCAAGATCGGTAAAGCCCCCTGCCATCGCGATTGCGTCCAGCACGGTCACCCGGCTCTTAATTTTGTAAACATCGGGCCGGCGGACCTCGCCCAAAACCGAGATCTTCAGGCTGTTAATCTGCTTGACCATGACGTTGACCACGGGCTGGTTCACGTACTGGCTCAATTTGGTCGTGATCTCCTGCTGAAGTTCGACCGCCGTTTTGCCGGCGGCCTCGAGTTCGCCCGCCAACGGAAGTGAAATCCTGCCGTCCGAGCGTATCGTCACCGTGGTCGTTGCCTCTGGCTCCTTCCACACGAATACTTCAATCACGTCTTCGGGGCCCAGGCGGTATTCGGCCTCGGCCGAAGTTGGGCTGCCCGGCGGCGTCACAACGTCTGCCGCCGTGAGCAGCGCCCCGCTGGCCGTCAGAAACATGATTAAGGATGCGGCGGTCTTCAGATCTGTTTGTCTCAATGTCAGCCTGGGTAGGCCAAGGCTTCCGTTATCGTCCGCCCGGCTGCATACCCAAGGCTAAGGTATCAAGAGAACCTCTTTGGGGTCTGGTCAAAAGTGAACATGAGAATACGCCCTCTCGGCACGGACGCGGGGCGCCCTGTGCTGCGTTGCCGGGCGATCCGAAAGAAGTGGCGCGGCGTCCCCGCGTATGGCGACGCCCGCCGCCTGGGCGATCCAGGTGAAAGTCGTCGGGACCACCGTTTAGAGGCTTCGACCTGCGGTCTTCCGCGATCTCTTATCCTCCCGCGCACCCTTTGTCGAACGGCGCTCTAGAGCGGTTTTGAGCCCTTCGCCAATGTTCTGCTTATAACGCGAACACCCCAACGCTAGTACTGGCTTCCAGTACATTGCGTGCCTAGTGGTCACTTATGACCAGACGACAACCACAGAGCTTGTTACTTTTGAGTCATGATCCGAGGCCGATTGTGTACCGCAATCTGAGTCGGCCCGCGACCGCGTACTTAGTAAGACGTAAACGATCTGCTGTGCGCGGCGGTAATCCGGCGTAGTCTCGACAGGTTATCGAGGCGCGTCAGGGTCATTGATCCGGAAGACGTGTCGCGCGACTGAATGTTCCACGACGAAGCGCCACAACGTCGTTTGTTTCGCCGCCGCCAAGGGTATTCCGCGTTGTCCAGACGGTGTATTGCGCAGGAAGGCCTCTACGTTTATGTCGACCGCTGCTATCGAAAACGCGTTGTGGCGCAGTCCTGCCGCTGCGCCTGCCGGAGCCCAACTGAGGGTGCGGGCGCACACGCTTGCGCGTCCCCGCGGGGCCTTTCTAGCAGCGGAGCTCACGCTGCTGGCCGTCGCAGTATTGCAAACCGCCTGGGGCAGGCACGGTCTTGAAACACCGACGATGTTCGCCTGCTGCGCTGTGTTCTTTCATATCAATAGCCTTGACAAATCCATTGTGAGCTCGAAGGCATCGCAGTTTTGGATCGATCTCGTGGAGTCTCTTCTCTTGGGAGTGTTGGCTTCCGCATTCCTCTTTTACGTCTTTCCAGGGCTGATCCCCCGAGTCGGCACGGTAATCGTTGCCGGGCTGATTATCGGCCTTTTGCCTGTAATGCTGCGGTTGTGTTTGCGGCATCTTGCCGCTCGCGGCAAGTTCGTGGAAGAGATTCTGATCGTCGGAACGGGAGAGCTGCCGGCGAAGCTTCATCGGGAACTGCGGCGCGGCGCGTTCCGCTCGAAGCGCCATGCGCAGGTCTTGAGCCTTTCCGAGGGTCTGGCGGATCGTGGGCGCGCGATCGAACTGGCGGATCTCACCGAGTTGGTGGCTAGGGGGCAAATCTCGAGAGTCGTCATAGCCGAGATGGACTCCAGGAACCGGGAGAGACTGGCCGCCACACTGCTGGATTCCCGCCTTCGAGGCTTGCAGGTCGACGACGCTGTGGATTTCTATGAGGAGCTCAGCGGGAAGATTTGGGTTGAAGCCTTGAACCCGCAGTGGTTTGTCTATACGAAGGGATTCAACCGTTCCCAAGCGGGCGCTTTTTTGAAGCGGTCCTTCGACGTTACGTTTGCGCTGCTGGTGGTATTGTTGACAGCCCCGTTGCTGGCGGCAATCGCCATTGCAATCAGGTTGAGTTCGGCGGGGCCTGCGCTGTTTCGGCAGGTTCGCGTCGGCTTGCATGGAAAGACGTTTACTATTTATAAGTTCCGCTCCATGCGCCACGATGCGGAGGTCGAAACCGGTCCGGCATGGGCGGCGGAATGTGACGAAAGGGTGACGAAAGTCGGCCGTTTGCTGCGGATCTTCCGACTCGATGAATTACCGCAAGTGCTGAATGTGTTGAAAGGGGATATGAGCATGGTTGGCCCACGACCTGAGCGGCCTTACTTTGTGGATCGACTCGAACAGGACATCCCCTTCTACAGTCTTCGTCATTACCTGAAACCCGGTATTACAGGCTGGGCTCAGGTCATGTGTCGATACGGGGCATCTGTAGACGACTCGTGCGAAAAACTGCAGTACGACCTGTATTATGCCAAGCACATGTCGCTCCGCTCCGATGCTGCCATCCTGCTGAAGACGGTAAGGATTGTGTTGTTAGGCCGCGGACGGTAAAGGTCGCCAGGTTTGCGCGATTCGGAGCTGCGGACACGGCCGCTTTGCTTGCGTTTCGAAGTTTCGGCGCTTCAGGCGTTCAACTGTTGCGGGGTGTCCCGTCGGTCTTCGGTCTGCGTGTCCTCAGCGCTTGCGACATCCGAAGAAGACTGGTGTATGTCAATAGGCAGCGCCCTATCGAGTGGAGAACGATTGCATCCACAATGCTGCTCTGATGGTACGCCATTTGAATGTCGCGCCCTCCGTGCCAACATTGAT
>PLGA01000414.1 GCA_003139735.1 Bryobacterales bacterium | reverse complement strand
GGGCTGCTTCCTCATGAGCGTGCGTCTCCTTTTCCCAACTGGCGGTTAATTTCCTGCACGTCGTTCTCGGTCGCTTTCTCGCTGCACATGGGCCTTGGTTCACGTCGGCCGCGCAGATCTCGAAACAGTCCCCCACAACAACCGGCGGGAGCACGCAGATGGCCGCAGCCATGATTCACCAGCACCACGAGGCAGTGGAAAGGTCGGGAGCGTGAGGCGCACAAGGAGGATCCGTCCTGTTTGCAAGGCAGGCCCCCCGAAAGGCGCATTCGCACGCTCCCTATCGCCTCGTTCCTTCCATGTCTCCAACTTGGTCGAATTTACCGTCCGCGCGGCATGGAAGCTGCCAAAAGTACAGGATCTCTGAGAGCTTGCCCCGGATTGCCGCTCGCAACGGCTTCTATCGCGTTACTTCCGCGAAAGACGGTCATCGTGAAGAATGAATAATACTGCACACCGTGGTATATTTCCTACCGATCCGCCATTAGGAACCGTGCGTCTTCACACCGCATCTAACAGATTGGAGACTTAAAGTTATGATGCGGTCAAGGTGGGAAACGCTTGGAGGCTTTCTCCTGGGTGCGCTGTTATTTAGCCCTGCGTGGGGCTCGGTAACCCCGCAACCCGGAATGCTCAACTACATCGAAGGACAAGCTGCGATCGGCTCGCAAACCCTCTCGGAAACATCCGTGGGTACCGCCAAATTGGCGGCGGGCCAATCGCTCTCGACGGCGGATGGCAGGGCGGAGATCCTGCTGACGCCGGGGATCTTCGTGAGAATCGACGATAATAGTTCCCTCCGGATGATTTCCTCCGGTTTGGCGGATACCATACTGACTCTCGAAAAGGGCCGCGCGATGATCGACGTTGCGGAGATCCGGCCCGAGAACAACGTGCGAATCAACTGGAACGGCGCAACCGCGCACTTGCTTAAGGCGGGCCTGTATGACTTCGATGCGAACTTCAGCCTGATCCGCGTGTTTGACGGAAGAGCCGTAGTCGAATCAGCCGGTAAACACGGTGAGGTGAACGGCGGACATGAGATCGTTCTCCAAGCCGGTGGAAAACTGAAGGACCAGCCGTTCAACAGGAAGGCATCGTCTACCGACGATTTCTACAGGTGGGCCGGCCTGCGGTCCGCGTACCTGGCGGAGGCTAACGTCAATGCCGCCCGGACGTACGCGGGCGAGCCCGGCCAATACTCCGCCAGTTGGTATGGCGATGGATGGTACTGGAACCCGTCGTATAGCGCTTACACATTCATCCCGGGCGATGGGATCTTTTTCGACCCCTTCGGCTGGGGCTTCTACTCCCCATGGTTCGCCCCCTACGCCGGGTTCGGATACGGCTACGGCGGATACGGCGGATACGGCTACGGCGGGCTCCCTTATCACCGGAATTTCGGACCGGCCTACCTGCCCTCCTCCAACCTGACTAATGCCCGCTCTTCCGCTTTCGGGTCCGTTGGTCACGCATACGGCGTTCGCGGCGCCGCTGCGGCCGCTGTGAGCCGCGGTGGAGGCTTCAGCGGCGGTGGCGCTGTCCGTGGCGGAGGAGGTTTCGCAGGTGGTGGCGTCCGTGCAGCGACAGGTTTCAGCGGCGGTGGTGGCGGTGGCTTCCACGGTGGCGGCGGAGGCGGCCACGGCGGCCGATAGTCAGTTGTGGCGGCCTGACCGATGGCTCTCGGAACAGAACCTGCACGTGTTGTGGGCAGTTTCTGCATGCGGCTTTCGCGGCGGAGGCCGCACGCCAAGACAAGAAGAGCGCTCATGGAATGGCCCAAAGCCGCAGTTTCGAAGAAGTGCTCCGCTCGTGCGGCCTCCAGCGCATTGGAAGCCGCCGTGCTCTTCATTGAACCCGAAGCGGAGAACTTTGAATGCGCAAGACACTCGCGACGGTATTTGCAATTGCCGGCTCCGTTAGTACCGCCGCTTACGCGGCGGACAGACCAATCAAGGTCGACGATAGGCTCGACGCTTCAGCCGACGCCTTGACCGATATGATGAGGGCCTTCGATAGAGGCATCCCCCAAGATCTGCTCGACAAGGCGCGTTGCGTCGTCGTCGTGCCGGGTATGAAAAAAGCCGGATTTATTTTCGCCGCGGACGATGGCCGTGGGTTTGAGGTCTGCCGCCGGTCTGGCGGCTCGGGCTGGAGCGCCCCGGCTGCGATGCGGTCTGAAGGTGGAAGCGTTGGGTTTCAGATTGGCGCCTCGGAAACCGATGTTGTGTTGCTGGTGATGAACGATGGCGCAATGGGGCGCCTTTTCACCGATGGGTTTACGGTCGGCGGAGACGCCTCCGCGGCGGCGGGCCCGGTTGGCCTCGACGCGAGCGCTCGGACGGACGCGATGAGGAACGCCGAGATCCTGTCGTACTCCCGTTCGCAAGGGCTGTTCGTAGGCATCACGCTGGTCCGCGCGACGGTTCGACCGGATGGAGAAGCCAACAGGGAACTCTACGGCCGCGACACAACCAATCGTGAAATTCTGACGGGCGACATCGAGACTCCCGCGGTTGCGGATAAGTTTGAGGCTGCGCTGAATCGCGACTCGGCCCGGCGCACCCAATAGGCATCGCGCCGTGCTCGGATGTCCAACTGCCGAACGATATCCAACATCACCGCTTCAGCTTGTTTTGCGCTGCCGGTAAGCAGGCCGAGGCTGGCACACCATTCGCTGCTACACGGCAACGCGCCGTGTAAGAACCTCTATCGGTGAGCCATGGCCGAGGCATGAGCAAGGCGCGTGCCAATGTCATTCACGGTTTCAATAGGTGAACAGCTCAACGAATCTCAACACTAGAATCGGGGCAGTCTGTGACATTGTTGTGAATTGCAGCGCTCCACGCGGCGCAGTATCCACAGGGCGGAGGCAAAAAATGCGCCGACATGCAGCTCGGCGCGCCGATGAGTGACAAGTAGGGAGCATCGATCATGAGCGATTTGATCCTGATTATGTGGATATTAGCCATCCTGCCGACGCCGGCGACTCGGGTTCCGTCCGCTCCGGACTACCACGGCGATCTCTGGGCCATGACCGCCACGCATTACCACTGGCCCACGCCGCCAGCCGAGGAACCCACGCCCCATGCGCCCCAGGCGCGCGTCCCTGCGTTGCCGGCCGCAGAAAGCCAGCAGCTACGCCGGGCGCTCGAGCGGATGCTCCCACGGTTCACCGGTCGGCTGGCGTGGGATTCCGCCGCAGGGTTGTACGTCCCCGAGGTCAAACCGGAGAACGCTGCTCCGCACGTTCCCCCACTGCAGTAGGTCCCAGAAGCCCTCACCATTCAGACATGGATGCAAAGGTGGGAGACTGAAGCTATGAGTCCACTCGACAAAAAGCTCAAGAAGGAAGTAATAGAAGGGAAGATCCCCGAGCCGATCGAAGACCTTCCCTCCGAATGGGTGAAAGAGGATCGCGACATCGAGGGCGGCAAGCCGGACTTGGGGGAAGTGGACGAAGATCCCTCGGAGCGTTGACAATTCCGCCGGAAAAGTGCTGCGCGACGGCAGGCTATTCCTGGTGGTGGGCTCGCCCGGCGGGTCGTACATCCCGGCCGATGGCGGCTGGCTGCAGGGCGGCTCGGATGGGCGAGCTGTCGGGAAAGCTGTGGGCTACTAGCAGCTAGCGTAGTGTCCAGGAATTGACTATACAGTGGGGCAGGCCATC
>PLGA01000542.1 GCA_003139735.1 Bryobacterales bacterium | reverse complement strand
GGACGGCCCCGGCTGCTGGACAGGTAGCAGAGCCGCGTATTCTGATCAACGAGAAGTAACGTGGGTGCCCAAGATGCCGGCTTGGCGACGCTTGAGTTGCCTGCCAGCCCCCGTCAGCCGGCTCCAACTGCTATCAGTCCTCAAGCTACACAGGTTGGCTCACGGTCGAACTGGCCTGGGATCCGCAGACGCAGCGAACGCGCCCATTGGTTGAGGACCTGAAGCGCAGCCGCGAGTACGCCGAGCGCATATTCGCAACCACGTAAGATCAGAACGCGTACAGCCGCGCGGGATTATCCACGAGTATCTTCTTCCGCACCGCCGCGTCCGGCACCCAGATCGGAAGTTGATTCAGCAATCGGCCATCGTCGATCTGCAGCAGCGGCGTGACATCGGTTGCCTTCCGGTCGGGCGATATGGCTGTATTCGGATGTGGCCAGTCCGAACCCCACAACACGCGATCCGCATTGGCGCCGATCAGCGCCCGTGCGTATGGTGCCACGTCCGCATAGTCCGGGCCGTGCGTCGATGCCCTGTAAGCGCCCGAAATCTTCACATACGCCTTGCCGGATCGCACAAGATCCACCAGATCGCTTAAGCCATGCTGATCCATCCCCAACGCTGCATTGGCGCCGCCGAAATGGTCGAACACGACAGGCATATCGGATCCCATAACCAGATCGCGAATGCCGGAGATCACCGCAAGACTGGCAAACATCTGAATGTGCCAGCCCAGCCCCTTCACCTGCCCGATTGCAGCCTGAAAACGCCGTCTCCCGGTGGCTGCATCGGCCTGCCCCCCGGTCGCCAGGTTGAGACGGATGCCGCGTATGCCAGCCTTTTGCAGCCGAGCCAGTTCACTCGCCGGGGTTTTATCGTCGATGACCGCCACTCCGCGCGCATTTGCCCCGCGCGCTTTCATTCCGTAAAGCGTACAGGAATTGTCGGCGCCATAGACGCTCGGAGTCACGATCACGACCCGCTGCATGTGCAGCGCCGCATGAAGTTTCGCCATTTCCTCCGGCAGCGCGGTCTCAGGCGTGTAGGTGCGTCGCGCAAATACTGGGAACTTCGCCGGATCGCCGAACATATGGGTGTGGCAGTCGCACGCGTGCGGAGGCACGGCGAAGTTAACCGGCGTGGAAGGCTGCGACGCCCGCGCAAAGACGACGCCCGCCGCGCCCGCGCCGGCAACAGCCAGAAACCTGCGGCGTGTCAGCTTCTCATCCATCAGTTTTCCGACGGCATCGTTGTTCGTCAAGTCCACCAATAGCCGCCAGTCCTTCTGGTCGTCGGCTCCGATGTCAGGGTTAGGAGAATTGCCACCCTCGCAACCTATCGAGCTCGCAGCGGCTCCGATTGATATAGGGCCGCCGTTCTTCCAATCCATATTTCTTGGCCAAATCGCGCGCGCTGACTCCCGGCCGTTTCGCCCTAAGCACGAACCACCCTTCCTGCGGAAACCATTTTTCACGTTCGACGTCGTCTCCGTGCTCCTTGAGCAGATTCGCGAGCTTCGTAGGCAGGTTGAAGTCCTGGTGAAAAACGCAGCGGTCCAGGTCGAACGTGAAACGAGTCACGTTAATGTCGTCGGACACATTGTTGTGGTCGTAGACAAGCTGTTCGCCGTCGATGTCAAACACCAGACAATCGGGAGCCTGCGTCGAGCTCATGACATAGTAGTTGTTGTCAGTCGCCCGCGCCTGAAGCGACCTGCCGGCCGAGTACCCGCTGGGCCAGATTACCAGCTCCGCCTTGAAATCCGCCAGGCGCTGCCACAACGCGGGCCAATTCACGTCGTAACAGATCGCAAGGCCGACACGGCCGAAGTCGGTCGGGAAAACGACAACCGTCTCACCGGGCTGGACGGGGGGGGCCTGGTACTGGGCAAACTCCGACCAGTAGGGATATATCTTGTTGTAGACGGCGGCCACCTGCCCTTGCCGGTCGAGCAGGACCGCGGAGTTGAGACGCCGCTCGCCATCTCTCCGATCAATGGGACAAACGATGTAGGTTCGATGTTTACTGGCCAAGGCGCTGAGAGCCTTTATCGTGGGGCCATCCAAACCCTCTTGGCTCCTGCTGTTCTGCCCCCGGCAGGTCTCCGGCAGCGCGATGAGGTCCGCGCCGCGCGCCCCCTCTTTGTCGACCAAGCCGGCGATTTGCTCCAAAGGGAGGCTCGGTTTAAAGCCGATGCTCACTGCCCGAACCGGCCGCCCGTTGTTTGCGGGCGCGTTACCGCCCCGGGCCGCTCCTTGGTCCTGCGCCAGCGCGCGCCCGGCGCCTTCCGCAGCTACCAAAGAACCCAGCGCCGCTCCTGAATTTGTAAGGAACTCTCTTCGATCCATGCTTACGCCTCCCTTTCCCCAAGCCCATTATCAGGCTTGTGCATCTCCTGCGCCAGATTACCGCCCCCGGCGTTGATTTCTTGGCCGGGCTGGTCTGGGCGGCGCGCTTCAGGTCAGACGGCAGCTTTCATCAGGTTCATGACAAAGCCGGTTCCCTCTTGGTTGTTTTTCCAATGCCGCCAGCCCGCGCTCACCGCTCGAAAGAGCTCGCTCCTGTCAAATGGCTTCGCCAGCACATCCCAAGCGCCAAGGTTGAGAGCCTCCGCCCACAACCGATCGTCTGCCAAACGGGAACTCACGATGACGGTCGGGGCATAGGTTAATCGGGTGGTTCGAGCGAGCAAGTCCCTCCACGTGCCCGGCAGCAGGTCAGTTTCGCAAAGAACCACGGAGGTCCTTTGTGCTTGTAAAAAGGCCATCGCCGAGGCAAGGCCATGAGTTCTGCGCAACTTCCATTTTGAGTGGCTAAAGATGCATTCCAGCCAAGCGTGATCCTCTTCCGACGGGCTGACGGAGAGAACGGTTGCGACTTCAGCGGGATTCGTTTCGATCGCGGGCTGCTTCCTCATGAGCGTGCATCTCCTTTCCCAACTGGCGGTTAAATTCCTACACGTCGTCCTCGGTCGCTTTCTCGCTGCTCATGGGGCTTGGTTCGTTTCGGCCGCGCAGATCTCGAAACAGTCCCTCACAACAATCGGCGGGAGGCGGGCCCGGCATCAGTCAAGTATCCATGCGGCCGTCTGTAATACTCGGCTCCATTAGCTTCTTACGAAAATACAACGGCCGTTCAGTGAAATCAGGCATTTGCAGAACCTTCTTTGGGCTTGCGCCCCACACCCCGCATTCCGCACCATTTTCATCCCCCGGGGTGACCTGCTCGGCGGTCATGAGCCGTTTCGTTAAAGAGTTTTCATGGGGCACGCAGATGGCCGCAGCCATGATTCACCAGCACCACGAGGCATTGCAAAGGTTGGAGCTTGAGGCGCACAAGGAGGATCCGTCTTGTTTGCAAGGCAGGCCCCCAGAAAGGCGCACTCGCGCGCTCCCTATCGCCTCGTTCCTTCCATGTCTCCAACTTGGTAGAATTTACCGTCCGCGCGGCATGGAAGCTGCCAAAAGTACCGGATCTGAGAGCTTCGCCCCGGATTGCCACTCGCAACGGCTTCTATCGGCTAGAAGAAGACACCGTACTTTTTGGTGTCAATCGGACAGGGTCGCCGCGAGCTAGACCCTGTGCGCGCGCCCCCTCCGGGGCTGAGGCGGCGCTTCTTCCCGGCGGCCTTCGCAGGCACCGGCGTCGCCGCCGCAGCCACTTTCCGCGCAGCCGCCCAGCGTTTCCTCTGCGCGGCGGCCGGCGGCGAAGCTGGTAGCCGACCAGAGCGACGGAGCGGAGCGGCTCGAAAGTCGGATTATCCGAAACGGAACTGCTTCCCCGAATCCCTGAGCCTCCGGGCCGCCCGCTTCACGGCGACCACGTATTCGGCGGTTTGCCGCATGATCGCTGCGCACCTGGGGCAGGTGATGTAATGCTCCTCGAAGGCGCGCGCCTCATTCCGCGGCAAACTGTCGAGCAGGTACGCTTCAGCGGTTGCCTCGGGATCGGCCGGACATCGATCCAGCTTCTGCATAGCTCGATTGCAGCGTGGAGGTCGCGGCGAATGCAAGACCGGGTGCACCCAAGTACGGTACTGGATCTCGCGCCGTACGCCCGGAAACTTTGCCGCACTGCAATGTCGGCGCACTCTCGGATTACGGCCCGGTGCTCATGCGTACAGCCCCAGCTACCCCGCGCTGTTCTTCGAACAGGTTCCAATCGGCGGGCCATGCCGACTCCGCTCAATCCCGGCCGAGCAGGTTCGTCAGTTCGCGCTCGATGCACCGGACGCAGATCTTAGCGACCACCCCGTCGCCTTCAACCCACTCGTGTGGCGTGTACTCGCCGCAAACCGTGCAGAGCGACAAGGTGCGTGGCGCGCCCAGCATTGGTTCGCGGTTGTGCCCGCCACACATTGAAAGTCCCCCCTGCAACCCTTTCTTCACAAATCCACAAGCGGACACCCGTACAGCCCACGCACTTCCGTTTCCTTTACCTCGAACTTCGCGAAGACCCGGTCCCATTTAGCGTTGTCGCGGCACGCGCGGCATGAGCCGCATGTACAGCGCTTGTATGGGTCAAGCGGTGGAAGTGCGGCTAGTTCCCGTGCGGTCAGTTCGCGGGATCTACACGGCCGCGGTTGATGCTGTACGCGAGTGCGTGCCGTTTCCGCCACCTCGGGTGGAAGCGGGTTTCCACGCTCTGCTACACGAAACAAGCGGTATGCGCTGGGCTTAGATTGCTGCATGCTTCCTTGAAATCCTCAGCGCGGTCCGTTTCTCAGAATGAACGCGTTCTTTAGGCACGCTGTTCGTGAGCGCACGGGCTCGAGCGTTAAGCACCGGGCCGCAATACCAAGCTACGCCGCAATCTCAGGGTGGCAAAGTCCCACGGGTACGCTGAGGGAACCAGTACTATGCTCGGGTCTTCGCCTTTCCCCCCAGTCGTCTTTGGCCGTAGGAGACGAAGGCCCCACGGCGACCGGGTCCGCGGCGATCCAACCGTCATACGGCCGAACGACGTGCGCGCCGGCGGCCGGCTCGATGCGTTCCCGGCGGGCGGCGGAGATTCCCTGGCGGTCGAATACGGCCAGGGGCAGGGAGTGCGAGCACCTTGCCGGGCAAGCCGCCGGGGGTCCCTTCCCTATTCCTCCGTGGCGCCCTGCGCGCTCACAGCCGCCGCCTCCGCCATCGCCGGGGCCGCAGCCTTCCCGCCTTGCGCCCTCCCCGCCGCCGGCCGCTTTTCTGCCGCCTTCGTCCGGCCAACCGCCTTCGCGGCGCGCCCGCCAACCTTGATTTCTTGGCGGCGCTGCTTCGGGCGGCGCGCTTCAGGCCCGGTTTGGCAGCCGCCGGCGTCGCAGCCTTCCAGGCGTCGCATTCCTCCGCGCGGCCGATTTCCGCGCCGCTTTGGCCTTCCTCACCGCCGCCCACCGCTCCTTCGTCGCCGCGATGATCCGCCCGCCCCTCCGGGGCTGAGGCGGCGCTTCTTCCGAGCGGCCATCGCTGGCGCCGGCGACGCCGGTGCAGCCACTTTCCGGCCAGCCGCCCAGCGCTTCCTCTGCGCGGCAGCCAGGCGCCGGCGCGCGGCGACGCTCACGATGCGCTTGGACGCGTCGGAAGCCGTGGCAGGAGCAGGCGACGAGCCGTCGAGTCGTTGGAGTTTCTGCTGGTAACCGACCAGGGCGGCGGAAAGGAGGTCAGGGTCAACCGTCAGAGGCATCAATGCGAGAATAGCGCCGGAGGCGGACCGGGAAAGCCCTTGGCAGCCCGGTCCGAGCCACACAACCCAGCCAAGTACAAGGCTGCGATCACTGAGGCGGAGGCGGAGGCGTAAAGGGCGGCGGAGGCGTTACGCGATTGCCCTGCTCATCGACGAACGTCCAGAGTTGGTTATCCCAATCGGGACTCTTCGTCTTTTTCGTGTAGCCGTCGAGCGGCGTACCGGGCTTCGTGCTGCCCCCCGCAACGTCGATGACGAGGCACGACTGGCTCTGGATGAAGTAATAGCCCGCCACCGGCGAT
The DNA here is from genome assembly GCA_003139735.1 of Bryobacterales bacterium. Taxonomy (GTDB): domain Bacteria; phylum Acidobacteriota; class Terriglobia; order Bryobacterales; family Bryobacteraceae; genus BOG-224. The sequence goes on along the minus strand of PLGA01000542.1, from coordinate 447 downwards.
ACCAAGAACGTCCAGATCTGGTTCGGCGCGTTACTTTGGAGAGGGGGGCTGCCGATCATGTGAATCGTGTATGCGTCGAGCAGCGTACCGGGCGTCGTACTAGCCCCCTTAAGGTCGATGACGAGCATACTCGCAGGGTTCTGGAGAAGGTACATCCCCTCAAAGTCCGATTTTACGAACGTCCAGAGCTGGTTATTCCATGCGGGACTCGTTGTTTTCTTCGTGAAGGCGTCGAGCGGCGTACCGGGCTTCGTACTAGCCCTCTGAATGTCGATGACGAGGTCAGCACCCAGCTTGCTCTGGATGAAGAACGGCGAAGGCATAATTTAGATACCCCCTTGTCAGCCGGGATTTCCATTTTGGCTCCCGGGTTGGCAGTTAGCATATCACAAGCCGCCAACTTTTGACCCCCGAAGTGCGGAACTTGTCAAGCCTCGTTTAAAATGT
>PLGA01000222.1 GCA_003139735.1 Bryobacterales bacterium | reverse complement strand
CCCGCTGTCGAGGTCCGCTATCCGCCGCCGGCCCTATGGCCGACTGCGGCCCGCCTTCTCAATCTCCTCCAACCTCGCCAGCAGCGTTTTCACTTTATCCGGGTACTTCGCCGCCAGATTGTTCTTCTCGCCCGGGTCTTCGCTAAGGTGAAACAACTGCGGCTGGGGGTCGTTGCCGGTTTCATTGCCCGCGCTCCGTTTCGCGCCGGCGTTGGGGCGGATCACCTTCCAATCGCCCACAATCAGCGAGAGCGCGCCGGCGTGCTCCACCACGTGGTCGCGCGCCCGTTTCGATTGGCCCAGCAGCGCCGGCAGCTCGTTGAAGCTGTCCGGAGCGGCGTCGGCCGGGGGCTTCTGTCCGGTCAGCGCGGCCAATGATGAGAGCAGGTCCACCTGGTCCATCAGTGCGCTCGAAACGCCCGGCTTCACTCTGCCCGGCCAGCGCGCGATGAACGGGACGCGAGTGCCGCCGTCGTACGCGCTATACTTGCCGCCGCGCCATGGGCCGGCCGGCTTGTGATCCCCCAGTTTCTCCACCGACTGATCGTGATAGCCATCGTCCACCACCGGCCCGTTGTCGCTGCTGAAGATAAACAGCGTCTGGTTCGTCAGCCCCAGCCGTTCGAGCGTCTCCGTCACGCGCCCCACGCACCAATCCAGTTCCACGATCGCGTCGCCGCGCGGGCCCATCGGCGTCGCGCCGACAAACCGCTGGTTGGGGAGGCGCGGCACGTGGATATTGTGCGTGGCGAAGTAGAGGAAGAACGGACCCGCCTTGCTCTGTTCGATGAAAGAAACGGCCTTGGCGGTAAGCGTGTCCGCCATGTCCTCATCCACCCAGCGCGCCGATTTGCCGCCGCTCATGAATCCGATGCGGCTCACGCCATTCACAATGCTATCCGCGTGGCCCTCGCTGGGCTGCATGCGCAGCAGCTCGGGGTGGTCCTTGCCCGTGGGTTCGCCGCCTATGTTCCGCTGGTAGTTGACCACGATGGGGTCCTTTGGGTCGAGCCCCACCACCCGGTGATTCTCCACGTAAACGCAGGGAACGCGGTCGCCGGTGGCCGGGAAGATAAAGGAGTAGTCGAACCCCACCTCCAGCGGGCCCGGACGAATGTCGCCGTTCCAATCGAGGTTCCCGCTGCCCAAGCCGAGATGCCATTTCCCCACCGCGCCCGTCCGGTAACCCCCCCGCTGGAGCATCGCCGGCAGGGTGTAGCGGCCCGGTTGGACAATCAACGACGCGTCCCCGGGCAGAATGCCGGTGCCCTTATGCCGCCATGCGTACTCGCCCGTCATCAGCGCGTAACGCGAGGGGGTGCAGGTGGCCGATGGCGAATGGGCGTTGGTGAAGCGTACGCCCTCCGCCGCCAGGCGGTCGATGTTGGGCGTGGTCACGCGCTTGGCGCCGTAGCAGCTTACGTCGCCGTACCCCAGATCGTCGGCGTACATGTAGACGATGTTCGGCAGCCGGGCGGCCGCCGCGCTTCGGGCCTGTAGCAGCAGGGGAAGCGAGGACGATAGAAATAGCCTTCTGGAGACGTTCCCGCTTGGCATTTCAGCCTTTCGTTCCAATTCCGATGCCGGCGTTGCGCTCGGCTACCAGGGAGAAGCTCGACCAATCGAGGTCCCCTTGTCCATGCGCCATGGCCGAAAGCAGATGGTCGTGGATCAGGCTGGCCAGCGGCATCGGTGCGGCGAAGTCCTCGGCCGCCTCCATGGTCAGGCGGACGTCCTTGAGCCCCAGCCGCAAGGCGAAGCCGGCCGGATCGAATTTGCGGTCGGCGATCAAGCGTCCGTAGTTTGCATAGACCGGCGACCCGAACAACCCGTTCATCACCTCGAGGAAGGCGTGCGGCGGAACGTCCGCCTTGCGAAGCGTGGCGAAGGCCTCGCTGAACGCTTCGAGCATGGCGGCGATCATGAAATTGCCGCACAGCTTGACCGCATTGGCCTGGGAAGGATCGGACCCCAGTACGAACGTCTGGCGTCCGATGGCGTCGAATAGCGGCCGGCAATGCTCGACGAGTTCCGGCGGACCGGCGGCAACCACCAGGAGATTCTTGCTTTCGGCGGCTTCCGGACGGCCAAAAACGGGGGCGCTCAGGTAATTCTGCCCGCGGCGGGCGTGCTCGCCGTCCAAACGCCTGGCCAGTTTGACGCTGATGGTGCTGCACGAAATGTGCGTCGCGCCCTCCGGGAGCGTCGAGGCGATCCCGTTTTCGCCGAAAACGACTTGTTCCACCGCGCGGTCGTCGGCGAGCATGGTCATGACCGCCTCCGAGGCAGCGGAGACGTCGGCCGGCGAATCGGCTACACGGGCGCCATTGGCAACCAGAGCCTCCGCCTTATCCCGGCTGCGGTTGAATACGGTCACCTCATGACCGGCGCGGAGCAGGTTGCGCGCCATGCCGGAGCCCATGCGGCCTAATCCAACGAATCCAATTCTCATAATCAATAGGATACGCGACCGCGCGGCAATGTTATCTTGGAAATACAGGCTGGGTTGCAACCATGATCTCTCGCGAAGAAGCTCTGGACCTATTCCGCTCGGACGACCTGATAGGCATCGGCATGGAGGCCGACGCCGTGCGCCGCCGCTGGCACCCCGAAGGCATCGTCTCCTACATCATCGACCGCAATATCAACTACACCAACTTCTGCACGGAGTATTGCACCTTCTGCGCGTTTTACCGTCCCATGGGCCACGCCGAAGGCTACCTCCTGCCGAAGGAAACCATCTTCGAGAAAATCCGCGAGACCGTCGATCTGGGCGGCACGGGCGTGCTGATGCAGGGCGGTTTGCACCCCGATCTGAAGATCGAATGGTACGAGGACCTCTTTCGCGGCATCAAGCAGCGCTTCACCATTCACCTGCACTGTCTCTCGGCGCCGGAGGTGACCAACATCGCCGAAGTGAGCGGCTTGAGCCTGCGGGACACCATCCGGCGCTTGATGGACTCCGGCCTCGATTCCATTCCTGGCGGCGGAGCGGAGATCCTGGACGATGCGGCGCGCCATCGCATCAGCCGTCTGAAGTGCTCCACCCAGGAATGGATGGATGTGCACCATACGGCCCATCAGTTGGGCATGCGCACCACCGCTACCATGATGTTCGGCTGCGGCGAAACCATCGAGCAGCGCATGAACCATCTGGAGTTGGTCCGCAATCTTCAGGAGGAAACCGGCGGCTTCACGGCCTTCATCCCGTGGACGTTCCAACGTGAGAACACCTCGCTCGGACGCTTCGTGAAGGAAGAAGCCACGGCCGTGGAATACCTGCAAACCTTGGCGATCGCGCGCATCTATCTCTCGAACTTCGAGAACGTGCAATCGTCCTGGGTGACGCAGGGCCTGAAGACCTGCCAGTTGGGCCTGCGTTTCGGCGGCAACGACGTGGGCAGCATCATGATCGAGGAGAACGTAGTCGCCGCCGCCGGCGCGCACCACTGCAGCACGGAAGAGGAACTGCGCCGCATCATCCGCGATGCGGGCTTCATCCCCAAGCAGCGGGACACGCTATACCGGACCTACTTTCTGAATTAAGCGTCGCGCCGTTATTGTTTGCGCAAGGAGCACCGACTGCCGGGTAGGGGTCGGACATGCCCGACCCTACGGCGGATGCGCAATTACTTATGACGTTCTGTTTAGCGGCCCGCTGTGGCACTATAGCAATGTGGGGGCGTAGCTCAGCTGGATAGAGCAACGGCCTTCTAAGCCGTAGGTCGGGCGTTCGAGCCGCCCCGCCCCTACCACAAGAAACTGCTAGAATTCCCTCATATGAAAGGCAACCCACAAGTCATCGCCGCCCTCAACCTGGCGCTCAAAGAAGAGCTGCTGGCCATCAACCAGTATTTCCTTCACTCGGAAATGTGTGAAAACTGGCACTACGGCCGTCTGGGGAGTTTCATCAAGAAGCAGTCCATCGACGAAATGAAACACGCCGAAGCGCTCATCGAACGCATCCTGTTTCTCGATGCCACGCCCAGTTTGACCGAGCCGATGCAGCTCACCGTCGGCAAGAACGTCAGGGAGCAGCTCGAAAGCGACCTGAAGCTCGAAATCGATGCTGTCGGCATGTATAACGAAGCGATCAAGGTCGCTACCGAAGCCGGCGACAACGCCTCCCGCGAGCTGTTTGAACGCCTGTTGAAAGACGAGGAAGAGCACGTCGACTGGCTGGAGGCTCAAGCCCACCAGATCCAGGAAATCGGCTACGAGCGCTATCTCTCCCAGCAGGTTCACGAAGACAAGTAACGCCGCTCGCCCTATTCGAGCACCACAACCTCGTGGTCCAGGACGGACTGCACCTCGAATCCGGCCCATTTATCGCGCACCGTAACAGACAGCTTGCCGGTCGCCACCAGGCGCGCGCCATGTCCGCCGCGAACATCCGGCGGAAGCTGCACCTTGATCTGTAACGGGCCCACCGGAATCGAATCGTCCATCGGGGCGCGCCAGGCCGCCGAGTTCGTCAGGTTGATCAGGTGCAGAATCAAACGGCCGGGCTGGCGGTACAGATGGCAATCGATCATGCCCGGGCCGCGCACGTCGAGCGGAATCCGGTCCGCCGCGGCCCATCGCACCACGTTGGCCAGCAGATTGGCATGGTCGGGCAGGTTCTCGGAAGCGTAGCGGCGGTCCAGATCGGCGGGCATGTAAGCCACGCGGGATTGCCCGGCCGAGCGCAGAACCAGTCCCGGAATGGTGGTCTTCGGCTGGCGCATCCAGGCGGTTTCAGGCGGAAAAATGGGGAACGGCGGGATGAAAGTCAGCGGAACGGTCACGCCCGGATCGGTGCGCATGGGTTCGAGCGCGCCGCCAAACGGCACGATATCGGTCTCCTCGAAGCCGCGCAGCACGGGGTGGCGCTCGCCTTCCGGAACCGGCTCGTCGCCGGCTTTCGGACCCCAGACTTGCGCCCGCAACTCAGGCGACAGGCGAAGGTAGGTGTGTTCGGTCTGCGTCCCGGTCCGGCGGGTGGTTGCCGTTGCTCCCGCGTGCGCCCCGAACAGATCGGCCAGCGCGAAGTCCGGCCGCGCATCGCCCCACTCGTTGTAGAGGCTGGCTGCGCCCGTGCCCACCAGGCCGCCGCCGCGGGCCACGAACCGGCGAATGGCCGCGCACTGCTCGTCGGAAACGGCCCCGACGTTGGGCAGCACTAACGCTGAAAACTGCTCCGCGTCGCGGTCGATGTGGTCCGCGTTGACCGGCAGGTAAGGAATGCGCGCGCGCAGAAGCGCCTGCGCAAATCCGCGGTAGGGCAGGTCCACCAGACTGGCGGCGTCGTCCCGTCCGTAGTAATCGGTGTTCTTCTGCGACCACACCACGCCTACGGAAGCCACCGGACGCCGGTTCAGCAGATACCGCTCGTGCTCCTTATGCCACCGGAAAACCGGCTCGGCGGTGCGATACATGCGCCGGTCTTCGTGATACGCGCCGACGTGATGCCACCACGGCTGTATGCCCCCGGCGATGCCTTCGAGCATCCACATGCGCGCTTCCGCGGCCGGCTGGCTGGCCACCCGGAACTGGTTGCGCCCGTTCAGGTACAACGCCATGCTCTCCGGCATCGTCTTGTCCCAGCCCAGCAGGCCGTGAACCAGCTTTCCGGCGTCGCCGTTCTGCTGAAAACCGGTGGCGTCGGCGCGGGCCTGGTGGTCCAGCAGGATCATTTCGGCCCGCTTGCAAATCTCCGGAAAGTTGCGGAACGACTGGCTCTGGCTGCTGATGGAACCGCTGTTCATCCCGATCCACAAGCAGTTCGGGCCGCCCGCGGCCTTTGTCGCACGGTTGTTCAAATCCCAGATCTCCAGGCGCCGCTCGTAGTTCCATTCGATCCACTGCCGGTAGACCGCGCTGTTCCAGTCTCTGGCGCGCGGCAGCGCCTGCCCTGCCTTATCGCGGAACTTGCGCGCGCAGTTGTCGCAATGACAAATGCTGTTGCGCCCCAGGCCGCTCCAACTGTTATCGGTAAATCCCTCCGGGTGTGAGCGCTCGACGATCTCCGTCAGCACCGCGGGAATGTATTCGTCGTAATAAGGGCTGTTGACGCAGGTCGTGTATCCGTCGCCGGAGCGATACGGATCGCCCGAGGCCTGGCGGGCGATCCAATCCGGATGGGCGCGGAAGAAATCCTCGGCGACGCGGCTGGAATCCATGCGCGCCAGCACCGCCAAGCCGTCCTCATGCGCGGCGCGCGCCAGCTCGCCGTACAGATCGCGTCCGCCTAGGAACTCCGCCTGCCGTTGCAAAGGGAACTTGCTGGGGTAGTACGCCACAATGCCGCCGGCATTGATAATCACGCCTTGGATCTGGGTGCGTTTCCAGTATTCCCGCCACCACGGAATGTCGTAGCGGACGGGATCGCGCTCGGTGATATTGGTCTGCCCCCACCGGACCGCGCTCCGGTACCAGGGCGCGACAGCCGCGGTCTGCGCGGCGGACGCGGCCGCCCCGGCGAACGTGGTCTGAATAAAGTGACGTCTGGTCGGCATTCCCATAATGTAACCCGAGGCTGGAGCTTCAGAGACTGCCGGCCACCGGCCAAGAGCTGACGGCGGTTTTGACGTGGCTGCCTTCCTGGTCAATTCTCTCGAAGCCGAACCTCGCGAAGATCTTGAGAACGTCCTGCCCGGACAGCGCCCTAAGCTTTGGCATGGACAAGAGGTTCGAGCTCGAAGGATGCGAGCACCGATGGATCCTCGGCAAGATCGAGATCCGCTAGATCCTCGCCCTTGAGGTGAAGGCTGATTGCTTCTCGAAGATTCTCGCTGAGATCGTCAAGCGTCTTACCCTGGGTCACAACAGGAAGATCCAAGCACTCGGCGACATACTGTTTTTCGCCTTTTGAAATGCGGACCTGAATAATCTTCTTCATGGCTGGCCCTTCGTAAGCGGATGCGCTCCGTAATTAATGGTAACGCATTGAAACGAGGCGCACGATGTGGGCCGGGCCTTTCGGGCCGCCGCCGCGCTTTTGCCCGGCGTGTCCGAGGTTCCCGCGCCCCTGCGCCAGCTTCCGTTTGCAATCCGGTTGGCGACTCTGCTACCATCTAGTTGGCACAGAGTGGAATCCTCCCTTGAAGCGCCCCAATCCAACCGACGGAGTTAGAATATCAACTGAATGAGCTTCACCGTATTTCTTGGCAATCTTCCCACCTGGGTCACCGCCGACGACATAAAACAGTGGCTGGCCGCCGAGGATCTCGTATCCGATGGCGTAAAGGTGATCCGCAACCACGAAACGCAGGAATCCAAGGGATTCGCTTTTGTCGAAGCGCCCACGGCCGATGAGATGCAATCTATCATCCGCCGCTTCGACCGCGCGCCATTAGAAGACCGGCTCTTGCGCGCCAACCCGGCCCAGCCTCCCAAAGGGAAGGATCTGCGCGGAGTTGCGCCCATGGCGCCAGGACCCACGGGCGCTACCGGCGCCAGGGCCCTCCCGCCCAGGCCGGATCGCAAACGGCGCAGCGGCAAGCCGCGGGATCAGTCGCCGCGTAGCGCGTTTGCCAACGAATTGGCGAAGGTTCTGTAACCAGCCTCGCCCCGTTGCGCGCAAGCTCTGGTATCCCAACCGGTTACACACCTGTGAATCGAAATCACATTCGCCTTTCCTGCATCCCCCCTCTTTTGAATTAGTTAGACATGGCGCCCGGCGTGCAGTGCGAGCGCCCATGAGATACACCTGGCTTGGTTGCCTTGTCTGTGGCAGCTTGCTCTTTGCCGGCGCACCCGACCCGGATTCGAACGTCAATTCCCGCTACAAAGTGGAGACGGTAATCGTTGCCGGCAACGGGTGGTCCACCGATTTTGCGTCGGGCCAGGATAGCAAAATCAGTTCCGGCCTGGCGAAGCGGATTACTTCGCTCATCGGGGATCAACTGAATCCGGCGGCCCTCGACGACGTCGCCAAGCGCCTCGGCAAAGAGTTGAACGCCAGCGTCTCCCGTCGCGTGCTCCGCGGCGCGGCGCCTTCTGAAGTCAGGGTCGTGTTTCAGGTCGGCCCGCGCGCCGAGCGGTTCGGCGCCACCGTCTCCAAGTTCATCTACGATTCCAAGCAGGGCTGGACCGGCGCCGTCGAGGGCGCTGTCAACGTCAAGCAGAACACCTTCGCCTTCGGGGTGGTCAGCGATAACGACGACCTGCCGGAGCGCTATGCCGGAATCGCCGCGCGCTATGAAGACAATCACCTGGGCTCCGACAAAGTGCATTTCCAGTTCGAGTTCGATAGCTACCACGAGCAGTGGAATACCAACACTCTCGACCAACTCCCGCCCGCGTCTCCCGAATCGTCCTTCCTCGATGAGACTTCAGACGCCTACCGGACTCGCCAGAATTTCGAGCCCACCGTCACCTTTGTCATCGCGGCGCCCCTTACGCTGATGGTGGGCGCCAGTTTCGAACGTCTGCAGGACCAGTTTCCGTCCGACCATTTTGAGGCGGCTAACGCCGTCGTTTCCACCCTGCGCTATCACCGCCAATTGGAGGACTCGGATACCGGACAGGACTTGGAGGCAAGCTACAGCCTGCGCGCCGCCACCAAGGTTCTCGACAGCGATTTCGTCTATGCCCGCCATCGCTGGGACTTCCGTTACAGGCTTACCCGCGGCCAGAATACCCTCACGGACGACGTATCGGCCGGCTTCATCGAGGGTAGGGCTCCGCTCTTCGAGCGATATGTCCTGGGAAATACGAGTACACTAAGAGGTTGGGACAAATCCGACCTCGACCCCTTGGGTGGAAACCGGATGGTCCACAATTCCGTCGATTATCGTTACAGGGTGTTTGAAGCTTTCTACGACGCTGGAACGATTTGGGACGCTGGCGAACCCGTTGTTTTCAGGCAAGGCGTTGGCGTCGGTCTCCGCGAGGGAGCCTTCGCGATGGCGGTGGCATTCCCGATTCGAGGTGGCCGGTCCGACCCGATCTTCATGATGGGCATGAATTATTGATGGATCCCGCGCGGGACAGGAGCATCAGCCGCAGGTGCTGGCTGCTGGCCGGCATGGCTCTGCCCTTATCCCTCGCGAGCGGCCAGAGCGGCCTCTCGGTCTTCTACGACGGCCAAAGTCTCCGCCCCGTCGCTCCCAGCCTACATTTCCTCTCCGGCAAAGCGCTGGAACGGCTGAAGGACGCCGATACCGTGGTCTTCGTTGCCAGCCTCCAGCTCTACGCCATCGACAACAGCGTCCCGCTCGGTCAAAAGGTGGGGAAGTTCGTGGTGAGCTACGATATTTTGGAGGAGAAGTTCAAGGCCGTCATTACCGAGTCCGCCGAGCGTTCCCGGTCGGATATGACCGCCTCCCAAGCCGAGGCGTGGTGCCTGGACAGCCTTGCCCTCAGCGCCGCCGGATTGGCCCCGGACCGGCCATTTTATTTGCGGTTGGAGATGCGCGCGGCCGGCCCGAAAGAGCAGTTCTCCAACGTCATGGCGGACCCCGTCAGGGCTTTCATTGAGTTGTTGAGCCGCAAGGCCGGGCCCGGTGAGCAGCATTGGGGGCCTCTTGACAGCCGCCCGCTGCGCCTCACCGATCTGGTCCGCGTTCCGGGCCCGGGGGCGCGAACCGGGTGAACCGGCTTCGTAACAGGCTGATCGCGATCTTCCTGGCGGCCACCCTGGCGCCGCTCGCGGCCACCATCTGGGTTACCACTTTTCTGCTCGATATCAGCCTGGAGTACTCCTCCACGGACCAGTTGAACGCGATCGCCAGTTCCCTCGAAGCCACGGAAAAGGAGTTTTACCAGCGCGCTCGCACCGATCTCAAGCAANNGCCTTCGCCGATGGCGATCAGCCCGAGGAATTCGTGCGCGCCGGCCAGGAAGGCGACCGCCTGGACTATCTGGTCCGGCGCGGCGGCGATGTCTGGATGTACTCCTCCAGCCTCGGCGGCGTCAAGACCGAGCGCCTGGTGAACCAGATTCGCGCGGCCCGCGCTCTGGTCAACCAGGCGGAAAGTCACGACCTTCGGCGTGGGTTCAAGCTCTTCTACATCGGGCTGGCGGTCTCGTTCTGGCTCGCCGCGCTGGTGCTGCTGATCTATCTGGCCAACCGCATCAGCCGGCCCATTCGCCAGTTGACCGACGGCCTGGGC
>PLGA01000216.1 GCA_003139735.1 Bryobacterales bacterium | reverse complement strand
GCCTCCTACGGTAGAATTGGAGAGTCCCCATGGCCCCCGACTCGACGCAAGGATCTCTCAAGCAGCGCGGCGTCCGCCTGACGCGCCAGCGCCAGATCCTGCTCGAGCTCATCGATAAGACCGGCGACCACCTGGATGCCGAGGGGCTCTATCGGTTGGCCAAGGAGCGCGACCCCAAGATCAATCGCGTCACCGTTTACCGCACCCTCAAAATGCTCAAGACCGGCGGCCTGGTGGACGAATTGGACCTCATGCACTATGGGGGCGACCAGCACTACTATGAGACGCGGCTCAAGCAGGAGCACGCCCACGCCATCTGCCTGCGATGCGGCAAGGTGGAGGAGTTCTTCGGCGAGCCGCTGCAACGCCTGCGGAAACAGGTGGAAACCCATTTAGGCTTTCAGGTGCTCCTGGCGCGCACCGAAGTCGGCGGCTATTGCGCGCACTGCCAGACGTTGCGCGCGCGCGAGGTGGAAGAGCTGCGCAGCCATCCTCCGGAGCCGCCGAAGGTCGTTTCCGGAACCCGCGGGAGTTCTCCCCGCCGACGGGCGCCCTTGCCCTCGCGGCGCGCGTGATGGAACCGGCGGCCGCGTCCCCGCGCGTCGACGCGGCGTCGCTGGTGGTCATCGATCCCAACGGCCAGCGTACCCGCCTGCCCATCGATCCGCTGCCTTTTTTCATTGGCCGGAATCCCGAGAATCACCTGATTCTCCGCGACAGCCGCGTTTCGCGCACGCATGCGAGCATCGTCCTCGAGGACGGCCAATACGTGCTGCGGGATTGCCAGAGCCGCCACGGTCTTTACGTGAACGGGAATCGCGTCTCGCGCCACGCCCTCCGCAACTCCGACAAAATCGAATTCGGCGCGCCGGATTCCTACGCCCTGGTTTTCGCGCTGGACGGGGCCGAGCTGAAGCGGCTCATCGACCAGATGGGCATTGCCGGCGGAACGCCGCGCGGCAGTCCACCGCTCCCCGGCGTGGGCGGCAACCTGGCTAAGCTGCGGGCCATCCTCGACCTGGCGCGCACCATGCAAAGCTCGCTCTCCATTGACGATGTGCTGGCTTCCGTGGTGGATGCCGCCCTGGCGGTTACCGGAGCCGAGCGCGGCTTCCTGCTGCTGCGCTCGGGAGAGCGTCTCGAAACCCGCGTGGCGCGCCGCCGCGACGGCCGCCGTCTCGAAGACAGCGACCTGCAAGTCCCCCGCGACGTGCTGCGCCAGGCCCTCGAACGCCGCCGCGAGTTGTTCCACATGAACTTCGACCCCTTCGGCGAAGAGCAGACGCAAGCGTCCCGCAGCGTCGTGGATCTGGAACTGCGCAGCGTCATCTGCGTTCCGCTGGTTCGCATTCGCACGGGCCAGAGCGATGTCACCAGCGTCCTTTCGGCCGGCGGCGAAACGGTGGGCGTTCTCTACCTGGATTCGCGCGTGACCGCGGCGGACTTGGCCGGCGGCAACCGCGAGTTGATCCAGACCCTCGCCATTGAAGCCTCCACCGTGCTGGAAAACGCGCGCCTGCTGGAGGAAGAGCGGGCCAAGCACCGGCTGGACGAAGAACTGAGCCTCGCCCGCGCCATCCAACAGAGTCTCCTGCCCCGCGCTTTTCCCACCGAGGGATGGCTGGGCGCCTCCGGCAGCAGCGTGGCCTCGCGCATGGTGGGCGGCGACTACTTCGACGTCGCCCAGGTGAACCTGAATTGCTGGTCGGCGGTGGTGGCCGACGTTTCCGGAAAGGGAGCCGGGTCGGCGCTGTTGGCCGCCCTCCTGCAAGGCGCATTGATCGCCTCTACCGAAAGCCCATCGGAGCTTGGCCGGCGCATGGAAGGGATCAACCGCTTCTTGATCGAGCGCACCGCCGGCGAGAAATACGCCACGGTCTTCTATTGCCTCTTGCACCGCGACGGACTCCTCAGTTACGTGAATGCGGCGCACTGCCCGCCGCTAGTGGTGGGCCGCGGAGGCGCGCAGGTGGATCTGGACGCTACCGGCATGCCGGTCGGCCTCGTGGAGACCGCCGAATACGCCGTGGAAGAGGTCCGGCTCAACCCCGCCGACAAGCTGGTGGTCTACACCGACGGCGTGACCGAGGCGCAAAACGCGGCCGGCGAGTTCTTCGGCAAGAAGCGCCTCCAGGAGACCGTGGCCGCCCACTCCGCCGAACCGTGCCAGGCGGTCCACGATTCTATCCAGGAAGCCGTGTCCGCGTTTACCGAAGACGCCGAGCAGTCCGACGATATTACCCTGCTGGTGCTGGAATACCGGGGATAACCGGAACCGGCGGATTTGCGGGAGTGACCGGCAGTGGGAAGGCTATTTACAGTGCGCGTGACCAAGCCGATCCGGGAACTTGCATCTGGGAGCCAGGACGCAAAAAGGGGCGTCCCGGAGTCCGAACCGGACGCTCATGTTGCCTTCCCAGGGAACTCGTTCGCAATCTGCGCAATCTTCCGAGCGATATCCTCAACTGAAAGAATAAAATCGATACACCCGGTTTTTATGGCGCTTGCAGGCATATCCGACCACTCGGCTGTGTCGGGCGCCTGTGCGATAGTAATGCCGCCGGCTTCCTTGATTTCTTTCAGTGCTTCCGCCCCATCCGCATCCAGGCCGGAGACAATGACAGCGACCAGTTTTCCGCCCCAGTTCCGCGCCAGAGAACGCAGGAAAATCGTGATTACGTCGGGCCATCCCTTGGGTTTCGACATCGGCCTTAGACGGAACGTTCCATCCAGAACGCACAAGTCGCAACCTCCCGGGATGATGAAGACATGATTGGGCTGAACGGCCAAGCCCTCCGTGATCAGCTCAACCGGCATCTTTGTGGAGCGGGGAAGAACCTTGTGGAGCGCGCCGGACGTCCTTCTTGCGTGATTCACGATGACGATGGCAACACCCGTCTCGGGCGGCAGATGTTTTAGAAATTGGACATAGGCGGCGGAGCCACCAGCCGAGCCGCCTACGCAAACGATAGGAAAGTTCTTTGGAAAAGGATTCATGTGGTCGCGCCCGCCCCTTTCCAATTCGCAAGTTCAAGGTCCACAGAAGCGCCTGAAAGGAGGATCGGCTCCGATCTCTATACTTTACCGTACTTGCGGGGTTAGAGGCCGACGCGGAGTGGTTCAACCGCCAGCATCCGGGGTGTTTTCTCGAGGCGCAACCGGCAAATCCTCGTTGAGGAGGCTGCGTACGGCCGCAACCAGCTCGGAAACAAGCCGGTTGGCGAGGGAGGCGCTGGTTTCGATCCGGGACACCAGCTTGACCTGCTCGTCGTCAAGGTTGCGTGTGGCTAATAACGCCTGGGCGGAGTCGTGTAACACGGCGAGCGGACTCTGGAAATCGTCAACGAGAGTCCCTACGAACAGGCTTCCGGAACGAGTGAGTTTTTCGGTGAAACGGCCAAGGGATTCAGTCATGACTTGGTCGATGGCTTCGTTAAACCTCAGCAAGTCCGGAAGAATGTCCGCGGCGTCGGCTTTAGCCCACTCAGATCTCCACAGCTTGATCACGCTTGCACGAAGGGCGCGAAATTCGGAGATCATTTCGATGGTGTCAAAGCCGCCGCTGAATCGCAGGGCGGCATGGGTTTCGGCGGCGCTGTCACACGCGCCTCCCTCTTTCGGGCCCCGTCCCTTGGCTTTCTCGCTCCGCTCCCGTTCGGTTTCGGAGGTCTCAAGATCGTCTGCAATGAACCGAAGCAGTCCTCTAATGTGATCGCGCAGCGCGGACCGGTCCATATGCGCGGCGGAAGGTACACTTGTATGCGCGAACGCTTCCCAGTCCGCGACGATGACATCCTCATTCGACCGGATAAATGGCGCTAATTCCATGATGAGATTCTCCTAAAGGTAAATACGCTTGCGCGTTCGCGAGGATTCGCGCCTATGCCGCCTTGCCGGGAGGACTCCAGACCCATCGGGCGCCGATGCATTCACGTTCCCATACTTCCCAATGCCCCCACCATCCTTTGGAAGCGAACTCGGCAAACGTTTCGAACTCCGTGCGAGTATCGCGGCAGGGGATCGCTGGACGTCTCGACCGATATTCGCACTTCGCGAGGAGTGCGTTCATGAGCATCGCCTCCGCCCGGAACCAGTCTTCCCGATCCGATTCAACGGGACAGCCGTTCTCTTGCCACAATCGATAGGCAAGCGCGGCGATTTCGCTTTCAGTTGGGCCGGCGGTTGCGACGGCTTTCACGGATTCACTTCCGAAGCCCCTTTCAGGCATTGTCTTTACTGCGTCGCTTGACATGGTTCACTTCCTTGGAAGCCACGACTCAGGCCAAGCTCAAGGAGATCGAGGCTTTGCCGCATCTTGAGCACGCGTGGCGCCAGACTTCACTTTGATCACAAGTCCTGGGCAGACAATACCGCGGCGGCGTTTCGCGACTTACCCGACATGCAGGATCTGCCGTCAGGCGCGCAGGTCTTGCGCTCATCCCGCCAAGAGCCTTTGGTATCGACGTAGCCGTGTCTGGCCTTCGCGATGCGGCCCGGCCTGGATCGCTGCCTGGCGGCGACCAAACGAACCCAATTCCCCCCGAACCCCCACAAACCGCGCCAGTTACCCCCTCCGAATCCGCTCCGGAAAGACCCCCAATACCGCCGGGACGCGGAGAACGCCGAGTCTGAGACGGAATCCGGCTCTGCGTCCTCGGCTTGCTCTGCGCCCGATATGGGTTCTTCTCTGCGTCTCGGCGGTAAACCCGCCCGTCCCGACCGCCGAAAGCGACCCTTGTTAGAATAGAAGATTCCAAACCCATGCTCGAAGAGTCCATACAGGAACTGGAGTCCGGTTCCCTTGCGCGCATCGCATCCGCAACCTCGCTCGAGGACCTGGAAACCGTGCGCGTACAGGTTCTTGGCCGCAAGGGCGCGCTTGACCAGTTTTTCAAACAGATGGGCAAACTCGCCCCCGATGAGCGCGCCCGCGCCGGAAAGGTGCTCAACGGCGCCAAGCAGACGCTCGAAGCCGCGCTCGAATCCGCCAAACGCCAATTCGCGGAAGCCGCCCTGCGCATACGGCTCGATGGCGAATGGCTGGACCCCTCGATTCCCGCTCCCGGCCCGCGCCGCGGCCACTTGCACCCCATCACGCACATTCAGCGCGAGTTGGAAGAGGTCTTCCGCTCCCTCGGTTTCGCCGTCCTCGACGGACCCGAGGTCGAAACCGAATACCGCAACTTCGACGCCCTCAACATCCCCGCCGATCATCCGGCACGCGACGCCCAGGACACCTTCTGGCTGGCCAACGGCGATTTGCTGCGCACCCACACCTCGCCCGTCCAGGTTCGCGGCATGGAGCGCCTCGGCCCCCCGCTCCGCATGATCGCCCCCGGCCGCGTCTTCCGCAATGAGAGCGTCGACGCCAGCCATGAGCACACCTTTTACCAGATCGAAGGCATGATGATCGACCGCGGCGTATCCGTCGCGCACCTCCTCTATTTCATGAGGATCATGCTGGCCGAAGTGTTCCGCCGCGAGGTGAACGTGCGCCTGCGTCCGGGCTTTTTCCCCTTCGTCGAGCCCGGCTTCGAGCTCGATATCCAGTGCCTGCTCTGCAACGGCGCCGGCTGCCCCGTCTGCAAACAGAGCGGATGGGTGGAACAACTCGGCTGCGGCATGGTGCATCCCAACGTGCTCCGCATGAGCGGCATCGACCCGGAAGAGTGGAGCGGCTTCGCCTTCGGCCTGGGCCTCACGCGCCTGGTGATGATGCGCTACGCCATCGACGACATCCGCCATCTACAGGGCGGCGATCTGCGCTTCCTGGAGCAATTCTAATGCGCACCGTGGAGTGGGCTTCCAGCCTGCCACGCCGGCGTTCTGTGGGGCAGACCCCCTGGTCTGCGGCCGACGCCCTCGTCGGCTCCCGGCC
The DNA here is from genome assembly GCA_003139735.1 of Bryobacterales bacterium. Lineage (GTDB taxonomy): Bacteria > Acidobacteriota > Terriglobia > Bryobacterales > Bryobacteraceae > BOG-224. The sequence goes on along the minus strand of PLGA01000216.1, from coordinate 3,070 downwards.
GAAGGCCGGTGATCCCGTCGCGCCCGCGCGCCCACCGAGGCCCTCTTGAAATTCTCTTACAACTGGATTCGCGAACTCGTCGAGGATCTCGATTGCTCTCCGGCCGCCCTCGAAAAGCTCATCACCATGAAGACCGCCGAGTGCGAAGGCATCGAACGGTCTGGCGAGCTGCTCGAACGCGCCTGCGCCGCGCGCGTCGAATCGGTCGAGCCCATCCCCGGCAGCCACAATGTCAAAGCCGCGGTCGATGCCGGCCGCTACGGAAGAGTGACCGTCGTCTGCGGCGCCCCCAACTGCCGCGTGGGCATCGTCACCGCCTACGCGCCGGTCGGAAAAAAGGTCATCGACGGCATCGAAAGCGACGGCATGTTGGCCAGCGGCGCCGAGCTCGGCGTCAACCGCGACCACGCCGGCATCATCGAGATCGATTCCCAAGTCGGCGCGCCCCTCGCCGGATGCCTCCCCGATAGCGTCCTCGAAATCGACAACAAGTCCATCACGCACCGCCCGGATCTCTGGGGACACCTCGGCATGGCGCGTGAAGTCGCCGCCATCCTGGGGCGCAAGCTGAAGGACCCGGTGCGCCTCGATCTGCTCCCCGAAGGCCCCGCCGCCGTCGACATCCAAATTGAGGACCTCACCCTCTGCCCGCGTTATAGCGCGCTGGTCTTCGACAACGTCACCGTCCGCCCGTCTCCACTCTGGCTGCAATCCCGCATGACCGCCATCGGCCTGAACCCCATCAACAACATCGTGGACATGACGAATTTCATCATGGCCGAGCTCGCGCAGCCCATGCACGCCTTCGACGCCGATCTGCTCCACGGCGACACCATCTTCATCCGTCCCGCCGCGCCCGGCGAACGTTACGTCGCGCTCAACGACGAGGAGTACACGCTGAACCCCGCCAACCTCGTGATCGCCGATGCGGCCGGCGCCATTGCCCTCGGCGGCGTCATCGGCGGCCAGCGCAGCGCCATCGGCGAAAAGACCCGCCGCGTCGTCCTGGAAAGCGCCAACTTCCAGGCGTCCTCCATCCGCAAGACTTCCTCCGCCATCAAGCTGCGCACCGACGCCTCCATGCGCTTTGAAAAGGCGCAGGACCCCGCCAACACCATTCGCGGCCTCGCGCGCGCCATCGAACTGCTCCACGAAATCGCCCCCGGCATGCGCCTCGTCGGCGGCGTGGCGGACCAAATGCGGGAGATCCCGCCGCCCCCTCCCATCCGCCTTCCGCTCGATTGGCTCGAACGCAAGCTCGGCCGGTCCATCGAGCCCGCCGAAGTCCGCCGCATCCTCGAAAGCCTGGAGTTTGGCGTCGCCCAGCCGGAACCGCGCGTGTTTTCGGTGACCGTGCCTTCATGGCGCGCCACCAAGGATGTCTCCATCAAGGACGACCTGGTCGAAGAGGTCGGCCGCATGGTCGGCTACGATTCCATCGCGCCCACGGCCCCTCTGGTGGCCGCCGCCGTCCCGCCCGGCAATCCGGAGCGCGCCTTCCAGCATCAGGTGCGCGGCATTTTCGCCGACCAGGGCTTCACCGAGGTCTACAACTATTCCTTCATCGGCGAAGAGGACGCCCGAGCCTTTGGCTTCGACCCCGCCGCGCACGTGCGCGTTTCAAACCCCATTGCCTCAGATCAAGTCCTGCTGCGCATGTCCCTGCTGCCCGGCATCCGTAAGAACATCCTCGAAAACAGCAAGCATCGCGAGTCGTTCCGCCTGTTCGAAATCGGCGTCGAGATTCACCGGCGGGCCGAGGGACTTCCGGATGAAATCCCCCACCTGATGGCCGTCCTCTACGACCGCCAAGGCGATGGCGCCGCCGGCCTGGCCGAAATCCGCCGCGCGGCCGAGTGCCTGATGCCCGGAGCCCAGGCGTCTCCCGCCGAAGCCCGCCCGTACGAACACCCGGTGCGCTCGGCCGCCATCCTGTGGCGCGGCGAAACCGTGGGCCGCGCCTTCGAGCTGCACCCGTCGCTCGTGGAATCCGGCCGCGCCGCCGTCCTCGATCTCGATCTGCGCCTGGTCCGCGCACTCTCCGCCGGCGACCTCAAGTACGCGCCCATCCGCCGTTACCCCTCGAGCGCCTTCGATCTTTCCGTCGTCGCCGCGCCGCGCGAGTGCGTCGGGGACCTTCAGTCCGCCATGGCTTCCTTCGCCGGGCCCCTGCTCGATTCCATTGAGTTCGTGCGCCAGTATTCCGGTCCGCCTCTCGAAGCGGGACAAAAAAGCGTCTCCTTCCGCCTCACCGTAGGTTCCCCCGAGCGCACCCTATCTTCCGAGGAAGCCGGCGAGATTCGCGCCCGCATCATCGATGGCATGCGCGCCCGCGGCTACGAACTCCGGTTGTAGGGGCCGGGCACGCCCGGCCCTACTCGCCGAGCCCGCTCTCCGTCACGCCGCCGATCCGCAAATCCACCAGCAGGTTCGGTTCCCGCGGGCTGGCCAACTGGACCTTCAGGTAGTTCTCCGTCAGCGCGGCGCCGGCTTCGTTGAGCGTCACGGCCGAGAGCGTCTTCCCCACCATGCTCTCCCGGAAGGCGCGGTTCTTTCCCGCCGCCAGGTCGCGCAGCGTGCGGTTGCGCTCCTTGCGCACCGCGAGCGGCGTCGAATCCGGGTCGCTCGCCGCGGGCGTTCCGGGCCGCTCCGAGTAGGTGAAGACATGCAAATAGGTGAACGGCAGATCCTCGATGAACCGCCGGCTTTCCTCGAAATCGGCATCGGTTTCGCCGGGGAAGCCGGCCATCACGTCGGCCCCGATCGCCGCGTCCGGCATCAGCGCGCGCGCCTTGAGGATGCGGTCCGCGTAGTGCCGCGGGCGGTACTTGCGGTGCATCCGTCGCAGCGTGCGGTCCGAGCCGGATTGCAGCGGCGCGTGTACGTGCTTGGCGATGCGCGGCGATTCGGCCATCAGCTCCAGCAGATCGTCGGACCAGTCCATCGGTTCGATCGAGCTGAGCCGCAGGCGCGCCGCGTCGGTTTCCCCCAGCAGCACGCGCATCAAATCGGCCAGCCGCATGGTGCTGCCCGGTTCCCGGCCCCACCGGCCCAGGTTGATGCCGCTCAG
>PLGA01000135.1 GCA_003139735.1 Bryobacterales bacterium | reverse complement strand
GGCGGCGCGCTCCCCCATCGGGTGGCTGCTGCTGGCCGGGGGGATCGCCTGGGGCTGGCACTGGTACTATTCTCCCGTGGGCAGCGGCCCTCTTCCGGCATGGGTCTTGCGCATGAAGAAGATGAGCGGCAGAAGGGAGATGCACAGCACGCCCATGATCCAGAAGGTGTCGGCGAACGCCATCATGTTGGCCTGCCTGAGCAGGAGGCCGTAGGCCAGGCCCTGGGCTTCCAGGGCGGCGTCGGGCGCCGATGAGCCATGCTGCATCAGCATCTGGGTGGAGCGGGACATGAAGCCCTGGTAGGCCAGGCTGGCCGGGTACATGTTGGCCACCAGGTTGGCCTGGTGCACCTGGGAGCGGCGGGAGAGGATGGTGCTCACCAGGGCGATGCCGGTGGAACCGCCGATGTTGCGCACCAGGTTGAGCATGCCCGAGGCATAGCTGGTCTTGTCCGGGGTGATGTTCTGGAAGGCGGTGACGTTCATGGGCACGAACAGGAACGCCAGGCCCAGGCTCTGCACGCAGCGGGACAGCATGGCGGTCTGGAAGTCCACCTGGAGGTTGAACCGCGACATCCAGAGCAGGCCCAGGCCGCAGGTGATGAATCCCGTGGCGATGAGGAAGCGGGTGTCGGAATGGCGCAGCAGCACCGCCACCACCGGCATCATCAGCAGGATCACCACGCCGCCGGGGCTGAGGATCCAGCCGCTGAGCGATGCTGTATAGCCCAGCAATGTCTGCAGGAAGATCGGCAGCAGCGCCAGCGAGCCGTAGAGCACGAACCCCAGCACGAACAGCATCACCGTGGACACGGCGAAATTGCGGTCCTTGAGCAGGCGCAGGTCGATGATGGGGTGGTCCTTCTTCAGCAGGTAGAACACCACCCCCACCAGGCAGACCACCGCCACCACCGCGCTGGCGATGATCAGGTTGGAGCCGAACCAGTCCCGGCGCTGGCCTTCGTCCAGGACGATCTCCAGGGCGGCCAGGCCCAGGGTGTCCACGCCGATGCCCAGGTAGTCGATGCGGAAGCCTTCCTTCAGGGAGAGCCGCTTGAGGGTCGGCGGGGTTNNTGTAGTTGTCGGTGATCCACCCGCCAAGCACCGGGCCGACGATGGGGGCCAGCACCACGCCCATGCCGTAGAAGGCCATGGCGGCGCCCCGCTTCTGGTGCGGAAAGGTCTCGATCAGGATGGCCTGGGAGGTGGGCTGCAGCGCGCCGCCGCCCACGCCCTGCATGACCCGGAAGAAGATNNCATGTAGAAGCGCTTGCGCCCGAACAGGCTGCCCAGGTAGCCGCCCAGCGGCAGCACCACCGCGTTGGCCACCAGGTAGGAGGTGAGCACCCAGGTGGCTTCGTCCACCGTGGCCGAGAGGTTGCCGGCGATGTGGGGCAGGGCCACGTTGGCCACGCTGGTGTCCAGCACCTCCATGAAGGTGGCCAGCATGACCACCATGGCGATGAGCCACGGGTTCACCACCCGGTGCGGGGCCTTGGATTGCATGGTTCGCCTTTACTTGGTGAAGATGGTGGCGTCGACGTTCATGCCCGGGCGCAGGACGACCCTCTGGGCGTCACCGGGGTCGAGCTTGATCTTCACGGGGATGCGCTGAACGACCTTGACGAAGTTGCCCACGGCGTTCTCCGGCGGCAGCAGGCTCAGGCGAGAGCCGGTGGAGCCGGCCACGGAATCCACCGTGCCCTTGAGCGACTGGCCGTTCATGTCGATGTCCACTTCGGCCCGCTGGCCCGGATGCACCTTGGTCAGCTGGGTCTCCTTGAAGTTGGCGGTGACCCACGTGCCGTGAAGCGGAATCACGGCCATGAGGCCCTGGCCGGGCGCGACGACCTGGCCTACTTCGACGCTCTTGCGGGTGACCACGCCATCGCTCGGCGAGGCGATGGTGGTGTAGCTGAGTTGCAACTCGGCGTTGGCCAGGTTGGCTTGCTGCTGCTCGACGGACGCGGCGGCGGTGCCGGCATCGGCAGTGCGGATGTCCACCTGTTTGCGGTTGGCGGCGGATGCCTGGACGTCCGACTGGGCCACACTGACGCGGGTTTGGGCAGCGTCGAGGGCCGCCTTCTTGATGGCCGCATCCTTCTCGGCGGACGACAGCTTCTCCCGCGCGGCTTGCAATTCGTTCTCGGCCACCTGGGCGGCGGCGACGTAGGAATCGTATTGCAGTTGGGAGATCTCGGCTTTGGCGGCCAGGGGCTTCATGCGGGCGAGGTCGGCCTGAGCGCGATCGTTACTGGCCTGCTTGACGCGCACGTTGGCCTGGGCGTAGGCGAGGTCGGAACTGGAGGCCTGCTCGAAGGACAGGCGGGCGCGCTCGAGTTCGGCGGTGGCGTCGGCAAGCTGGGCGGAGGCGCCGGTGACGACGGATTGGGTAGTTTCGTCGGTCAAGGGCACGACCACGCGCGCGGAGCGCAACTGGCTCTCGGCGTGCTCGAGCTCGGCCTTGGCGATATTGACCTTGGCCTGGAAGTCGCGGGGATCGATGCGCACGAGAACCTGGCCGGCCTTGACCTCCTGATTGTCGTCGACCAGCACTTCGACGACGTTGCCGGAGATTTTGGGCGCGACGGCGTCGATGTGGCCATCGACCTCGGCATCGTCGGAAGAGACCCGGTCGCGGTAGTGCATGTAAGCGGCGTAAGCGCCGGCGATGGCGGCCAGCAGGATCACGGCGAGCAGCGCCATCAGGCGCCAGGAGCCGGAGCGGGGCGGAGGAACGGCCTCGTTCTCTTCGACAGGCGATGTTTCTTTTACGTCTACTTCATTCGGCATGTGTATCGTACCAACCTTATAGCGTCATAGCGTCGCTTGCGGCGCGACCGCTCTCTTACGTTCGCGGCTCGGACGGGCGCGCGCCGGCCCGGTCTTCTTTACCAGGAACATCATGGGAATCACCAACAGAAATAGCATCCCCATCAACCAGAACGTGTCCGAGAACGCCAGCATGCCGCTTTGGCGCAACATGCTCCCATAGAGGAGGCCGTGCGCGGCGGCGGCGGCATCGGGCGGGGAGGCGCCATGCTGACTGAGAACCTGCGCGGCCCCCGCCAACGATTGGCGGTACGCGAAGTCGTAAGGCGTCAGGTGCTCCACCAGCCGGCTCTGATGGAACTGCGTGCGCCGAGACAGCATGGTGGTGACCATGGCGATTCCGATGCTGCCCCCGATGTTGCGGGCCAGGTTGAACAGGCCGGTGGCGTAGTTGGTGCGATCCTTCGGTATGAAGGCGAACGCCATGGTGCTGATGGGCACGAAGAGGAACGCCATTCCCAGGCTCTGCACGCAACGGCTCCATACGGCGGTTTTGTAGTCGATGTACAAGTTGAACCGGGACATGATGAACAGCCCGGACGCGCTGGCGGCGACTCCAAAGACGACCAGCCAGCGCGCCTCGATGCGCCGCAGCAGCAGGCCTACGATGGGCATGCACACCACCACCACCAAACCGCCCGGAGAGAGCACCAAGCCGGCCAGCAGCGAGGTATATCCAAGCAGCGTCTGCAGCAGCACGGGCAGGAGCGTGGTGCTTCCGTAAAGCACGATGCCGAGCAACAGCATGGTGACGGTGGATATGGCGAACGTGCGGTCCTTGAGCACGTGGAAATCGATGACCGGCTGGCTCTGGCGCAGTTCCCAGAAGACCACGGCCGTGAGGCAGACTACGGTGATGATGGCGAACGACGCGATGTAGTGCGACGAAAACCAATCTTCCTTCTGGCCCTGGTCGAGGACCACCTGCAGGGCTCCCAGTCCCACGGCCAGCAGTCCGAAACCGGTGTAATCGATTCTGAGTCCGTCTTTCAGGGTCTTGCGCACGAGGTAGGGCGGATCGAAGACCAGCGCCGAGGTCAACGCCAGCGAGATGAAGCCGATGGGGATATTGATAAAGAACACCCAGCGCCAACTGTAGCTGTCGGTGATCCAGCCGCCCAGGGTGGGGCCGATGATGGGCGCGAACACCACTCCGATGCCGAACATTGCCATGGCCATGCCGCGCTTTGCGGCAGGGAAGCTCTCGACCAGGATGGCCTGGGCCACGGGTTGCAGGGCGCCTCCGCCAATTCCCTGCATCACGCGGAAGAAGATGAGCATGTCCAGGGTGGGCGCCACGCCGCACAGGAAGGAGCTGACGGTGAACAGCGCCACGCAAATCATGTAGAAGCGCTTGCGGCCGATCCACATGCAGAACCAGCCGCCCATGGGAAGGATGATGGCGTTTGAGACGAGGTAGGCGGTGAGGGCCCAGGTGGTCTCATCGACGGTGGCGGAGAGGCTGCCGGCGATATGCGGCAGAGAGACGTTGACCACGGTGGTGTCGAGGACCTCCATGAAGGTCGCCAGCATCACCGTCGTGGCTACCAGCCAAGGGTTGACGGTGGCGTGGCTGCGCTCGGCGCCGCGCATGGCGGCGAAGCGGGCAGCCATGCCCGTTCCGTTGGAGTTACCTGGCGTAGAGCGCCTCCATCTGACCCGCGGAGTGGGCCAGGTCCGCGCGCGCCTGGTTGTAGCGATAGAGCGCGCCGATTTGGTTATCGTTGGCGCGCGCCAGTTCGTCCTGGGCGGTAACCACCTCGATGTTGTCGGCCACGCCGGCCTGGAAACGGTCGCGGGCCTGTACCACTTCCTGGCGCGCGAGCTCGACGCCCTGGTTGGCGACGTCCACTTCGCTGCGCGCGGATTCCAACTGGGCGATGGCGGTTTTCACTTCGAGGGCGATGCGATTGCGGAGGTCGGTTTCCTGCTGCTTGAGCTGCTTGATGNNACGCTGGCCTGGTAAGTGTAGGAAGGGATCACGGTGGTGGGGGTGAGCCCCTGCTCGGTCCAATCGCCTTTCACCGTCACGTGCGGAAGCCGCTCATCGGCCGCCGTGCGCAAGGCTATATCGGCCTGCCGTTCCTGCACCGCGAGTTGCTTCAGCTCGGGACGGTTGGCGTAGGCGCGCTCGATGGTCTGATCCACGGGCGTGGCCGGGGTATCGAAAAAACTCACCTGGTCGGCTAGTTCAATCTTGCGATGGGGATCGACATTGAGAAGGCGGGAGAGGCCGAACAGCGAGGTGTCGAGCGAGGTGCGCGCGACGATGAGGCGCTGCTTCTGGTTCTGAAGCTGGACGTTGGCGCGCAAGGTATCGATGCCGGTGCCGACGCCGTGCTGCTGCAAATCGGCGGCCTGATCGTAGAGCGCCTGCGCGAGGTCCACTTGGGACTGGGCAGATTGTACGTCGGCCGCGGCGCGCTGGCTGCCGAGATACTGGGAGACGACCAACAAGACGCTTTGTTCGCGAGCGGTGAGTTCAGCGGCGCGGCTGCCGTTCACGCCGAGTTGGGCGGAGCGGTAGCGGCGCCACAAGGTCAAATCGAAGACCTCTTGGAAGTCCAGCCCCGCCTGGAACGTTTGGAACGGCCCGGCGTGTTCCGGGATGCCGGGAAACGGCCTGCCGAGCAGCGCTTCTATATTGAAGCGCTCGTCTATCTCCGCCGCGTTAAAGCCGGCTTGCGGCAGGAGGCCGGAGCGGGACACCAGGCGCTCCTGTTCGCTTTGCGCCACGCCCAGGTTGGCGAGGATGACCATGGGGTTCTGTTTGAGCGCGAGGTTGACGGCGTCGCGCAAGGTGAGCGAAAGCGGCGCGGGTTCTTGCGCCGCCGCGCCGGCAGCCAGCGCCAAGAGAATGAAGAAGCTTCGGTTCTTCGCGAGTTTTGCCGAGTGCACGTTCATCACCACCAATATAACCAGCGATGCTGTTGAGAATCTCGTCAGGAGGCTTCGAGCCTCTCCGCCATAGCGAGCAACCGGGTGACGGTGTTCCAGTTTCTGCCCGTGCCAGGCGTCTTCAGAACCTTTTCGACGAGCGGGAGCGAGAGCTTGGAGCGTCCCTGGCCGTCGGGGAAATAGATGTAAAGCTCACGGCCGACGATCCGCAATTCCTCCGGGCCGACTTCGATTCCAAGGACCTTATCGCGGGCTTCGGGGTGGGGATCGCCGGAGAGGAAGACGACCAGGAGCTTGCCGGGATCGGTCGCGGCCCGCGCCGGAAGCGGGTTCCTGGCGATGGCGTTGCGCAGGTCGGAACAAGTGCGCACCAGCACGCCGGGGCGAAAGCCGAAGCGGTCCTGAATGGCGTCCGCGATGCGCTCCGCAAGGCGGGACGGATCGCGCTGGCTGGTTCTGAAAACCACGTTGCCGCTCTGGATGTAGGTTTGGGCGTCGCGCAGTCCGAGGGAGTCATAGAGAGTTCGGAGCGCTTCCATCGAGATCTTGTTATGGCCCGTCACGTTGACCGCGCGGAGCAAGGAGACAAACACAGGCATCGATATAAAACCAGGATAACTTAGGCGGGTGGTGGGGCTGGGGAAGTTTTGCGAAGAATGCCGGTAGGGACACCGGCATAGCAGGCGAAACGCCCGCTTCACGGATGGAAGTTNNAGGTGGGTGCGGGGTTAAGCTATCGCCATGGACCAGCCCCAGAGAATCGATCGCCGTTCCTTCTTCAAGCGGGCCGCGGGGACCGGCTTGATGGCTCCGGCTTTCGTCAAGAACCTGATTTCCGCGCCTCCCAGCGGTAAGCTGCGTCTCGCCAGCTTCGGCGCAAACGGCATGGCGTGGGATACGCTGGACGCCATTTGCGCGCATCCCAACGTGACGCTGGCGGCGGTGGCGGAGGTGGACAAGACGCGCACGGATAAGGTGCAGAAGAAGTACCCCGACGCCAAGCTTTACCAGGACTGGCGCGCGATGATCGACAAGGAGCGCAAGAACATCGACATCGCGTGCGTGGCCACGCCCGACCACATGCACGGGCCGATCGCCATGACCTCGATGCGGATGGGATTCGCGGTCTACGTGCAGAAGCCGCTGACGCACGACATCTACGAAACGCGCAAGCTGAGGGAAATGGCGGACAAGCACAAGCTGGTCACGCAGATGGGCATCCAGTGCCACTCCCGCGCGGAATACAAGACGGCGGTGAAACTGATCCAGGGCGGCGCGATCGGCAAGATCAAGGAAGTTCACGCGTGGAGCTACAAGACCTGGGGCGACCCGGCGCCGTTCCCGGACCGCAGCGATCCCGTGCCGCCGGCGTTGGACTGGTATCAATGGATCGGAGTGGCGCCGGACCGGCCGTACATCGACGGCTTTTATCATCCGAGCGAATGGCGCAAGCGGGTGGACTTCGGGACCGCGACCTTCGGCGACATGGGCTGCCACATTTACGATCCGCCATTCACGGCTCTGGAACTGACGGCGCCGCTGTCGCTTGTGTCGGAAGGACCGCCGCCCGGCGAGCACAGTTGGTCGACGAATGCGGTGGTGCATTACATTTTCCCGGGCACGAAATTCACCGAGGGCAAGACGGTGGCGGTCACGTGGACGGACGGCGACGAGCGTCCGCCGAAAGAGATCCAGGCGCTGATCGGGACGAGGAGATGGCCGCAGGAAGGATCGATCCTCATCGGAACCGAAGGGACGATGCTGCTGCCGCACACCGCGATGCCCATTCTGCTGCCCGACGATAAGTTCAAGGCGTTCCAGATTGACAGGGAGCCGGCGGACAACCATTACTTCCAGTTCGTGGATGCGGCGATGGGGAAAGGGAAGACGTCGGCGTCGTTCGATTACTCGGGGCCGCTGACGGAGAGCGTGCTGCTGGGATCGGTGGCGACGCGGTTCCCGAAGCAGAACCTGATTTGGAATGCGGCAAGGCTGAGGTTCGACAATTCGCCCGAGGCTACGAAATTCATCCGGCGGAAGTACCGGCTGGGGTGGGGGACGCCGGGGCTGAGTTGAGGGGCCGCGGGGAGCAATTATTGGCCACAGATGAACGCGGATGAACACGGATAAGACTAAGCACTGTTTTCTTGTTGTTCTTATCTGTGTTCATCCGTGTTCATCCGTGGCCATTATTTCGATCTGTCATTATTTCGATCTTGACAAACGAATAGCTTCGTAGTAACGTCTTCGTAGATGCCTGCGAAGATGCCCGATCCGCCGCGGCCCACCGATGGCGAGCTGGAAATCCTGACCGTGCTGTGGGAACGCGGTCCCTCGACGGTGCGCGATGTGCATGAAGCGGTGGCGCGCCGCAAGGCCACCCAGTACACCACGGTTCTCAAGCTGCTGCAGATCATGGCCGAGAAACGTCTGGTGCGGCGCGATGAGCGGCAGCGCGCGCACGTTTACGAAGCCGACCGGCCGCGCGAATGGACGCAACGGCAGTTGGCCGGCGATCTGCTCCAGCGGGCTTTCGGCGGCTCGGCGAAGAGCCTCATCCTAGGCGCGCTCTCGGCCCGCAAGGCATCGGCGAAAGAGCTGGCGGAGATCCGCGGGCTGCTGGAGGAGTACGCGAAGGGGGGCCGATGAACACGCTGATTCTTCTGGTCCGCGCGCCGGTGGCGAAGGCGCTCGGGTGGACGCTGATTCACTTTTTGTGGGAAGGCGCGCTGATCGCGGCGCTGGTGGGCGCGGCTCTCTACCTGTGCCGGCGGGCTTCCGCGCGGACGCGCTACGCGTTGGCGTGCGTGGGCATGCTGGGGATGCTGGCGGTCTTCGCGGTTACGCTGGCGATCTTGTGGCCGGCTGCCGTTCCGGGCATCGCGGCGCCGGTTCACCATGGCTTGCGGGCCGCGCCGCCGGGCGCCGATGCATTTCCCGCGGCGCCGGCGGCCCCAACGGACCGGCTGCCGTGGATTGTGCCGTTCTGGATGGCGGGCGTTATTGCCTTCTATGCGCGCACGGCGGGAGGGTGGCTGGCGGCCGAACGGCTGCGTCAACGGGGAACCATCGCGGCGCCGGAGGAGTGGCAGGATCGGTTGCGAACGCTGACGGCGCGGCTGCGCCTCACCCGCCCGGTGGTTCTGCTGGAATCCTGCCTGGCCGAGACGCCGGTGTTGATCGGATTCCTGCGGCCGGCGATCCTGATTCCCGCGGGGCTGTTGACGGGGATGGCTCCGGATCAACTGGAAGCGATCCTGCTGCACGAACTGGCGCACATCCGGCGGCACGATTACGCCGTGAACGTGATGCAGAGCCTGGTGGAAGGGCTGCTGTTTTATCACCCCGCCGTGTGGTGGCTCTCGGGCGTGGTGCGCACGGAACGGGAGAACTGCTGCGACGACGCGGTAGTGGCGCTCGACGGCGATGCGGTGGGATATGCGGCTGCCTTGGCCGCGCTCGAAGAGAGGCGGTCCGTGGGCGAACCCGCGCTGGCCGCGAGTGGAGGCAACCTGATGAAGCGAGTACGACGTTTGCTGGAACCGGAGAGGCCGAGATCGGTGGCGGGCCCCGTGGTGGGCGCGATTTTGCTGTTGGCGCCGATCGCGGTGGGGTTATCGGCATGGCAGGCGCAAGCGCCCGCACCGGCGACTCCGATTCCGGCAGCGCGCCCGGCGGCGCCGCCAGTCATCGCGGCGCAGGGCCAGCAGCCGATGGAATCGCAACCTCGGAAGGAGCTAGAGACTCCGTATCGGAAGTGGGTGACCGAGGATGTTGCCTACATCATTACCGATGAGGAACGGGCGGCATTCGGGCGGCTCACGACCGACGCGGAGCGCGAGAAGTTCATCGAGCAATTCTGGCTGAGGCGCGATCCCACACCGGGCACCGAGGAGAACGAGTATAAGGTGGAGCATTACCGGCGCATCGCATACGACAACGAACATTTCTTGGAGGGCGGGAGCGTGCCGGGGTGGAAGACCGATCGCGGGCGGATCTACATTATGTATGGACCGCCGGATGAAATTGACAACCGCCGCGCCGGCCGCACTCCAGACGACACGTACCCGGTCCAGCAGTGGCGCTACCAGTGGATCGAGGGCATCGGGACCAACGTGGTCATCGAGTTCGTCGACACCACGGGAACGGGCGAGTTCCACATGACCATGGACCCGTCGGAGAAGGAACGTCTGCTCAAACGGCCCGACGCCGCTCCCAATCCACCGCATCTCTAATGTCGGCGCTTTCCAGGATGCGCTTCGGATATCCCCGGGCGGCGGCTTGGATCATGGCGCGGCCTATCTCTTCGGTGGTCAGGACGTAGTTTGGAAAAAGACGGCGGAGTAACGATAGCAGAGGTTTGGCGAGACTGTAGCCGATTCGGTACGCGGGGGTCTTGGACCGCTCTCCGTGCATGGGCTGAATGACGCCTGGCCGGAACATGTAAGCGGCTTTGAAGGGGAGGCGCATGAGAGCATTTTCGGTCTTGCCCTTGACTCGCGCCCACATGACTCTTCCCTTTTCCGAGCTGTCGGTTCCGGCGCCGGAAACGTAAATGAACGTCATGCCCGGGTTCAGGCGAGACAGAGTCTGCCCAACCGCGATGGCGATATCGTAAGTGATGCGCTCGTACTGAGACTCGGACATTCCGGCCGAGGACACTCCCAGACAGAAGAAGCACGCGTCGAAGCCGCGCAGGTCACTCTCGATATCGTCATAGTGCAGCAGATCCGCGCGGACGATTTCCCGCAGCTTCGGGTGAGTCACTCCGGCAGCCGTGCGTCCGACGGTCTGAACAACCTCTATGTCTGGGTCAAGCAGGCATTCCCGGAGGACGCCCTGGCCGACCATGCCCGTCGCTCCGAAGAGTTGAACGTTCATCACCGCGTTACCACCGCAGATTTGCGTCGCGAGCCAACCGGCTGGCAAGACCGGGCTTCAGGTTGCGATTGGCGTGCACCGGGATCGAAAGGATCTTGCGCTCTCCAGCCTTTGTGTAGATGTGGTGACTTCCTGAGACCCGCTGAAGTTTCCAGCCGGCCACTTCCAGCAGACGGCATAGCTCAGGGCCTGTGATCGGTCTCACACGGCGACGTCCAGAATCCGGATGTTCGACTCCGGCCGGCCACCCTGCTCCCTCAAGACTTCCAGCACGCCGGAGATCGCCTCACGCGCGTTGTCCATGAGTTCCGCGATCGATTCCCCCTGTGTATAGCAGCCCGGTAACGCAGGCACTTCAGCCCAGAATCCACCCTCCGGATCCTCGTGAATCACAACGGCATACTTCATCACAGTCCCATTCTTACACAGCGCTACCTGCCCAGGATCTCCACAAAGGCATTCCCGCAGGACGCCATGGCGCTCTTTCGCCCCTCACGGGGCTTTCGAAATTCAATGCTACCCAGCGCTTACGCGCTGGGCTATTTTCTGGCGCCCCTACGGGCTGATGCCGACTCGCGTCTTATCCCGCAAAGCGCCCTATTTGCCCAGGATCTCCAGGTAGCACGCCACGGCTTCGATGCCGCGGAAGAGGTTGGGCAGGTGGAACTTCTCGTTGGGGGCGTGGAGGTTGTCGTCGGGCAAGCCGAAGCCCATCAGGACGCTGGGGATGCCGAGGTAGCGGTCGAAGACGCCCACGATGGGGATGGACCCGCCGGAGCGGATGTAGACCGTCTCCTTGCCGAAGATCTGCTTCATGGCCTCGGCGGCGGCCACGATGTATTTGTTGTCCGGGTCGGTGAGCGAAGGTTCGCCCGCGCTGAGGACTTTCAGTTCGGCGGTCACGCCTTTCGGGCAGGCTGCTTTGATGGCGGCGCGCAGTTGATCGGCGGCCTCGGCGGTGCGCTGATCGGCCACCAGGCGGGTGGAGATTTTGGCGGTGGCTCGGGCCGGGATCACCGTCTTGGCGCCTTCGCCGACGAAGCCGCCCTTGATCCCGTGCACTTCCACGGTGGGCCGCGCCCACACGCGTTCGAAGAGCCCGACCTCCGGTTCGCCCACCAATTCCCGCGCGCCCATTTCGTTTATGGTGTAGTCCTTCTCGTCGAAGGGGAGACGGGCCCACGCGTCACGTTCCTTTTGGCTGGGCGGGATGACGCGGTCGTAGAAGCCGGGAATCTTGATGTGGCCGTCGCGGTCCTTGAGGGCGCAGAGGATCTCGGCGATGGCCATGACGGGGTTGGGCGCGGCGCCGCCGTAGACGCCGGAATGCAGGTCGTGATTGGCGCCTTCGACGAACAGCTCGTAGTAGACCAGGCCACGCAGGCCCACGCAGATGGTGGGCAGGTCCGGCGCGAACATTTCGGTGTCGCACACGATGGCCGCATCGGCCTTGAGGCGCGGCGGCTTGGTGGTGACGTAGCGTTCGATGTGCTCGCCGCCGGTTTCCTCTTCGCCCTCGAGGAGGAACTTCACGTTCACGGGCAGTTTGCCGGTACTCTTCATGAGGCCGTGGACGGCCTTGATCTGGATGAACACCTGCCCCTTGTCGTCGCAGGAGCCGCGCGCGAAGATATCGTTGCCGCGGATTTCGGGCTCGAACGGAGGCGACTTCCATTCGTCCAGAGGGTCGGGCGGCTGCACGTCGTAGTGGCCGTAAAAGAGGACGGTCGGCTTGCCGGGCGCGCCCAGCCACTCGGCGTAGACCAGAGGATTGCCGTCGCCCTCGATCAATTCGCCGGTGAGGCCGGCCGCGCGCAGCTCGTTCAAGGCGAAATCGGCCGCGCGGCGGATATCGGGCTTGTGCTCCGTCAGCGCGCTGATGCTGGGAATGCGGAGGAAGGCCTTCAAGCCGTCGACGAATTCGGATTGGTGTTGTTGATAGTAGTTCATGAGTGCTCCTGTCATAGTATCGCTCTACTTGGCCGGGCCGGCGTCGAATTGGATCACGTCCACATCGCCGTAGGGAAGACGGACGGAACGCCAGCCGGCCAGCTCCGGGCGGGCGGTGAACCACTTGCGCCAGAAACGGGTGGCGCCATTGCCGCCGTAGAGCAGGAATCGGCGCGAGGCGGAAAGCGGGCCGCGGGTCAGCTCGGCGGCGTAGCGCTCGGCTTCGGGCGAGGTTTCAAACGGGAACAGGCAGACTTTGCCGGCGATGGGGTAGACCGGCAGGTGCGCGTAGAGGAATCCGGGCATGTGGTAATCGGGCCGCCAGACGGGGGGGCGAGCCTCGATGAACGGACTCGGACAGATGACCGGCGTATCCGGGCCGAGCGTAAGCTGGTTGACCTTACGCGCGGCCCCGCGCCAGTCGGAATGCTCGTGGGCCGGCCAGAGATGGCCCCAATCTCCCAGCGCCGCCAGGCCGATGGCGGCCAGCGCGGCAGCAAGGAATTTCATGCGGGGCGGGGGAGTGAAATAGGCAACCGCGGCGGTGGCGGTGAGAGCGGCTCCCGGCAACATGAGGAAGAGGTAGCGGCGTACGAAGACGCTGTTTCCGGTGAGCCAGGAGAAAGCGAAGAGGCATAACGGCTGGCAGAGCCACCAGGCGAGGAAGAGGATCCAGGAAGTGGGGGAGATGTGGGGCGGGCGCGGGTGCGAAGCACCGCTCTCTGACGTTCGCGGCTCGGAGGGCGGCAGGCGAATCGCCTGCCCCACCTTGGTGCTTAGAAGCCATGCGGCGGCGGCGCAGATCAGCACCACGTTCCAGCGCAGCGAATGCTCGAACTCATGGAGCGACGGCGGCTTGACGATGACGTGAGCTTTGGCGTCGCGGAACAGAGCCAGAGCGTCGGCGAGCACGGGGAGCAGCGTCAGTCCGGCCAGCGCGAAGACGGCGGCGGTACGCAACCAGCCGGCGGGCGTTTCGCGGCGCAAGAGACGCGCAAGGGCATACACCGCGAACACCAGGTAAAACGGCCAAAAGATCAGGTGGACCCGCCACAGCAAGCCGGCAAACAAGGCGAAAAGCACGCCATCCGGCCAGCGCGCTTCGTCGAGCCATCGGACCAGAAAGAGCACGCCGGCCGCCGACACGCACGTGCCCAAAGCATAAGGGCGGGCATCCACGGCCTGGTAATCGATGCCGGAGATGGCCAGGCAGGCGAAGGCCGCGAACCAGGCGGCGCGGGGATGAATCAGCCGGGCGGCCACGCGCGCCACCAGCGCCACCGCGATAGCCATGGCGAGGACCGAGGGCAGGCGGTAGACCGCCTCGGAAGATCCAAAGAGCGACGCTGCGAGGCGGGGCAGGTAATAGTAAATGGATAAGGCGACCTGCGGCGCCACGGAGAGCGACGGATCGGCCGCGCCGTGGCGGGCCACGAAGACGGTGCCCATTTCGTCGATCCAGAAGCTCGATCCCAGCGGCATGAGCCAGAGCCTGACGACGGTCAAGGTCAGCAGTGCGGGCAGCAGCAGATCCGGCCCGGCGTTGGCGCGGAATCCAGCTTTGGCTCGGGGCTGGGCGAAGGTCATGGGCGGGCCGGGAATTGAAACATCGGCGCGCGGGAAATCCCCCACTTGGCCAGCAGGAATTGTAGGGACGTGCGGAGGACTCCGAGGCCGTAGATCGAACTGCGCCGGAAGTTGATGGAGGAAGCTTCCGGGAAGTACTTCGTGGGGCAGGAAATTTCGCCGATGTGGGCGCCGTACATCACGGCCTGCGCCAGTAGCTGGTTATCGAAAACGAAATCGTCGGAGTTGCGCTCGATCGGCAGAGCGGTCAGCAGTTGCCGGCTGTAGGCGCGATAGCCGGTGTGATATTCGGAGAGGTGGGCGCCGATCAGCAGGTTTTGGGTGATGGTCAGGAAGCGGTTGGAAATGTACTTGTAGATGGGCATGCCGCCGCGCAGGGCGCCGCCCAGGAGGATGCGGGAGCCGAGCGCGAGATCGTACACTCCGGAGGCCACCATGCTGGCCATGGCGGTCACCAGCAGCGGCGAATACTGGTAATCGGGATGGATCATCACGACCACGTCGGCGCCGGCGGCCAGCGCCTTGGCGTAGCAGGTTTTCTGATTCGCGCCATAGCCGCGGTTCTGCGGATGCACCTCCACGGTGAGGTTGAGGCGCCGCGCCATGGCGACGGTTTGGTCGTCGCTGTGGTCGTCCACCAGGATGCGTTCGTCGACCAGATCGGGAAGTTCGCGGATGGTCGCCTCCAGCGTCTTCTCGGCGTTATAGGCGGGCAATACCACCACGATGCGCTTACCGTTAATCAAGCGTAGAGCCTCCCGGGTGACTGGCTAAATTGCAAGTGTAGCAGGGGGGCATCTTCCTGGGAGGCTCATGCGGCGTCGCGTATCTCGATGGCGATCTGCTTGCCAAGCGCCGCGAAGGCAGCCTCGATCTGGTCGAATCGCGAATAGCGCCGCAGGTCGAACAGCCGTTCTACCTGCTGCTTGGCTTGTCCCATGCGGCGGGCCAGCTCGGCTTTCGTGATGTGCGCGGCCCGAAGCTGCTGGTACAGCTCCACCTTGGCGGCGACCAGCGCCGGAACCATAACCGGCTGCACGCGCTTGCCGCGGACTTGGCCGGGCGCCGGAATGTCCCGCTTGCCGGCGATCAGATCCGACAGCATGGCCACCAGCAGGTCTTGAGCCATCGCGCAGGCGTCCGCCTGATTATCGCCATGCGTCGCGTGCCCGAAGTCCGGGAACTTAACGAGGATTCCCCCTTTCGGATCGGGTTGGAAAAGCGCTGGATAGGTCATCATTTCCCCTTTCTGCGAAGGTCGGCGAGCGTTGTGCCAAGCTCCTTGGCGATCTCGTTGGCGAGGCTGCCGAGGTCCCTGCCGGCGTGGCGAGGGATGAAGCTTGTCTTGCCGGCGAGCAGGATCTTCGTGTGCCGGCCAGCCTCACCGAACCTCGCGCCCGCCTTGCTCAGCAAGCGTTTCAGTTCGCCCGCTTTCACAATTCCATGGTACACCAATGTGTTGACCGTTTAAGAACTGCTTCGCGCAGGTTCTGCGAAACGGAACAGGAGAAAAGGATGAGAACGGGGGGATATCATTCCCCGATGCACCGAAATCCGACGGGGTTGCATCGCCAGCCGCGTGATGAGGGCCTTCCTGGGAGTGGCGGAATCGCGCCAGGTGGCGACAACCGCTCTCTTACGTTCGCGGCGCGGAACCGGCGATTAATCGCGGGCGGATGGCGGGGTTGCCGGAGGGAGCGGCTCGTAGACGACGTAGGCGAAGCGCGTGGAATCGGGCGACCAGGAATTCACGTTGATGGTGCCCTGGCCGCCGAAGATCTTGACCACGGTTTGGATCTTGAGTTTCTCGGGAATGACTTTCTTGCCGGGGGCCGGGATCATCCGCAACTCGATATCCATGG
>PLGA01000180.1:6087-13138 GCA_003139735.1 Bryobacterales bacterium | reverse complement strand
CATCGCGGCGGGTGGCGTTCGAGTGGGACGAGGCTAACCGGAGCCATCTCGCCCGGGCATCGCGTGACGCCGGAAGAATTCGAGCAAGAAATGCGCAATGGACCGATCCAAGTGCAGGAACATGAGATAAACGGGGAATGGCGCGTCAAGGTCATCGCCATAACCGATTCGGACCGGCTGTTGGAGGCGGCGTACGGTCACCGCATACCCGCTGAAAAAGCGCAGAAGGGAGTACTACCGTGGCCAGTTCAAAAAGTAAAGCCATTTGGGCGGAGTTGGGACTCTACGCAAAGAAAGACGGCACGGTCGGCATAAGAAATGCGCCGCAGTTCCGCAGCGAGGACGAAGCAGACGTTGCTTGCTCCAGCATGCGCGCGGCTCGCCGACACCTTCGCGGAGGCGCAGATAAAAATCTGCGCCGAGGTCACCAATGTCAATCATGTGTGCGCCTGTCGCCCGCAGTTGCAGTTCATATTCACGCCCGCGTCACGACCACGGGTGGGCGACTATTTTAGCTCACACGTCCTCGTGGCGTTGAAGTGGCTTCTCGCAAACCACCACAACCAGCCCTCCGGCGCATCGATCCCGCGAAGCCCCGCCCCGGCCCCACCCTCACCCCTCGCCAATCCCAATCCCTCCTCTTGACAATATTCGTTATAACGTGCTATTGTAACTTCGTGAGCGCGAAACTAGCCGCCGAGATCCACCAGAACAAGCCCTTCGCCCTCCCCGAGGAAGAAGCCCTCCTCAACCTGGCCCGCACCCACGAGTTCCTGCTCCAGCGGCAAACCGAGTTCTTCAAGCAATTCCAGCTCACGCCCACCCAGTACAACATCCTGCGCATTTTGCGCGGCGCCGGCGCGGACGGCGTTACCTGCTCCCGCGCCGCGGAACGCATGGTCACGGCCGACCCGGATATCACCCGCCTGTTCGACCGCCTCGAGGCCCGCAAGCTCATTCGCAGGGAGCGCAGCGCCGAGGACCGGCGCGTGGTCGTCAGCCGCATCACCCCGGACGGGCTGAAACTGGTCGACGCGATCGATAAGCCGCTGGCCCGGCTTCTCAAGCGCCACATGGGGCGCGTGGGACCGAAGAAGCTCGCGCACTTGATCGAAATCCTGGAATCGCTTCGCGAGGATTAGACATCTATTTTCTTGAGGATATAATCGTGATAACAACAAATGTTGAAACGATGTCCGTTATGCCAAGCGCCGCACCGCTTGTCGGACTCGGAAATCCGGCTCCGGCCGGCGACGGCGTCCATGAACTCATCCGCGGCCGCTGGGGCGAACCCATGCCACACGCCGCCGAACCCATGCAGTAATCGAATAAACAAAAGGAGAACCTGCAATGTCTCAAGTGACTTATCAAATCGATCCCGCGCATACCTCAGCGCACTTCAGCATCCGCCACCTGATGATTTCCAACGTGCGCGGCGAATTCGGCAAGGTTTCCGGTACCGTGATTTACGACGCCGACAACCCCGCCAACTCGAAGGCCGACGCCAGCATCGAGGTTGGCTCCCTCAACACGCGCGAACCCCAGCGCGACGCGCACCTCAAGAGCGCCGACTTCTTCGATGTCGAAAAATTCCCGCTCATCGCCTTCCACAGCAAGGAGGTCTCGGCCCACGGCGGCGAGTGGAAGGTGAAGGGCGATCTCACCATCCATGGCGTGACGCGCGAAGTCTCGCTTGACGTGGACGGTCCCACCCCGGAACAAAAGGACCCCTGGGGCAACCTACGCATCGGCGCCACGGCCACCGGCAAACTCAACCGCAAGGACTTTGGCCTCACATGGAACGCCGCGCTCGAAGCCGGCGGAGTCGTGGTTGGCGACGAAGTCAAGCTCACCATCGATCTCGAAGCCATCCGCCAGTAGGGGTCGGCCATGGCCGACCCTCTTCGGCCCCTACTCCAATTCGAAGAGCGGTTTGCCCGCGCCACAGTACACTGGTTCCTATCGAGAATCCCATGAACAAGCCAATCCGTTGGGGCGTCCTGGGCGTCGCGAACATCGCCGTCACCAAGGTGATACCGGCCATGCAGGCGTGCGCCCGCGCCGAAATCGCCGCCATCGCCTCGCGCGACGGCAGCAAAGCCGAACACGCCGCCCTCGCGCTCGGCATCCCGAAAGCCTATGGGTCGTACGAAGAACTGCTGGCCGATCCCGATATCGACGCCATCTACAACCCGCTCCCCAACCATCTGCACGTACCGTGGTCCATCCGCGCCGCCGAGGCCGGCAAACACGTGCTCTGCGAAAAGCCCATCTCGCTGACCAGCGCCGAATGCCGCGATTTGATCGCCGCCCGCGACCGCGCCGGCGTCAAGATCGGCGAAGCCTTCATGGTGGCCACCGAGCCCCGCTGGCTGCGCGCGCGCGAACTGGCGCGCTCCGGACGCATCGGTCGCCTCCGTTCGATACTGGGGTTCTTCAGCTACTACAATGACGATCCAACCAACGTTCGCAACGTCCTCTCATGGGGCGGCGGCGGCGTCATGGACATTGGCTGTTATCCCATCTTCCTCTCGCGCTNNGATGTTCGGAGAAGAGCCGGTGAACGTGTCCGCCGCCGTGGAACGCGATCCCGCCACGCGCATCGACCGGCTGGCTTCCGCGGTGCTCGAGTTCCCCTCCGGCCAATCCATCTTCACTTGCGGCACCCAGCTTGCGCCTTATCAGACCATGCAGTTCTTCGGAACTAAGGCCCGCATGGAATTGGAGATGCCGTTCAACACCCCGCCGGACCGGCCAAGCTTCCTCCGCATCGACGATGGCTCGGGCGGCGTGGAAACCGTCGAGTTCCCCGCCTGCGACCACTACGCCACGCAGGGCGACGCCNNGAGAGCCATTCAGGAGGATGGGCAGGTTCCCGTCCCCCTTGAGGAAGCCCTGAAAAATATGCAGGTCATCGAAAGAATCCTGGCATTCGTATAGTGCTTCCGCTTTTCAGCCGATAGATTCCGCAGGCGAGGCCAACCTAATGTTTCAGGCGGTTCTCAATGCGGTGCTCGTCTGCCATCACCGGCGGACCACATTTCCCGTTACGCCCGGCCGGGGCGCCGCTGCCGCGCTCCCCCCGACTTATATCGTCTGTCTGGATTGCGGCAAGGAATTGCCGTACGACTGGAGCCATATGCGGGTTATCCCTCCTGCCGGGGTTCGCCCGCATCGCGCCACCCCCGTAGCTCCTGTCAAGCCCCCCGTCCAGCCTCCGCCGGTTCGTCAACCTCCGTCCTCGTACCTCGTTCGTGCGAAGCTGCGGACCGAGCAGGTCCAGGTTGCCCTTCGCGTCCTAAACGCCCTCATAACTAATCTTTCGCCGCAGCCTGACGACGTGGCTAAATTGATGTCCTGGACCCACCCCAGCCAGCAGACATGCTCCACGCGAGACCTCGCCCAGCGGGTAGTTTCATGCGCCCTATCGCCGTAGTGGAGTGGGCCAGGTACCCGTGGCATTGGGCTTTCAGCCTGCCACGCCGNNTCCGTGGGGCACGCAAGGCGGCCTGCCACAGTCGCCTACCCCATCTCTTTCCTGATCGCCTCCGCAATGCTTTCGCTGAAGCGCTCCACCTGCTCCGCGTCTCGCCCTTCCACCATGACCCGCGCCAGCGGCTCAGTGCCCGAGAATCGCACCAGCACCCGGCCGGAGCCGCCGAATGACTCCTCCGCGCGCCGGATCTCCTCGGCTACCGAGGGCGTCTCGGCCAGGTCCTTGCGCTCACGCACCCGAACGTTCACCAGTCTCTGCGGAAATACCCGCAGGTCCTCCGTCAGCTCGTCCAGCCCCGCGCCGGCCTGGCGGGAGATTTCGAACAGCCGCAGCGCCGTCAGGATGCCGTCGCCGGTGGTGGCGTAATCGCGGAAGATCACGTGCCCGGACTGCTCTCCGCCCAGCGCGGCCCCGATCCGCACCATCTCTTCGAGCACGTACTTGTCGCCGACCGGCGTGCGAACCATGCGGATGCCCGCGCGCTCCAGGGCCTGCTCCAGACCGAGATTCGACATCACGGTCGATACCACCACATTCTCGCGCAGCTTGCCCGCGGCTTTCAGCGCCCGCGCGCACACCAGCAGCACGCCGTCGCCGTCCACCACCTTTCCGGAGCGGGAGATGAAAATGGCGCGGTCGGCGTCGCCGTCGAACGCCACGCCGAAATCGGCGCCGTCTCGCACCACGGCCTCGCGCAGACTCTCCACATGCAGCGCTCCGCAGCCCAGGTTGATATTGCGGCCGTCCGGCTCGGCGCCAATGGCCGTTACCTCCGCGCCGAGCCGCCGGAACAGGGCCGGCGCCAGCAGGTACGCGGAGCCGTTGCCGCAATCCATCGCAACCTTCATGCCATCGAAGCGCACCGAAACCGTCGATGCCAGAAACTCCAGGTAGGCGCCGTCCAGGCTCGCGTCTTCGTCCAGGCTCACCGGCCGCGGCGCGGTCCCTTCCGCGCGAAGACCCAGGGTCCGGCGCTCAATGGCATGTTCCTCCGAATCCGGCAGCTTGAACCCGCTATGGCCGAACACCTTGATGCCGTTATCCAGGTACGGATTGTGCGACGCGGAAATCATGACTCCCGCCACAAACGGTCCCGTGCGCGTGAGGTAAGCGACCCCCGGAGTGGTGACGATGCCCGCGTAGCAAACCTTCGCGCCGCCACGGACCAATCCGCCCGCCGCCATCTCCGCAATCCACCGGCCCGATTCGCGCGTATCGGCGCCTATCAGAATTTCCGGGCGCCCGGCCGCGCCCGCTGCGTCCTCCGCCAACGCCGCGCCGAACGCGTGAATCGTCTGGGCGTCCAGCGGATACTCGCCCGCCACGCCGCGAATTCCGTCCGTGCCGAAAAGCTGCTTTGCCACTCGTTGCTCCTCCGGTCGTTTGGCTGCAGTGCTCAATTCTTCCTCATCGTGACCGTGACCGTCACCACCGAGGAAGAACGGAAGCGCACGAAATCGTCGTTCACGAACGCGTTCACGTGGAACTCCGACCTACCCACCGCCTTGGAGACGTCCACCGGATCGGTCGTCGCGGCGCCGATGCGGCTCACATGGCTGGCCGGTCCCACAATCTGCGCCATCTTGGGCGACACGTCGTAGCGGGCCACTACGTACCCGTTCTCGCCCTGCCCCGTGAAACGGACCGACACGGGCACGTTGCGTATGGCGCTGCGCTCGAATTCGAAGCGCACTTCCGAGGGAACGGCTCGCACCAGATGCACGCCGCGCGCCAGCTTGACCGCGCCATCGCCGATCGGGAAGGTGCGCTGGCCCGACTGCACGCCGCTCATATCCAGCACGATGCTGGGACGCGCCACGCCGTTCACGCCCATGTCCCTCAACGCTCCGGAAGGCCCCCGCAACTCCAGCCGGACCGTGCTCACCGGTTCGGAGCTGATCTCCAAATCGTCGGGGATGTTGCGGTATTCCAGTTGCACCGGCGTAACTGTGTTGAGCTCGGGTTCGGTCGCCACCAGCGCCCAGATGGTGAACGCGATGGCCAGCGATAGCAGCTTCCAGCCGAAGTTCCCCACCACCAAGCCGCCCATCCACTTCAGCGCCCGCATCATGGCCGGCCGTCCTCCCCGGAGCCGCGTTCCGCGTGGACCGCATCCGCGGGCGCTTCAAGCGCCAAGTCGGCCGGGAACTCCTCCGCGCGCGCCCCCGAGGTCTTCCGCACCCCGAAATGCAGGTTGATTTGCCGCTCCAATTCCGCGATGGAAAGCCCCTGCTTCAGATCGCCGCCGGCGGCCAGCGAGATGCGGCCGGTCTCTTCGGAAACCACCACCGAGAGGCAGTCGGTCTCTTCCGTGATCCCCACGGCGGCGCGATGCCGGGTGCCCAGCTCGTTTCGGAATACCGGATTGGTCGTCAGCGGCAGGAAGCACGCCGCCGCGGCAATGCGGTCGTTCTGTACAATCACCGCCCCGTCGTGCAGAGGCAGGCCCACCTGAAAGATCGAGAGCAGCAGGTCCCGCGAAATGCGCGCATCCAGCCGCACGCCGCTCTCGACGAACGTCCGCAGCCCGATATCGCGCTCCAATACGATCAGCGCGCCGGTCTTGTGCGACGCCAGTTCCTCCACCGCCATCGTGATTTCATCCACCGATGCCAGCGGGCGGTAGTCCGAGCCCAGCCCGAACCAACGCTTGCGCCCGAGTCGCGCCAGCGTGCGCCGGATCTCAGACTGAAATAGAACGATAATCGCCAGCCCCAGGTACGGAACAATGAAGGAGAGCACCGACCGCAGCGCTTCGAGTCCCGCCCACACCGCCGCCACATAGAACAGAACCATGAATAGGATGCCCAGAAGGATATGCCCCGCGCGCGTCCCGCGAACCACCATCAAAGCCTCGTACACCAGAAATGCCACCACCAGAATATCCACCACCGCCGTAACATCGAGGTTCGGCAGGGACGCCAGAAATGGATTGGATCGCGGCATGGCCTTAAATAACTATATTAACTTAGCGGCTAGTCTTATCCGTGTTCATCGGCGTTCATCCGCGGCCCATAAGTCTTTTCCCGCAACTCATAATCCCACTTCAATGGGCATCGCCAGCGGCGCTTCCGTCATGAAGTCGAGCGACGCCATCTCCCCGATCGCCTCCCGGATGGACTGCTCCGAGGTCGGCTCCACGGTCATCACAAATGGCAGGTCGTGCGGGTTCTCGCCCGGTTCTTGCAACACCGCCTCCAGCGAAATGTTTTTGGCCGCCAGGATGCCCGCCAGCTTGGCGATGATGCCCGGCCGGTCGTTCACGCGGAAACGCAGATAGTACGAGCTTCTCTTCCGGGTGATGGAAAGCGGCTTGTTGTCGCCCAGCCGTTCGTGCGCGAACGGGGAAACGCGCTCGGGACTCCCGCTGCGGATCTCCCGCGCTACCCGCATCAGGTCGCTCACCACGGCCACCCCGGTGGGCAGCGAGCCGGCGCCCCATCCGTAGTAGAACGTGTCCTCGCCATACTTGCCCTTAACCCACACCGCGTTGTACGGGCCTTGCACTCCGGCCAGGATGGTCGAAACGGGTATCAGCGCCGGCCGCACCGAAAG
>PLGA01000180.1:5853-6032 GCA_003139735.1 Bryobacterales bacterium | reverse complement strand
GTGATCTTTTCGCCGAACGCCAGCGCCGCCAGCAGCACCAGTTTGGAGCGCGCGTCGAAGCCGTCGATATCGTAGCTCGGATCGGCCTCCGCATACCCCAGGCGCTGCGCCTCCTGGAGCACCGTCGCCAGATCCACCCCGCGCTTTTCCATCTCCGTGAGGATGTAGTTGCAGGTGCC
>PLGA01000180.1:5387-5829 GCA_003139735.1 Bryobacterales bacterium | reverse complement strand
GCCATCAATTCCTTGTTCGCCGTCACCATGGACTTGTGGTTGCGAATCGCTTCGTCGAAAATCTCCGCCGCCACGGTGGTTCCGCCCACCACTTCGACGACAATCTGCACGTCCGGATGCGTCACCACCTCCCGCCACTTCGTGGTCTTCATGACGTTGCCCAGCGCCGGCGGCAACGTCCGCTCGTGCACATCCAGGCTGCAAGCCGCCACCAGCTTAAGCCGGAATCCGAGCTTGAGCGCGATCTGATCGGCGTTTTCGGCCAGTATCGTAATCGTTCCCGTGCCCACGTTGCCCAGGCCGATAATGCCAATATTCACTTCGTCCATATCTAAGCCATGATATCAGGGCGCTCCACATGTGACTTAGAATAGGCCCATGAAGGTTTGTTTCGCCATTTTCCCGTTACTGGCGGCGCTGGCGCTGCCATCTTACTCTCAAG
>PLGA01000180.1:0-5345 GCA_003139735.1 Bryobacterales bacterium | reverse complement strand
ACCGCCAGCATGTTCTACGTGGCCTACACCAAAGACGACGTTTCCGACATCGCTCACCGCCCCATCACCTTCGCCTTCAACGGAGGGCCGGGATCGTCCGCCGTATGGTTGGAGATGGGCATGCTCGGCCCCAAGCGGGTCGCCATGGACCCCAACGGGAATGCCCTGCCCCCGCCTTCCAAGCTGGTGGACAACGAGTATTCCATCCTCGACCTCACGGACCTCGTGTTTATCGATCCGGTCAGCACGGGCTACAGCCGCGCCGTTCCCGAATCCACCGCGGCCGACTTCCACGGCTTCACGGGAGATCTCCAGTCGATGGGCGAGTTCATCCGCCTCTACACCAGCCGCCATACGCGTTGGGATTCGCCGAAATTCCTGGCCGGCGAAAGCTACGGCACCACGCGCGCCGCCGGCCTCTCCGGCTACCTGCAGCAGACGCTCGGGATGAACTTGAACGGCATCGTGCTGGTATCCTCCGTGCTGAATTTCGGAGCCATCAGCTTCGATGCCGGCAACGACTTGGCCTACATCACGTTCCTCCCCACCTATGCCGCCACCGCGTGGTACCACAAGAAGCTGGCCAAGGACCTGCAAGCCGAGCCGATCGAGAAGGTGGCGGATGAGGCCCGCAAGTACGCCGGCGGACCTTACCTCTCCGCGCTCTTCAAGGGCGACACTCTCACCGCCGAGGAGCGCGCCGCCGTGGTCAAGAACGTGGCGCGCCTGACCGGCCTCTCGCCCAAGTTCGTCGAGGAATGCAACCTGCGGGTCTCCATGCAACGCTTCGCCAAGGAGTTGTTGCGCGACGAGCGGCGTACCGTAGGCCGCTACGACGGCAGCGTGGTCGGCTCCGATCTCGACGCCGCCGGGGCAGCCCCCGAATACGACCCCAGCTACTCCAGCGTGCAGGGCCCTTTCACCTCCGCGTTCAACCAATACGTGCGCAGCGAGCTGAAGTTCGAAGACGATATCCCGTATGAAATCCTGACCGGCCGCGTGAACCCGTGGAACTATCGGGAATTCCAAAACCGCTACGTCAACGTGGCGGAGACCCTGCGTTCCGCCATGACGCAGAACCCCTCGCTCAAAGTGTTCGTGGCCTGCGGCTACTACGATATGGCGACGCCCTTCTTCGCGGCCGAGTATACCCTGGACCACATGCTGCTCGACCCCACCCTGCGCAGCCACCTCTCATTCGGGTATTACGAAGCCGGCCACATGATCTACACTCACTTGCAGTCGCTTGAGAAGGCCAAGCAGGACATCTCCAAGTTCATGACGTCCAGCCTGCCGTGACGGGTGGAGCGGGCCTCCTGGCCTGCCTTCTTCTTCCTTGACTTGGCAAACGGTTAAGACACTTCAGAAAACACCACAGTAGTGGCAAGGGAGCGTCTATTCGACTATCCTGGTCGCTTGGGAGGAATAGACCATGAATCAGCCGAATCGGCGGGCGCTGCTCAGAAATGCGGGGTCGGCGCTTCTGGGAGCCGGCGTCCTGGCGGAGACCGAGCAGCCGGCGGGCGCGCAACGCTCCGCTGCCGGCGGGCCGCAGACCGTAGCGAAAGCCGAAGACTGCAATTGCACGCGGGCGGCGGATGGGTCGCCGCTCGATACCGGGACCAGCGAATTGCGCCCGGCCATCGAACGCTACTCGGTGGATCTGCGGGATCTGAATCGGGTCTATGCGCTGCCGGGTTCGCCCGTCCGGCAGCAGAAGTTGGAAGATTTCTACAAGGAGCAGTTGCGCCTGTTGGACGGCATGCGGTTCGACTCATTGAGCCAGGCCGGCAAGGTGGATTACCTGCTCCTGCGCGAGCGGTTGCTGCACGAACAGCGGCAACTGGAGCGCGACGCGGCGGCGGATGCGGAAGTCCAGGCCCTGGTCCCTTTCCAGCAAGTGGTGATTGGCTTTGAGGAAGCGCGCAGGAGGATGGAGACTCTGGATGCGCAGAAGGCGGCCGTGGCGCTGGCCAAGATGACCGCGGATATCGCGGCTGCGCGCGCCGCCGACCCGAAAGCGGCCCCAGCGGCATTGAACCGCGCGGCCATTCGCCTGAGCCAACTGCGCAACAGTCTGACCGCCTGGTATAACTACTACCAGCTTTACGACCCCAAGTTCAGTTGGTGGGTGGACGGCGAATACAAGAAGGCCGATGACGCTATGGCCGGCCATGCGCAGTTCCTTCATGCGGCGTCCGGAATGCCCGGCGAGTTGGATACCGGAGGCGGAGCCGGCGGGCGCGGCGGCGGACGCGGCGCGGGCGGCGATACCGGGGCCGGCGGCGGCGGACGCGGTGCAGGCGGCGGCGGGACCGGCGGTGGACGCGGCGCTGGCGGCGGCGCGGCGCGGACCACGGCGCCTATGGGAACGGAGGAGGAACTCTCGGGCGTGGGCCCGGCCGGCAACGATGCGCTGGTGGAGGCCCTGCGGGCGGCCATGATCGCCTACACGCCGGAGGAACTGATCGCGCTGGCCAATAAGGAATTCGCCTGGTGCGACAAGGAAATGCTGCGGGCTTCGGGCGAGATGGGCTTCGGCAGCGACTGGAAGAAGGCGCTCGAAGAGGTGAAGAACAAGACCGTGGAGCCGGGCCAGATGATTTACCTGGTGCGCGATCTTGCCCGCGAAGCCATCGACTTCATCGAGAAGCGCGAGCTGGTGACCATTCCCGCGCTCGTCAAGGAAGATTATTGGGAAGAAGCCATCACGCCGCAGGCGCAGCTCGTGAACCCCTTCTTTCTGGGCGGAGCGGTCATTCAGGTGGCGTCGCCGGCCAGCAGCATGACAACCGCCGAGAAGCTCGAGAGCATGCGCGGAAACAACATGTTCTTCGCGCGGGCAACCGTATTTCATGAGCTGGTCCCCGGCCACCACATGCAGTCGTACATGACGCAACGCTACCGCGCGTATCGCAGCATTTTCTCTACGCCGTTCTGGACCGAAGGCGGCGCGTTTTACTGGGAGATGCTGATGTGGGACCTGGGATTCACGCACAGCCCCGAGCAGCGCGTCGGCGCCCTGTTCTGGCGCATGCACCGGTGTGCGCGCATCATCTTCTCGCTGAGCTTCCACCTGAAGAAAATGACCGCCAGGGAGTGCGTGGCCTTTCTCATCGACCGCGTCGGGTTCGAACGGGCCAACGCGGAGGGCGAAGTGCGGCGGTCGTTCAATGGCTCTTACGAGCCGATCTACCAGTGCGCCTATATGTTGGGAGCCCTCCAGCTTTACGCCCTGCACAAGGAATTGGTAAATTCCGGGAAGATGACCAACCGGGCCTTTCACGATGGCATCTACCAGGAGTGCAACATGCCGATTGAAATGGTGCGGCTGGCGCTGAGCGGGCAAAAGGTGACCAGGGACTACCAGCCGAGCTGGAAGTTTTACGGCGCGTGATCCCGGCTATCCCGCACAATAAAAACAGCGTGCGCATTCTGCTCGTCGAGGATGAATCCCGCGTCGCCGCCTTCATCGCCAAGGGACTGCGCGAACAGGCTTATGCAGTCGATCTTGCGCGCGATGGCGAGCAGGCTGTTTACCTGGGCGCGGTCAACGAATACGACCTCGTGATCCTCGATGTCATGCTGCCGGTGAAGGATGGGCACGCGGTGTGCCGGGAATTGCGCGCGGCCGGATTCCGCGCGCCCATCCTGATGCTCACCGCGCGCGACGCGGTGGACGACCGCGTGGCGGGCCTGGACTCCGGGGCCGACGACTACCTGATCAAGCCGTTCGATTTCAAGGAGCTGCTGGCGCGCATGCGGGCCCTTTTGCGGCGCCCAAGCGAAGTGCGGCCGGCGTCGATTCGCGTGGACGACCTCACGCTCGATACCGCCAGCCATGCTGTCGCGCGCGGCGGAAAACCCATCGCCCTCACCGCCAAGGAATACGCCCTGCTCGAGTTTCTGGTCCTGCACCAGGGGTGCGTGGTGGGACGTGAGCGGATCGCCCAGCATGTCTGGAACGAGAGCTTCGACGCCTTCTCCAACATCATTGATGTGTACGTCAAACGGCTGCGCGCCAAGCTCGACGCGGGCGCGGGCCGGCGGCTGATTCACACGCGGCGCGGCGAAGGGTACATTCTCAGCGCCGAGCCGGAGCCGGGCGATGAATAACAGCCTGCGGCTGCGGCTCACGGCGTGGTATCTGGCGCTTTTCTCGCTGCTGTTCGTCCTCTTCGGCGTCTTCCTCTACGGCATGTTGTCGAGCGCCTTGCGCGACCGCCTGGACGCATCCTTGCGCTCGGAAATCGAAACCGCGGCGGGCATGTTCGCGGATGAACTGGAGGAGGCCAAGGGAGACGTGCCCACGGCGGCCGCCGAAACGGCCTCCGGAATGCGCGTCCGCGACACCCTGGTGGCGGTGGTTGCGGATGGCGTTCTGCTCGCGGCCAGCGACCCGTCGCGGCTGCGCGAAACCGGCTCCATCGCCGGACTGGTCTCCCACCCGCCGGACGCCGGGCAGGTAGAGGAGTTGCCGCGGTACGGTCCGTCGGGCGCTCGCGCCATGGTGCGCAGGGTTCCGGTCGCGGCCGGCGGGCGCGAAGTCCTGGTGATCGCGCTGGCGCCGCTCGACCCCATCTTGGCCGAATTGCGGGTGGTGCGCCGCGTCATTTTCATCGCGCTGCCGCTGTTGCTGGGGATCGCGGGCCTGGGCGGCTACTGGCTGACGACCCGCGGCCTTGCGCCCCTCAACTGGATGGCCAGCCAGGCGCGCGAGATCGGCGGCGCCAGCCTCCACCGCCGTCTCGAAATCGGCGCCGCCGCCAGCGAGCTCACCGTGCTTTCCGCTTCCTTCAACGAGCTGCTGGCCCGCCTTGACCAGTCTTTCGAGACANNGTGGCCGACGCCTCGCACGAGCTCCGCACGCCGCTCTCGGTGATTCGCGGCGAAGCCGACGTGGCTCTGGCGCGGGACCGCAGCGCCGCCTCCTACCGGGAGTCGCTAGCCATCGTCCTGGACGAATCCCGCCGCCTCTCCCGCCTGGTGGACGATTTGCTCAACCTGGCGCGCGCCGATAGCGGCCATGCGAGGCTGCAATTGCAGGATTTTTATCTCAACGATTTGCTGGCCGAGTGCTGCCGCTCCGCGCAGGCCATGGCCGGCGCCCGCCGCATCGAGCTGGAGTGCCGGTGCGCCGCCGATGCCCCGTTCCGCGGCGACGAGGAGCTGCTCCGGCGCCTGGTGATGAACCTGCTCGATAACGCCATCCGCTACACGCCGCCCGGCGGAAAAATCGTAGCGACGCTGGAAATGGAATCTTCGGAGGTGCGAATCCGAATCTCCGATACCGGCCCGGGCATCCCTCCGGAAGCCGCGCCCCACATCTTCGAGCGCTTCTACCG
>PLGA01000426.1 GCA_003139735.1 Bryobacterales bacterium | reverse complement strand
CTTCTAACCGGACACCAGTGATATGAAATGACGGCCGTGGGCCGGAAACAGCTTGCCGCGGAAGAGTCTCGGTGGCAGGCCGTAACCGCGGCCGTGAATCACGTTCTAAGGATGGCCTGATATGTCGTTTTGGTCGCGCATTGCAAATGTGTTTCGGGAAGAGAGCGTCAACCGCGAGATCGATGAAGAATTGAAGTCGCATATTGAAGAAGCCGTTGCGCAGGGCCGGGAATTAACTGAGGTCCGCAGATCCTTCGGCTCGCCATTGTATCTGCGCGAGGAGAGCCGCGACATCCGCCTTCTCTCGTGGCTCGGTTCCCTGCGCGCCGACGCCGTCTTCGGCTGGCGGCAGATCATGAAGAAAAAGGTCGCTTCAGCAGCGGCCATAATGTCGTTAGCCCTCGCCATCGGCGCGTGCACCTCGGCGTTCCGTTTGATTGATGCTCTGCTGCTCCGCCCGCTGCCGGTGTCCGGCGCCGGGCGGCTCTACTCGGTCGCCTTTCAAGGGCCGCCGGCCGCGGATGGCAGCGTCACCACATACGATAGTTGCTCCTACCCGATGTTCCGCAGGATGGGGCTGGACGTGAAGGACCAAGCCGAATCGATCGCGATCTCGATGTACAACGGACCTGTGGATCTGACCTACGGATCGGACCAGGAGATCGAGAGAGTCGATCTGCAGTATGTTTCTGGTTGGATGTTTGGGACTTTTGGGCTGCGGCCCGCGGTAGGGCGACTGCTCGTCGAGAATGACGATCTCGCTCCCGGCGCACATCCTTACGCAGTCCTGTCCTACGATTATTGGACTCGCCGTTTCGGGCGAAATCCGCAAGCTGTGGGCCAGCGGTTTCGGATCGGCAACGATGCTTTCGAAATCGTCGGAGTGGCCGGGGAAGGCTTCACCGGTACGGAAACCGGCTCGGTGACCGATATCTTCGTCCCCATGGCGATGAAGAATCCCCGAACCCTTGCCAGTCTTAACAATTTCTGGCTGCGAACGCTGCTGCAACTGAAGCCAGGCGTTATGCCAGGACCCGTTCAGGAGAAGCTGCGCTCCACCTTTCGCGCTATCCAAGAGGAGAGGGCCAAAGGCTTTCCGGCGCAGTCCCAACGGGATCGCGAACGATTCTTCCAGGAAAGACTGTCGCTCGAACCCGCCTCCGCCGGCCGCTCGAACATGCAGCGGCAATATCGCCAGGCGCTTGTGGTTCTTGCGCTGTTAGTGGCTCTGGTGCTCCTGATTGCTTGCGCCAACGTGGCCAACCTGATGGTGGCGCAGGCTGCGTCGCGGGCGCGCGAAATGGCGCTCCGCGTCGCGATCGGCG
Organism: Bryobacterales bacterium; assembly: GCA_003139735.1. Classification (GTDB taxonomy): domain Bacteria; phylum Acidobacteriota; class Terriglobia; order Bryobacterales; family Bryobacteraceae; genus BOG-224. The sequence goes on along the minus strand of PLGA01000426.1, from coordinate 1,807 downwards.
CCGGGCGCTGGCGGCTGGTGCAATTGATCCTGGTCGAGAGCGCCTGGCTTGCGTTCCTGGCCACCGCGATAGGCTGGATCTTCGCATGGTGGTCGGCTCCCGTCATCGTGGGAATGATCAACCCGCCGGCTTACCAGGCGCGGCTGATTCTTCCGGCAGATTGGCGCGTGCTGGGATTCGCCTTCGCATTGGCCTGCGCCGTCATGTTCCTCTTCGGGCTCACGCCGGCCCTTCGCGCATCGGCGGTCAAGCCCGTGAGCGCCTTGCGGGGCGGTGAAGATGCGCATTCGCGTGGGCGCCTGATGCAATCGCTAATTGCCATACAAGTGGCCTTCTGTTTCGTGGTTCAATTGGCCTCCGGCATGTTCGTGGCAACCTTCGAACGTCTGTCGAACCAGCCCACCGGATTCTCTGCCGAGCGCGTATTGAATGTCGAAACGGTCACAAACATCCCTCAACCTCCCGGCTTGTGGGAACAAGTTGCGGAGCGTTTACGCGCGGCGCCCGGCATCGAGAAGGTGGCGCTGATCGGCTGGCCGCTGATGAGCGGGGAGAGCGCGGCCGGCAAGATCTCCATCGGTGGCGCGCTCCCCGGCGATGTTTCCTCCGATTTCGTCGCGATTTCGCCGGGTTGGGCGGACCTGATGCGAATCCCGCTTCTTGGCGGCCGAGATTTTCGCGCGACCGACGCCAACCCCGGTGCGGCGATCGTCAACCAGGCATTCGCCAAGCAGTACTTTGCCGGCGAGGATCCAGTCGCAAAATGGTTCGACCGCGTGGAACCCGCAGGCGGGCGCTCGCACTTCCAAATCGTGGGATTTATCCACGACGCCCGTTCGCGGGAAGAGATGCGCCTGTCGATCCGGCCCACCGCCTACATCCCGTTTCCCTCCATCGACGCCACGGGCGCGTCTCAGCCCGTCGGTAGAGGTACTTTCGTCGTTCGTACCGCCAGTTCGAATCCGTTGGCCCTCGCATCGACCCTCCGTAAGGAAGTGGCGCAGGCGCGGCCCGGGTTCCGGGTCCAAGACATGCGCACCCAGGTAGAGTTGAACCAAGCCGATACGGTCCGAGAGCGGCTGGTGGCCGTGCTGGCCTCGTTCTTCGCTGGCCTGGCGACGTTGTTGGCAGGAGTCGGACTCTATGGCGTGCTCGATTATTCCGTGGTGCNNGCGGAGGCGGGAGATCGCTATCCGCATTGCGATGGGCGCGCCGCTTGGCGAAATAGTGCGCCGGGTAGCCGTGGGAGCATTCGCGACGGTCTGCTGCGGCGCGGCTGCGGGTTTCGGGATCGGAATGGCAGCCGAACGGTATATCGAATCGCTGACCTATCAGGTGAAACTCACGGACTTCACCATACTGGCGCTGCCGTCCTTGATCATTCTCGGAACAACCCTCTTGGCCACGTTGCCGTCAGTGATGCGCGCCGTTCGTATCGATCCGGCGGCCATGCTGCGCGTGGAATAAGCGCTGAGTCGGACGCACCGCCCGGCGGCAACCGGCGTCCGTCCGGCGCACTTCGCGGTTGCGCTATGCTGCCCTGTGGGGCAGACCATCGCCTTNNCGCCATCGCGACGACGCTCGCGGAATACGGCGCTTCGGTCATGGTGAACGATCTGGACGCCGGTCCCGCTTACGAAACCGAAACCTTGATTCGTATCGCCGGCGGGACCGCCGCGTCCTTTCCGGGCGATATCACAGATCCGGCATTCCCGCAGCGCATGGTGGATGCCGCCATCGAGCGCTTCGGGTCGCTCGACATCATCGTGAACAACGCCGGCTATACCTGGGACAACGTCATCCAGAA
>PLGA01000237.1:13414-19135 GCA_003139735.1 Bryobacterales bacterium | reverse complement strand
ACATTTTAAACGAGGCTTGACAAATACCTTTTTGCAATGCCGCAAACCGCATAAACACCGGGGGCGCACTTCATTGCAGAAATGATCGTTTGCGCAATACAGTCAAACGCGAGGAGTCTCTACCGAAGCGGCGCGAGACGGCGGAACGATTCGCTGGGTTTTGGGCCAACTTCGGGATGTGCCGTGATTCGTAAACAACCACGGCCGTCGGGATATGTTCCTCTCGTTCTGATGGGTGAAGCCGGTGTTATACTGGCTCCAACCTGGGAGGTCGAAACGCAATCCTGGGTTCGATCACACACTCGTTTCAGTGGATGGTAGGGACGACCCCATCCGGTGGCGGGCGCACTTTCGTAACGAGGGGAAGATGACGGCGGACTACAGCGATTTGAAGCCTCACCTGCGCGGTGAGCTGATTCTACCGGGCGACGGCAATTATGACGACGCCCGAAAACTGTATAACGCGATGATCGACAAGAAGCCGGCCGCGATCGCGCGGTGCGTCGACGTCGCCGACGTGATGGCATGCGTAAACCACGCGCGCTCGAACGGCATCCTGCTGGCGGTGCGTGGCGGGGGGCATAGTGGTCCGGGCCTAGGGAGTTGCAACGGCGGCCTCGTGATCGACCTGTCACGAATGCGGGGCGTGCGGGTGGACCCCGCCGCCAGAACGGCCCAGGTGGCGGGCGGATGCGTGTGGGGCGACGTGGACCACGCGACGCATCCCTTCGGACTGGCGGCCGCCAGCGGCATTCTTTCGACTACTGGCGTGGGAGGCTTGACCGTGGGTGGCGGGATCGGCCACCTCTCCCGGAAATTTGGTTTGAGCATCGACAATCTGCTGTCGGTGGATATGGTGCTCGCGGACGGGAGCTATATTACAGCCAATGACCGGCAGAACCAGGACCTGTTTTGGGCGGTCCGCGGCGGCGGCGGCAATTTTGGCATCGTGACTTCGTTCACCTTCCGCCTGCACCCGGTGAGCACGGTGATGGCGGGGCCGATTTTCTATGCGGTGGAAGACGCGTCTGCTGTCATGAAGGCGTACGAGCGGTTCATCACCACTGCCCCGGAAGATATCAGTGGGTTCTTTGCGTTTCTGGTTGTGCCGCCGGTCGACATGTTTCCTGCGTCGCTGCACATGCGAACCGTTTGCGGAGTCGTTTGGTGCTCTACAGCCAGCCCGGAGCGGACTGCGGAATCGCTTAAGCCGGCAGAAAGTTGGGCTACGCCGCTGCTGGCAGGGGTTGGTCCGGTTCCCTTCCCGGCGTTGCAGAGCTTGTTCGACGGCTTATATCCTCCAGGACTGCAGTGGTACTGGAAGGCCGACTTTGTTGACCATCTCACGGACGAATCCATCGCGTTGCACGTCAAACACGGTTCCAACCTGCCTTCCATGTTCTCGACGATGCATCTCTACCCGATCAACGGAGCGGTGCACCGGGTGGGGAGCGGCGATACGGCCTTCAGCTACCGGCAGACGAAGTGGGCCGAGGTGATTGTCGGCGTCGATCCGGACCCGGCCAACAAGGACAAGATCACGAATTGGGCCAGGGACTACTGGGACGCAGTGCATCCCTTTTCGGCGCCTGGAGCATATGTGAACTTCATGATGGAAGAGGGCGCGGCGCGCGTGGAGGCGACATACGGCGCCAACTATGCCAGGCTGCAGACGATCAAGACTAATTACGACCCGGGTAATCTGTTTCGCGTCAATCAGAATATCGCGCCTAAACCCGCCGGGCACGGGGCTGCCTAGTAACCGGTCTCGTGGCACTCGCGGCAGTCCACGGGTCGATGCGCGCGTGCGGCGGGCAACGTAACAAGGGATCGGCGGCCCGCGGACAGGTCGGGTGTCACGTGGACCATCAGCGAGTCGGCGATCCTGGCACAGGCTCCATCGAGGGGATTGCCAAGTCAAGGATGATTCCGGTGTTCGGTTGGTTGGTCGCGTACTCGGAAGTTGGGACCCAAACAGCGTCGGCCGCCAGATCGCCTGGCGCAGCACCAGCGACGTATGCAGGACCGACGGACCTTCGAAGGAAAGGAAATACCCCGCCACGGCGCGGCTGTAGTCGTCGAGAACAACCGTGAGCCACGGTTTGGCGGCGTTGCCGTCCGGGCGGACCAGCAGAATATCGAGCGGCGTGTGGTCGGCCTGCCAGATGGCATTAGGCCCATCAGCCTCTCGCCGATGAACCAATTCGAACGTTTCGCTGTAAGCCTTCGTGCCGTCATGAGCGAGGGTGACAAGATCCGCTGGCAGGCCGCGAACGATGTTGAAGACAGTTCCATAGCTCGGAATCTCCTCCCCAAGGTCTTGCGAAAACCGCTTAACCTGCCGGTACAAGGCTGCGATTGGCAGAGGCGGCTTTTGCAGGGCTAGGCCTTCGATGACCTCTTTGAGCTTCGCCGACACAGCGCGGCGCCCGCCACGATCCTCCCGCTTCTTCCGGGTTAGCGCCGCCATACCGAACAGCCGATACTGCGCCACCCATCGATGCGCGGTTCGATACGGTATGCCGGCAGCTCGCGCTACGGACTGCAACGACTGATTCTGCTCAAGGTGAGGCTGGAGCAAACGGAACCGATCCAGCGCCAGTTTTCGGGCCTCTTCCGTGAATCCCGCCAGTTGGTCCATACCCGAAGAGTATGCCAAGTAATGTTGACGGCTTTATGCCAAATAATTCTAAAAGTGACCGCCAGGCCCACGCCGAAAGTTCACTTTGAGACCGCGCTTCCTGGTATTATTCCTGTTCTATGGCTCTATTCTCCATTGGCGTTGACCTTGGCGGCACGAATTTCCGGGCCGCGGCGATCGGGCAGGACGGAAGTCTTCTCGACAAGATCTCCGGCTCGACCAATTCCGCGGGCGGGCGGGATGCCATCGTCGATTCGATTGTGAACGCCGTCGTCACGCTGCGCGACCGGCGGACCGGCGACCAGCTTGCCGGGACGGGGATCGCGGTGCCCGGCTTCATCCTGATTGAGGAGGGCCTGGTCCTCGGCTCGCCCAACCTGCCGGCGCTCGACAATTTCAGGGCGCGGGACGCTTTTGAGGAGCGGCTCAAGGCCACGGTGATTCTGGAGAACGACGCCAATGCGGCGGCGCTGGGCGAGAAATGGATGGGCGCGGGGCGGGACGTCAACGACCTGGTGCTGTTGACCCTCGGCACGGGCATCGGTGGCGGCATTATCTCGGACGGCAAGGTGGTGCATGGATACCTGGGCATGGCGGCCGAATTGGGCCACATGACGGTGGATTTGAACGGCAATCCGTGCGGCTGCGGCAATAGCGGATGCCTGGAGAAGCACGCCTCCGCGACCGCGATCGCCACCATGGCCCGGCATTTGAGTCTCGGCGACAACCTCAGCTCGGAGGATGTCTACAAGCTTGCCATGCAGGGCAACGCGGGGGCCCAGCGAGTCTTCGAGTGCATGGGGCAGGCGCTAGGGCTTGGACTGGCGACGTACATACAGGTTTTTAACTTCCCCCTCTACCTGTTGAGCGGCGGTCCGCTGGCCGCCTGGGATCTGTTCGCCCCGGCCATGTTCCGCGAGATTGAGCGGCGATCCTTCAACTATCGCGCTTGCCGGAACATCAAACCCACGCGCATCGAGAAAGCCTTGCTGGGAGGCGACGCGGGGTTGTTCGGAGCGGCCTACCTGCCATTTCAAGCCATGGGATCGGGCGCCTAGCGCGCGTGGCTTGCGCCGGCGAACGGCGCTATACTGCGGATTCCTTCGCGGTTCCCATCCACGTTGATGAAAGAGAGTATATGACGCAACAGTCCATGGAAAAAGCCAGCCCGGAGCAGAAAACGGGTTTCGCCATGGCCGTGGCCGCTACGGTCTTCTTCCTGTTCGGGTTTGCAACGTCCTTGAACGGCGTTTTGCAACCTCATCTGAAAGCCATTTTTAATCTGAATTACGGCCAAGCTACGTTGGTCCAGAGCGCGTGGTTCTCGGCCTACCTGGTCCTGTCGATGCCGGCGGCCGCGTTGATGGCCAAGCTGGGTTATCAAAAGGCGATGGTGCTCGGTTTGGGCGTGATGGGATTTGGGGCGCTGCTGTTCTATCCCGCCGCCGGACACCTTTCTTACGGCGTATTCCTCTCGGCCATCTTCGTGCTGGCGGCGGGCGTCACCATGCTGCAAGTCGCGGCCAATCCCTTCGTCACGCTGCTCGGCTCGCAGGCGCGGGCATCGAGCCGTTTGAACCTGGCCCAGGCGTTCAATTCGGTGGGCCAGATGCTGGCGCCCTCCGTGGGAGGCTGGTTGTTCCTTTCGGGCGTCGCCATCACCGCGGCGATGTCCGAGACGGCAAGGACCACGGCCGCGCAGGCCGTCAAGGCGCCCTACCTGGCGATGGCCATCGTGCTGCTGGTTCTGGCGCTGGTGCTTTCGCAGCTCAAGCTGAACCTTCCGATGGAACTATCGAGCGCGCGCCCGGAGGCGGGCGACAGCCTCTGGAAGCACCGCCACCTGGTTCTCGGCGCAGTGGCGATGTTCGCCTATGTGGGCGCGGAGATCTGCATCACCTCCCTGTTCGTGAACTACCTGACCCAGCCTGAAATCGGCAATATGACGCCCAAGTCGGCCGCCCCCTATCTTTCTCTGTTGTGGTTCGGAATGATCGTAGGACGTTTGGCGGGGACGGTGGTTATGCGCACCGTTCCAGGCGGAAAGGTTCTGGGCTGGGCTGGGACGTTCGCCCTGGCGCTGACCATCACCACCATGATGACCACCGGCGCGGTCGCGGTTGGAAGCATTGTGCTGTTGGGCTTGGCCGAATCGATTATGTTCCCGACCATCTTCGCGCTGGCAGTGACCAATCTGGGTACGCTGACGGCGAAGGGATCGGGCATGATCAACGTGGCGATTGTGGGCGGAGCCGTGATGCCGCCGATCCAGGGCATGCTGGCGGACCATATCGGGCTGCACGTTTCCTACATCGTGCCGGGCCTCTGCTACGTTTTTGTTCTCTACTACGGATTCATCGGCTCGAAGATCCGGGCCACGGAAGGCATCGCATCATGATAGACAGTTTCCGCAGTCTCTACGGCTCCGCCGAGGGCGTCCGCGTGTTTCGCGCGCCCGGACGCGTCAACATCATCGGCGAACACACCGATTACAACCTTGGATTCGTTCTCCCCATGGCGCTGGACATGGCGACGGATGTGGCCATTGCGCCCTCGGCGGATGGCAAGCTGCGCATCCACTCGGAGGACCGCAAGGAAACCCGCGAGTTCGACGCCGCGGCCATTGCCGGCCTGCGTCCCGAGCATCATTGGACGGATTATCCCATCGGGGTGGCGCAGGAAGTCGTGCGCGCGGGCTTCCCCATTGCGCCGGCCAACCTGCTGATCCGGTCTACCGTGCCAGACGGTTCGGGCCTCAGCTCCTCGGCCGCGCTGGAGGTTTCTTCGGCGTTGGCTTTCCTGGGCGGCCGCGCCATGGACCCGTTGGATCTGGCCCGCCTATGCCAGCGCGCCGAGCGCAATTACGTGGGGATGCCGTGCGGCATCATGGACCAGTACATCTCCGTCTTCGGGCGCGAGCACTCGGCCGTCGAAATCGATTGCCGGAGCCTGGGACATCGCTTCGTTTCCCTGCCTCTCGGCGCGGCGTTCGTGGCGGTCAACACCATGGTGAAGCATGCGCTGGCCGGGTCCGCCTATAGGGACCGGGTGGCGGAGTGCGCCGCGGCCGTGGAAGGCAT
>PLGA01000237.1:5874-13384 GCA_003139735.1 Bryobacterales bacterium | reverse complement strand
CTGATGGTGGAATCGCACCGCAGCCTCCAGCACGATTACGAGGTAAGCTGCGAAGAACTCGATTTCCTGGCGGAAGCGGCGCTGGGGATCGAAGGCGTCTACGGCGCTCGCATGACCGGCGGCGGCTTCGGCGGCTGCACGGTGTCGATGATGCGGCCCGCCGCCGCGCCGCTGTTCCGCGAGAAGATCGCGAAGGCCTACGAGGGCAAGTTCGGCATTACGCCGCGCGTCTACGAGTGCAAACCATCCGCCGGCGCCGGCGAACTGGCAAGCTAGCGTAGTGTCCAAGAATTAACTCAACAGGCCAGAAGAAGGCAGACGGGCCCACAAGAGGCGTGGGCGCCCCGGTCTGCCCCACCGAAGAAGGCAGGGTCGAAAAACCCAAGAGATGCCGGCACGGAAGCCGGCATGGCAGGCCTGGAGGCCCACGGGGCACAGGCGTGGGCGCCCCGGTCTGCCCCACCGAAGAAGGCAGGCCACAAAAAACGATGGCCTGCCCCACTGTGTAGTTGTTTCCTGGACACCGCGCTTAGAACTTGTAGCCGAAGCCCAACGAGACCACCGGGTAAAATTTGAAGGTTTTCAGGTCGCCGTTGATTTTGTTCTGCTGGGCGATCACGTTGGATTGGATCGCGGGAGTCGTGGCGACATTCTGGCAATTGACGCCCGGGCTGGTGCAGGCGCTGCCTGTCAGATTGAGCGTCACGCCGGGCGATCCCTGGTAGGCCGCGCCGAATTCGAAGTTGAATGCGAAGTGCTTCCGCCTGTTCCGGGGCAGCAGGTTTCCGAACCCGATGAGCAGCTCCGGCGCGGTCTTGTACTGAAAGCCGAGCGCGCCGTTCCCGGTTACCGGGTTGAGTGTATTGCTGTAGTACGTTGCGCTGCCCAGAGTAAACGATTGTCCGGCGAGAGCCGTGACGGACGCCGTGCCGCGGTTATCGTCATAGAGCAGCACGCCGGGGCTGATGTGCAGCCCTCCGATGAGGTACTGATCGTAATTGGCCTGAAACGACCGAAGGTTCAGGGTACCTCCGTAAGCGATGCCGTCCTTGTTGAAGGTGTCGCTATAGGAGAAATCGTTGAAGCCGACCCGCACATTCGACTTGCGGGTGACCGCCGTTGCAGCCTCGATTCCGGCGCCCAGGGTGGAAACCTTGATACCCACCCCGAATCTGGGCAGTGACTCCTGCGCAAACAGGCCGCCGGCGCCTAAAATTAAGGAAACTGTAAACCAAGAGAACCTTCGCACGTTTTTTCTCCAAATCTCCAGTTAAGTTTGATGGCTCGTACGGCTCATCCGCGCGAGCCGCCCACATTTGGGACTAGTACAGTGTCGCAAGAACGTCCGGCTAACGCAACGTAAACCGGGGATATACCCCTAAAGATACACTGCCCAAAACGGGGCTACATAGGCGTAGAACAGCACAATCAACCCGATGACGGACGCCAGAATCACGCTGTGTTTGAGCGTGAAGCGGAACAGCAGAGCCTCGTCCTGGCGCTTCATGGAAGTGGCGGCGGCGGCTACGGCGATGCTGGTGAGGCTGATCATTTTGCCCATGACGCCGCCGGCGGAATTGGCGGCGGCCATCAGCACCGAATTCATCCCCAGCTTGCCCGCGGTCACCACCTGCAGCGACCCGAACAGGGCGTTCGAAGAGGTGTCGCTGCCCGTGAGAAAAACGCCCAGCCAGCCGAGCAGGGCGCTGAAGAACGGAAACATGCGGCCGGTGGCGGCGAAGGCCAGTCCCAAGGTCGCGGTGGCGCCGGAGTAGTTCATTAGAAAGGCCAGGCCGAGCACGGCCGCCAGAGTCAGTTCGGCCAGCGCCAATTGCCGGGCGGTCCGGCCCAGAACGCCGGCGAACTGGCGGGGCTTCAGGCCGGCGACCATGGCGCCCAGCGTCGCCGCCAGGAAACACGCGGTCCCCGAAGCGGATAGCCAGTTGAACGTGTAGACGGCCGCGTAGCCCACCGGCTTGGGCGCCACGGGCGGCATGCGCTCGATCGTATTGTGCAGCAGCGGCCAGTGGAACGCGATGGACGCGCCGTTGAGAAGGGTTTGCTTGTAGCCCCAGAGCAGCACGAAAACCACCAGCAGCGCATAAGGGGCCCACGCCAGCGCGACGGTGCGCCGGCTGTGGGCGGCCCGCGGCGTCCGCCTTGGTCCCTCCGGCGTGCGCCTCGCGCGAATGAGAACGACCAGGGCGATCATCGCGGCCATGGATGCCAGAATATCGGTAAGTTGCACGCCCACGAAATTCGAGATGGCGAACTGGGTGGCGGCGAACGCCGCGCCGCACACGGCGGCTGCCGGAAGAACGCCGCGCAATCCTTTCCACCCCGCCAGCACCACGATCAGATAGGCGGGAACGATGAGCGAAACCGGCGCGCAGATGCGTCCTATCTGCGCGCTCAAGCGTTCCACGGGAAGGCCGGTGGTGAGCGCCAGCGTGGTAATCGGGATGCCGATCGATCCGAAGGCCACCGGCGCGGTGTTGGCCAGCAGGCAGATGGCCGCCGCCTCAAACGGCGCGAAGCCCAGCCCCGTCAGCATGGCCGCGGCCACCGCCACCGGGGTACCGAATCCGGCGGCGCCCTCGATAAACGCGCCGAAGGCGAACGCGATCAGCAGCGCTTGCAGACGGCGGTCGTCCGTCAAGTTGCCGATGGAATCCTTGAGCACTTCGAACTTGCCGCTCTCCACCGTGACGCGGTAGAGCAGAATAGCCGCGAAAACCACCCACCCGATAGGAAACAGGCCGAACGCCGCGCCATAGGCCGCGGCCGCGCCGAGCTTGCCCCAGGGCATTCCGTAAGCTCCCGCCGCCACCGCCGCGGCGGCGCCCAGCCCGGACAGCGACGCCAGCCAGGCCGGCTTGCGGAGCACGCCCAGCAATACCAGCAGGACGAATATAGGGAGAGCCGCGACCAGCGCCGATAGAGGCAGGCTGCCGCCCAGAGGCGTATAGTTCTGTTGCCACATGCTAGGGTGATGCTATCAAACGGCGCGCAAATTAGTCTGCACGTTTTCGCGTCCGCGACAGTTCTTCATTGTAGAAGGATGAGAACCCTGGCGCTGGCTGCGATGGTTGGTTCCGCGGATAGCAGCGATGACCCGTCAAGGACCATCGCGGCCGCTCGCGCAGGCGATTTGGCCGCCTTCGACCAGCTCATGCGGCAATACCAGCGGCTCGTGCTGGCCACTGCGCTGCACATGCTGGGCAGCCTGGAGGACGCTCAGGACGCTTCGCAGGAGGTGTTCCTCAAGCTCTACCGCAATCTGGGGAAACTGGAGCGCGCGGACAACATTCCGGCGTGGCTTTACCGGGTGACGGTGAACGTTTGTCACGACGTGGGGCGCAAACGGAGGCCGACGGCTTCAGTGGAAGAGGCGGAGGCGGTGGCGGCGTCCGATCCGCCAGACGCGGGCGACCGGCGCCGGGCGCTGATGCTGAGCCTGCGGCGGCTCTCCGAACGCGAGCGCGCGGCCGTGGTGCTGCGGGATTTGGAGGGGCTTTCGACGGAGGAAGTGGCGCGCGCCATGGGATCGAGCGAGGCAACCGTGCGGTCGCAGATCAGCCAGGCGCGGGTGAAGATGAGGGAGTTTCTGGAGCGGTATTTCCGGAGGCGTTTATGAACGAGGAAGACTGGGTTGAGCTATTGCGGGAGGCGCACCAGGAGCCGATCGCGCCGGCGCATTATGCGGCGGTTCGGGCGCGGGTGCTGGCAGAATTGGGACGCAAGCGCAGGCCGGTTTGGCGGTGGGTTTGGGCCGGGGGACTGGCGGCAGTGGCGCTGGCGGTGATGCTGACGCCGCGGCCGCGGCCAGTGGGGCAGGCCCTTCGGCCTGCCATCGTGCCCGAGGCAACGGCCCGAGTTTACGGGCCTGCGGCGGCGCCGGTACAGAGGGCGGCTGAGATTCGCAGGCCAGTGGTGCACGGTCGGCGCGCGTTAACCCAAGTAAAACAAGAAGGCAGGCCAGGAGGCCCGCCCCACCAACAGGTCACCATCAAGCTGTTGACGGACGATCCGAACGTAATTATTTACTGGATAGGAGAATGAAATGAAGAACTTACTGCTGGTTGTGGTCTTGATGGCGTTGCCCTTGGCGGCGCAGGATCAGAAGAAGGAAGAACCCAAAGAGCCGCAGGTCCAGAGGCTATTTGTGCTGAAGTACGCCGACCCGAACCAGATCAGCAACCTGATTCGAGTGTTCACGTCGAACGTAACGCCGAACGCCGCCATGCACGCGCTGGCGGTCTCAGCCAGCCCGGAAGCCATGGCGGCCATCGAAGACGCGATCAAACGGCTGGACGTGCCGGCGGCGGCTCCGCAGGACGTGGAATTGACCGTTTACCTGCTGATCGGGGGCACGGCGGATGGCGCTCCGCCGACCTCCCTGCCAAGAGACCTGGATGGCGTTCTCGCGCAACTCAAGATGGCCTTTTCCTACAAGAGTTACAAACTGGGGGACGTCTTGAGCCTCAGGGGCCGGACCGGCCAGCGCTTACAGACCTCGGGCATCGGGTATTCGGTGCCTACTGGAACCCTCCCACGGCCGGTAACGACCCAGCTCACCGTTAACGCGATCAGCATCGGTGCTGATGGCTCGATCCACATCGACGGCCTGAGGGCAGCGAACCAAGCTGTGGGCGCCGAAACTGTAGGCGCCCCGTATGCCACACTGAGCACGGACCTGGACATCAAGGAGGGGCAAAAAGTGGTGGTCGGCAAGGTGGGGATAGACCCAAGCCAAGCCATGTTCCTGGTGCTGATGGCCCACGTGATTCAGTGAGCCGTAGAGGGCGGGGAAGCCCGCCCCGGGGGTCGGACGCGTCCGACCCCTACCGGATCTGTTCGTCTCTCTCCACTTTGCCGTCGCGGATGTGAACCACGCGCCAGGCGTGCAGGGCGATGTCGTGCTCGTGGGTGACCACAATGATGGTGTTGCCCTGCTGGTGCAGCGTCTCGAACAGCCCCATGATTTCGTTGCCGGTCGCGGTGTCCAGGTTCCCGGTGGGCTCGTCCGCCAGCAGAATCGAGGGGTTGTTCACCAGGGCGCGGGCCACGGCCACGCGCTGGCGCTGCCCGCCCGAAAGCTCGCTGGGCTTGTGATACATGCGCTCGCTGAGGTCCACGGAGGCCATGGCACGCTTGGCTTGTTCAATGCGCTTGTCGGAGGCCATTCCGGCGTAGATGAGCGGCAGTTCCACGTTGTGCAGCGAGGTGGCGCGCGGAAGCAGGTTGAACGTCTGGAAAACGAATCCGATTTCCTTGTTGCGGATGCGCGCCAAATCGTCATCCGACATTTCGCTCACCAAGTTCCCGTTGATGTAGTACAGCCCCGAGCTAGGCGTGTCGAGACAACCGATGAGGTTCATCAGGGTTGACTTGCCCGACCCCGAGGGTCCCATAATGGCGACGTACTCGCCGCGCTTGATCTCAAGATCGCATCCGCACACGGCATGGATCTCCTGGTCGCCCATGATATAGGTCTTCCAGAGATTGTACGTGCGGATGACGATGCCGTCCCGCTTGAGCTGCTCGCCGCGCCTGAGAAGTTCGGCCTTGTCTTCTTTGCTGTATTTTTTTTCTGCTGCCACTGGCATGGATCGGTTCTCGTTTCTTAGGTCTTTTCCTGCGTCACCGGAGCCTTATTGTCCACCTTCACCTGGGCCTCGTTGCGAATGGTCCGGATCACCTGGTAAGTCCCCGTAATTACTTCGTCGCCTTCCTTCAAGCCGCTCAAAACCTCAATGTCGGTCGCCCCGGTGATGCCGGTTTCCACCTTACGGAACGTCGCTTTCCCGCCGGAGATCACGAAAACTCCCTGCAATTCCTCCTTGCGGGCCTTCTCCACAGCCGGATCCACCTTGGCAGCGGCCTCCGCCCCGGTCTTTGCCGGCGTTTTCGGCTCCAAATCGCCCTTCTGCCGGACCGTGAGCGCTTGTATCGGTATAGTTAGGACGTTTTGACGGGTGGCTGTGGTTATCTTCGCCGTGCAAGAAAGTCCAGGCCGAATTTCGCTTGGCGGGTTGTCGAGCGCGATCACCACCTTGAAATCCTTGGCTTCCTGGCTGGAAATGGCGCTTTGCGAGGCGGCCACGCCGGTGGAACGGAGAATGGCGGTATTGCCCATTTCGGTTACGTGCCCCGTGAAGGTCTTGTTGGGGATGGCGTCGATGGTGATTTCCGCCTGTTGGCCCATCTGCACGTTGACGACATCGGTTTCGTCCACCTTGACCTCGGCGGTGATCTGGGACATATCCGCGATGGTCATAATCAGCGTACCCGTCTGATTCTGAAGGCCCGGCACCACGGTTTCGCCCACGCGCACGGGGAGGTTGGTCACCATGCCCTCGATGGGAGCGAAGGAGTTATGCTTCTCCAGGACGTCGGTGAATCGGGTAAGGTTGGCCTTGGCTTGGGCGATGCGCCGCTGGTTTCCCGCCAGGGTCGCGGCGGCCTGGTCCTTCTGCGTCCTGGCTTGCTGCAGACGCGAAACCGCCTGCGCCACGGCGGCCTTTTGCCCGTCGTAGGCGAACTTTTTCCCGTCGAAATCCTGTTTGGCGAGCAGTTGCTCGTTGTATTCGGCCAAGCTGCGGTCGTAATCCGCCTTGGCCTGCCCAAGCTGCGAGTTGGCCTGATCGACGGCCGCCTGCGACATCTCGATATTTTGGTCGGCGGATTTCAGCGACTCTTCGCTCGCGTTGGCGTCGGCTTCGGCGGCGGCCAGCGTGGCCTTTTGCGCATCCACGTCGGCGGTGGGTTGCACATCCTCGATCTTCGCCAGCATTTGGCCCTTGTGGACGTGGTCGCCTTCCTTAACCAGGATCTCCGTGAGATCGCCGATCGCATCCGCGCCGATGTCGATATAATTCTTCGGCTTGATCTCACCCGAGGCGGTCACGATGCTCGTCAAATCGGTGCGCGCCACGTTGCCCGTCTGCACCGTCACCACGCCGCGTTGGGTGTACACCGTGCTGGCGTAGACGCCAATCCCCGCGACGGCCACGGCTCCCACGGTAATCAGGATCTTCCATTTACTCTGCACGACGCAAATTCTCCCCGTTTTCCTTGTCCCTGCAATAGACGCAAAGTGGCGAGCGGGAGTTCAGTTCTATTTTACACCCGAAAGTCCGTTGGCTCTCGGGAGTTCGCCATGCCACTCTTAGATGAGACGAATGGCCGCGGCGGGCATTAGCGCCCGGAGCGCCTACGGTCACGCGAAGAAGTTGCCCATTTTGCGAAACTTGGCGTAGCGATGCTCCACCAGGCTCGGCGCGTCGTACTGCGCCAGCTCGTCCAACCGCATCCGCAAATGCTCCCGCAGACTCGCGGCCGCGGCATCCGGGTCCTCGTGCGCCCCGCCGCGTGGTTCCGGTACGATGCCGTCTATGAGGCCCAAGCCCAGCAGGTCCGGGGCGGTAAGCCGCAACGCCGCGGCCGCCTGCTCGGCCTTCCCCGAATCCCGATAGATGATGGCGGCGCAACTCTCCGGCGAAATCAC
>PLGA01000237.1:0-5834 GCA_003139735.1 Bryobacterales bacterium | reverse complement strand
GCTTCCGCCTGGCCGCGCTCCTCCGCATCGATACCGGGGTACGCGCCGGGGGTATCGAGCAGGGTAATGATGGGCCGGTTGAACTTGGCCGCGATCTGCATCACGCGCAATGCCTTGCGGTAGCCCTCCGGTTTCGGCATCCCGAAATTCCGGTATAGCTTCTGCTTGGTGTCGCGCCCCTTCTGCTCGGCCACCACCACCACCGCGCGGCCCTCGAAGGTTCCGAAGCCGGCGACAATGGCGGGGTCGTCGGCGAACGACCGGTCCCCATGGATTTCCTCAAAGCCGGCGATGAGCCGCCCGATATAGTCGAGCGAGTGCGGCCGCTTGGCATGACGCGCCAACAGAACCCGGCGCCATGCCGGATGCAACTCCGCCACTTCGGCTGCAACTTCCGTCGATGGCTCGGGGCTCATTTCCAACATCTTACCAGTCTTGAGGGCCCCGCTCGCAAGCCACCGCTTCTCGCGTCCGGATCTGTTAAACTGTACGAAATCGCACATTCACGTTTTGGCGACAGATTGGACCCCTCATGCGGGCTTGCCAATTGCGGGTGTGGGGCCGAAACTTGGATATGAGATCAGGAGGATTTATGAAGCTCACGCTGCTGCTCTTATGTCTTGCGCCGGCGATGTTCGTTGCCAGCGCCGCCGACAGTTCGGTTGGGTATCTGAAAGTGAAAGTCAGCCCCGACAAGGCGGGCGTATTTGTGGACGGCCAGTATTTCGGCCCCGCCGCGCGTTTCGCCTCGACCGAAAAGTATCTGATCGCGCCGGGTAAACACGTGATTACGATGGTCGATCCGCGATGTGAGGAGGCCACGGCGACGGTCCAGATCGAAGCCGGTAAGACCGCGACGATCAACCAGACGCTCAAACCCCTGCCGGAACCGAAGGAGCCGTTTGGCACACTAAAGGTCATCAGCAAGTACAATCTGGCGGCCGTCATGATTAACGACCACTTTGTCGGTCACGTGGACGAGTTCGACAATGCGTTTCAGGGACTGCTCATCAATCCCGGCACGTACAGCGTTCGAATCGATCTCGCCGGGGGACAAACGGTGCTCTCGCAGCAAGTGACCATCACAGCCGGCAAGACCTCGGTAGTCCAGTAGTAGCCGGTCCTTCGGGCGCACCACCCGCCGCAGCGCCGCTTGATATGATGTACGGTCCGGTTAAAGGACAATGTTCGTGGTACGACTAGCGCGGCGGAAGTGCGCCGCATGGGAGGAATCATGGCTTTCAAAGGCTCTACGGTTGCCTTGCTGATTGGGGTTGGCGCGGTGGCTTTGTGCGCGGGCGCCATCGCCGCGTTGGAGGCGCAACAGGCGCCGGCGGCCCCTGGCGGGCGCGCCGGCGGACGCGGAGGCTCCGCTGCCGGCGTCTTCACGGCGGTGGACGTGAACAAACAGGGCTTCGTCACTCGCGACGAGCTCAAGGCGGCCTTCGCCAAGTGGTTGGCCGACGGCGATACCGCCAGGACGGGCTCGGTAACCGAGGAACAGCTTGCAGCCGCGCTGAATGCCGCGCTGCCTCAACCAGCGGCGCCGCCCGCGGGCGCCGGCGGCGGAAGAGGGGCCGCGCCGCAGAACCAGATCCCCAAGCCGGAAGACGTGGCGAAAATGATGGCCGCGTTGCCCGGCAAGGCGCCGGCCAAGCCGAAGCAACCGCGTAAGGTGCTGGTGCTGGCCAAGGCCGCCGGCTTCGTGCACTCTTGCATCCCGCTGGCGGCGAAAACCGTCGAAGCCATGGGGAACAAGACCGGCGCGTGGACCACCACGATTACCTACGATCCGGCCGCTATCACCGCGGAGAATCTGAAGCAGTACGACCTGATATTCCTCGACAACACCACGGGCGCGTTCCTGGACGATCCCAACGATCCGGTCGCGACCGCCGCTCGCCGGAAGGCGCTGCTCGATTTCGTGCGGAACGGCAAGGGGCTGGCTGGGATTCATGCCGCCGGAGATTCCTACCATGAAACCGCGGGCGCGGCCCGTGGCGGCGCAGCGGCGCCCGCGGCCGGGCGCGGCGCGGGTACCATGCTCGCCATGCAGATGGTGACCGCCGGCGACAAGAACAGCGATCGGAAACTCAGCCGCGACGAATTCAACTCGCTGGCCGATGCCTGGTTCGATAAGCTCGACCCGGACAAGACCGGTAAGGTGAGCCAGGCGGATTTCACGGCGCGGTTCGCATCGGTGCTGCCGGCAGCCGGCGCCAACGGGGGCAGAGCCACCGCAGCCGCTGGCGCGGGCCGCGGCGCTCAGCAGGGCCGCGACATGGAAGTCGGCACATGGCCCGATTTCGACAAGCTGATCGGCGGCTTTTTCAAGTTTCACTGGACCTATCCGCAGTTCATCACGGTCAAGATCGACGACCCCAAGAGCCCCCTTACCGCCATGTTCCACGGCCAGGAGTACGAAATCCACGACGAAACCTATACCTTCGGCATGGACACCTGGTCGCGCACCAACCTGCACGTGCTGACGAGCATCGACTACGCCAAGATGAGCGATGCCGACAAAGCCAAGGAGAATTGGCCGCGCGCCGACCACGACTACGGCCTGAGCTGGATCCACCGCGAGGGCAAGGGCCGCGTCTTTTACGAAGCCCACGGGCATGATGAGAGCATTTACGCGATCACGCCCCTGCTGGAGCATGTCCTGGCGGGCGTTCAATACGCCATCGGAGATTTGAAGGCCGACGACAGTCCGAGCGCGAAGCCGGCCAAGTAAGATTCGCGGCGTCCTGTCAGGGGCCGGACGGGTCCGGCCCTTCTCAGCCAAGCCTCGCAGACGCCTCTCAATGGACGTCCGGGTTCAGGCCCGCGGCCCGCGCTGGCTTCGACGGCGCTAGCCGCGGCCGGATGGCGCCAAGGAGCGCCCCCTTCGTCCGGTGAATGGCCTCGTCCAGGGGTCGGGCGTTGTCCCCAGGTCGGGGGTCACGGTGAGGCGCACCCGCTCAGCTCGACATCGTTGCGGAAGATGAAGGGCGGGCCCGTCGCGGTCGATCAGCATGGTAGCTGGGCGCCCCAATCGCCGGTATCAGTCAGTTCGCCGTCGCAATCTGTCGAGCTGTTGATCCGCGCACGGCCATATTGCGATATCCCGGTCAGGGTCCCGCCTATGTACGGGAGGCTCCCGCCGGAAGCTGGGTAGACCGCGCCGTAGAACGAGTACGCTACCGGAACTGTGCACGGGCCGTTATTTAGCCCGATGTTAAAGGGAAGAGGGGTGATTGCTATGAGGGTTTCCGAGCAGATGCCCTCGCAGTAGGCGCTGACGTAGTACTCAACCGAGTCGAGGTATTCCGTATGACTGTCCGTGCAGTTCGGGAGCACAGCGTCTCCCAAGGCCATGCTGCCCCTCGTGCATGACAGGGTGCTAGGAGCCAACGTGCCGTACCGCTGGGCATTCGCACCGCGCGCCGTCACTAAGAGGGCGGCAACCGCAAGCCCCACGCGTAGCGCTACTCCTACCGCAATTTGGGTGCTCCATTTCATCGTTTGCATAGTGTCTCCTCAGTTTTGGTCCTTCCTGCGGACGTCCGGATACACTCTTAGCTGACGGACATGTAAGAGGTTCTCAACGGTGGGCGATCCTCCACGCTCAATCTCCTCCACGGTGGACTGCGCGAAGTAGGCTTTCGCTAGGATATAGCATTCGGCGTAAGTCTTAGCCCTGTCCGCCCGAGACGCCATCTCCACCGTCCCGGGCCGCCCGGCCCCGGTACCCTGCGCCACTAGGAACGCCCCCGCGTCAGCTATCCGCCCGAGGTCCGCCACTAGACTCGCAGATGGGTTCTCTGCGACCACCGTAAGCACGTCCCGCTCCGCGTCGATCCAGCCCTTCCAGTGCACGATTAAGTTGGCGGTATCGGGGCCCACAGCCGTGCCATCTGCGAACAGCACCGAGTCAAGCGATATATCCACACGAGTGGCAGCCGTGTACTGCCCGGCCACCCGCGCCACCTCCGGCCCGATCATCGCGTTCCAGGCACCCCCGCCGGCTTCGAGCGCGAGGACCGGCGAGACCGCATTGCCGCGGCCGGGCGCGAGTCCCTTACCGGGATCAAGTCTCATGCCGCTGAATACGTTCCTGACCCGTACGAGGGGCTTGCCGACGGCGTCGGTGTACCTCCAGACAACGCCGTAGGCAAGTATCGGCTGCGGGCTGTTGTTCGTCACTACCACGGTATACGGCAGGATCGCGGCGTATTCCGGGGCCAAGTGCGGATCGAATGCCGGATTGGCTGAGGAGACTAGGACAACGCCGTCGCCCTCCAGCGAGTGCACGGTGACACGGGGCGCGGGCGAGGAACCTTCTGGGCACATAAGGACCATTATCAACGTAGCGAGCGCCGCGGGGGCTGACCGCTGGGGTGTTCGAATCAAGCACGGATGTAGTGCGATCAGCGCTCCCGGTCGCCCGGGCCAGGCGCCAGACAGCTTGAGAGGACTCATTGCACACCCCCATAAGCCAACACGGCCGCCAGCCGGCCACTCAAATTGCTCATCTGCTGCCGTACGACCTGCGCGACGGGATAGGGCGCCCCATCTGGCGTCCTATCGTTCCGCAGGTTGAAGAGCACGCCCTTCCGCGCGGAAACAACGGCACCCCGGTCGTCCGGGTCAGTCGCTGCGGCAGCGCTGTTATCCACGTCGGCCTGAAGCTGGGCAATCAGCGCCTCGCGGCTGGTCTCCTCCGCCAAGGCTTGTCTCAGTTCGTTATAAAGTCCGGTCAGGCGCTGTAGCGTGAATCCGCGCAACGCCATGATCCTCTGCACTCGCTTACCATCCCCCCAGGACGAGCCGTCCGCAAAAACGACCGCCTGAACGGTGGGCACGCTGGAGGCGGTGCCGTTGAGGCCAACACCAGAAACCGCGATCTGGGCTCCGGCCAGCACCGGCGCCGGCGCGGTCCCGAGGGCAACGTCGTAGGTGGTGACCTGCGACGCCGAAGCCAGCCTCCCCCCCGGCGGAACCGGCAGACTGAGCGCGAGCGCGAACGCGGTCACCGCGATCGTACCGGTGTTACTGACGAAGTAGGCCGGCGCGCCCCTAGCGCCCGTGCCGACTGTGACCTGAATCGGGGGGACCGCTTGACCTTACAAAAGGACCCCCCCAAGCAGCAGAATGCCCACAGGTATCGACAAGCTGTGTTTCATATCATCCGGCCTCCAAGCCGGCGCGGCCGTACTCCAAATCAGTGAAAGCTGAATTCTATGTCCATGGAAAGCACATCGACCTGGTAGCCGTCGTTCGAAGTCATTGGGTTGCCCGACGGACAGTAAAGGCACGCCTGACACGCTGTCTGCACGTTGGAGGGCTCGTAGACGTCCCAATACACCGTGTATTGGATGTAGCTCCAGTCCCCAGTGGGGCCCATGTCCCAAAAGTCCCAGCCAGGCTGCAGGGTATAGCCCTGCTGCTGCAGACAGTCGCAATCGGTGTAAGCCGGCACCGCGATGGCCTCGTAGGTATCGTATTCGCCATTCCACACCCACCCGAAGTCCGGCCCGTCCACCTCGGTGGCGAACTGGATCGTGAGGTCCCCAGCATCGTCGTACGAATACGAGCTGGCGTCGTAGGGGCCCACGTAATCCTGGGCCAGACACCGGGCCGGGGCCGCGAACAGAAACAACCAAGCCAAGGCAACCCCGGCCGAACGCACGAACTTGCTCCTGATCGCCCGCCACGGCTAGAGGTTATCACTGCGGTCGGCAGGCGGCGCCAACGCAGCTTCGAAGGGCCAGGGCGTCCGAGTGTATTCTGTTCCATAACCACCTTCGATTTCGATGATGCCCCGGTTCATTTTAGAGTTCAAGGCCTTT
>PLGA01000186.1 GCA_003139735.1 Bryobacterales bacterium | reverse complement strand
GTGTGGTACGCCAGCAGGCGGCGGAAGTTTGTCTGCACCAGCACGAACGGCACGGAAATTCCCATGGACAACACGCCGAAGACGAGCAGCAGCCTGCCGGGGAAGTCCGGGCCCACCGAGCGGCTGGTAAGGATGTAGAANNCAGTAGAGGGCGCAGTTGAGCAGGGCCGAAGAAAGAATCGCGGCGGAGGGCACTGGGGCCTCGCTGTAGGCATCCGGTTTCCAGGTGTGCATGGGGGCCAGACCGGCCTTGGTCCCGTACCCCAGCAGCGCCATAATGAACGCCAGCCGCATGGTTGTCCGGTCCAGTTGCGCGGCGTGGCGGGCCAGCACGGGCCAGTTCAATCCCGCAATGGTATCGGTCCCCGCCAGGCGGTGTCCGGCGTAGTAGGCGAGCACGGTCCCGAACAGCGCCATGGACAGCCCGACGCCGCCAATCATGGCGTATTTCCACGCGGCTTCGAGCGAAGTCGCCTTTCCATAGAACGTCACCAGGAACACGGAGGCGAGCGTGGTGGCTTCGATGGCCACCCACATCACTCCCAGGTTGCCTGCCAGCGCGACCAGAAACATGGACGCCACGAACAGCGGGGTTAGCGTGTAATACTTGCGGAGTTTCGACGTGCTCGCGGTTTCCTCGTCGTCGAACGCTCCGCTGCGCTCGTCTTCGCGTAGATAGCCGACGGCATAGACGGCGCAGACCAGGGACACCGATGCCGTCAGCAGGCACACTAGCGCGCTGAGAGAATCGGCATAGAGGAAGCCGCCCCATAAGGACACGGACCCCGCGCCGAGCACCCGCTTCGCGATGGCGAGCGCCACAAGAAACGCGAGTCCGAACGCGGCCAGGTTGGCCGTTTCCATGGCGCGCCGTGTGCGCGCGAGCGCCGAGAAGACGCCGGCCGCGAACGGGATGAGAAGCAGAATGGGCAGAATCATCCGTCAGCCTCGCAGCCTCCGCAGTTTGCTCACGTCCATGGACTCGAACGATTCCCGGATGCGGTACATCAGAATGCCGAGAACCAGTACGGCGACAAGAACGTCAAAGAACACGCCCAATTCGACAATCAGCGGCATGCCGTAAGTAAGGCAGGTGGCGGCCAGGAAGATGCCGTTTTCCAGCGTCAGCAGAGCGAGCACCTGCGACAGAGCTTTACGCCGGTTGATCATCATGAAGAAGCCGATCAGAAATACGGAAATTGCGACCGACAGCGTGTTGTGCCCAAGGCTGCCGGCGCCTGCTTCAGGGTGATAGAAAGACTCGCCAACCAGGTACGCCACCAAGGTGAGGGCGCCGGAGATGATGATCGAGAGCGGGGTGTTCACGATCGGCGCAATTTCGTGGTGGATGTCGATGCGGTCCACCAGGCGCTCCAGCACAATAGGGACGAGAATGCCCTTCAGCAGCACCGTCATGCCGGCGGCGATGAAGATATGCGGCGCGTGGTTGTACCAGGCGATAGAACCGGCGATGGCGCCCAGCAGAAGCGACTGGGCGGCGAAGAGCCGGATATTCATCACCAGCGAGCGCTGACCGACCATGGCGATCTGGAGCACCAGGACGAAGGCCGCCATCAGCGTCACCAGCTTGTCGCCGAACTCCGGGTTGTGCAGCAGGTTCATAGGGTTTTCTAGAAGAGGAAGGTGGAAATCAGAGCCAGCGCCCCTAACGTAAACGCCACCGCCATCAGCTCTGGAACGCGGAACAGGCGCATTTTGGCATTAGCCGTCTCAACCAGCACGACAGCGCAGCTCAGAAGCAAGAGCTTGAGAGCAAGCCAGCCGAAGGCGGCCAGCACGCCGGCGGGCGACCACGTTGCGGACAGCCCAAACGGCCAAAACACGTTGATCATGAGGGTCATCAGAACCAGTTGCTTAATGGAAGCGGCCCATTCGATCAGCGCGAGATACGGTCCGGAATACTCCAGGATCATGGCTTCGTGGATCATGGTCAGTTCCAGGTGAGTCGCGGGGTTGTCCACCGGAATGCGGCCGGTTTCGGCGATCAGCACCAGGAACAGCGCGGCAAAGGCCAGCGCCTGCGAGGGCGCGAGAAAACGCCATTGCTGGTTTATTGCGACACGGGCGATTTCCGCCAGGGAGGTAGAACCCGCGCCGATGGCAACCGTGAACACGGCCAGCATGAGGGTTGGTTCCGCCAGCGCGGAGACGGTCATTTCCCGGCTGCTGCCCAGGCCGCCGAACGGGCTGCCGGCATCGAGGCCGGCGAGCGCTACGAAGAACCGGCCCAGGCCCAGCAGATAGACTACGGCCAGCACGCCGCCGAAGAGTCCTATGGGGGTATCGGCCACGACCATCGGCGCCATCAGCCCAGCCAGGAGGGTTGCCACGAACACGACGTACGGCGTGGCAGAGAACAGCCACGACGCTGTTTCGGGGATCACCATGCCCTTGCGCAGCAGTTTATGAATGTTGGAGTACGACTGTAGCAGGCGCGGTCCGCGGCGCATCTGCAAGCGGGCCTTCAGAGTCTTGATGAAGCCGCTCACCAGAGGCGCGAGCATCAGCAGGAGGACGAGCTGCGCCACCACCTTCAACAACGCGCCGGTCATCCGCGGACTCCGAATAGCAGAAGGGCGAGCAGGGCAACGAATATATAGGCAAGGTAGGCGTGTATGCTGCCGGCCTGCACGGACCGCATTCGCCCGGCCATTCGATAGAGCCAGCCGCGCAACGGATCGTACATGCGCTTCTCGAAGGAAGGTTCGATTTCGCTTTCGAACCGTATGGCCGTCGGGTAATAGGGCGACACTTCGTATTCGGCCTGAATCTCCCGCCGTGGCCTGTAAAGGGCGGAGAATATCATGCGGAAGGGCTTGGAGAATCCGGTCGCGGTGTATTCGTTATCGGCGGTTAGCCCTGGCAGGCCGCAATCCCAGGTTGGGCCTGTGGCGCGCCGCCCGGCGCGGCCCCAAACCAGCCAGAAGAGCGCTGGAAGCGCCGAAAGCAGAACGAGCATGGCGGCGATCCCCACGGTGGAAACCGTGCCCGCATGCGGCGCTCCCGCGGAGATGGCAAAACCGTTGGCGGCAGTCAGCGCCGAGCTGGCGCGCACGCCGATGAGCTGTTCGGTGATGGGATCGAAAACCGGCAGAAACCACGTGGCTCCGAGCCCCAGCGCGACGCACCCGGCGGCCAGGAACCCCATGCCGAGGCGCATGGAGAGCGGCGCTTCGTGGGCCTGAGCGGCGTTCTCGCTACGCGGCAGCGCCAGGAACGAAATGCCGAACGCTTTCACAAAACAGGCCGCCGCCAGCGCCGCCGTCAGCGCTAGCAGCGCGCCGGCAATCGGGAAGATCACCCGCGTGAGGGTCTGTGTGCTCCCGAAACCCGCCAGTAGCGCCTGGTAGGTAAGCCATTCGCTGACAAAGCCGTTGAGCGGCGGCAAGCCGGATATCGCGACCGCCCCAATCAGGAAACACAGCGCCGTGACTGGCATGGGGCGAATCAGCCCGCCCATCTCCTCCATGTTGCGTGTGCCCGTGGAATAATGAACGGAGCCGGCGCCCAGGAACAAGAGCGACTTGAAGATCGCGTGGTTCAGTGTGTGATACAGCCCCGCAATCAGCGCCACTCCCGCCATCGCCGGATGCCCCAGCGCCCGGAAAACCATCGCCGCGCCAAACCCAATCAAGATGATCCCGATGTTCTCGATGCTGTGGTACGCCAGCAGGCGCTTCAGATCGTGCTCCATCAGCGCATACAGCACGCCCAGCAGCGCCGACAGCACGCCCGCTCCCAGGACCAGGATTCCCGCCCACGCCGGCGGCGCGTCGAAGAAATCGAAGAATACCAGCGCCATCCCGTAGATGCCGGTCTTGATCACGATGCCGGACATTAGCGCGGAGATGTTGCTCGGCGAGACGGGGTGGGCCTCCGGAAGCCACACATGCAGAGGGACCACTCCGGCCTTCACGCCGAATCCGAGGAAGAACAGCAGGAACACCGCGCCTTGCTGCCAGGCCGGAAGCGCCGAGGCGGCGTGATGGAAGGTCGCGAAATCCAGGCTTCCGCTTGCCCGCGCCAGAATGAGGAACCCAACCAGCAGCAGGCCGGAGCCCGCGTGCGACATGATCAGAAACAACATCCCCGCCCGGCGCGTCCGCGCCTTTTCGTGTTCGAAACTCACCAGTGCCCATGCCGCTAGCGCCATGACTTCCCAGGCCACCAGGAAAAAGAACGCGTTCCCGGCCACGAACACCAGCGTGAGGCTGAGCAGCAGAATGTTGTAGAAGCAACCCAGGACGCCGATGTTTCGACGGCCTTCCATCGCACGCACATATCCGAAAGAGTAGATGGAGACTGCGGCGGCGAGTATGCCCAGAGTCAGATTGAAGTAAGCCGAAAGGGCGTTGACTCGGATGGCCCACGAAAAAAGAGGCACGCCGGACGGCAAAGTCCAGGCGGTGACGCCGCCTTGAGCTAGAGCCCCAATCGCCGCAACGATCTCCAATAGCGCGCCCACAAGCGCAAAGCTGAAAGCGCCGATTCGGGCGCGGCGCGGCGCGCGGACTCCGGCGATCCCGGCAACCGCGCCTGCCAGGTAAGCGATCAGACCTGCGGTGAACAACACCGTCAATCCAAACGCTCCTTGCGACGGGCCGGATCTTCCGCTTCGATCTCGCCAAGCATCTGAACTTCTTCGGCAAGGTGCGCCTGGAAATACCGGCGCATCATGTCGAGGACCTTGACCAGCGCCTTGTTGCGCAGGGAATAGAAAACCTGATTGCCTTCCTTGCGGTTGGCGACGATCTGCCGGCTTCGCAGAATCGCCAAATGTTGCGACAGGTTGGCCTGTTCGACGCCGAGCCGTTCCTGTATGACCCGCGCGGAGATCTCGCCGTCCCGCAACGCCTCCACGATCGCGACGCGGGTGGGATGCGCGAGCGCATGAAAGATGCTCGCCTTATATTCTCGCAACAGGTTCTGCATAACATAAGAATATTCGCTTTTTCGAATATTCGCAATAGCCTGTAAGGAAGCGGGGACGAGGGATAGATCGAATTCTGAGTCGGCAACGCCGTAGTGTTTGTGAATCGGGATAGGTGTGTTGCGAAATCCCCATACCACCAGTTGTGACCTGGCGGTGGCCCTGAAGCCGTGATAATTGAGGCGGTTGCGCGGGGCGGACCCGGATCGGTAACCATAAACGCGCCAGGGTCCGCCGATGCCATCAAACCGACAATCGTCTCCCGGACCCGCTCCGTGATCGTCGCCGCGGCTTCATCGCGCGCGACCGCGACCGTCCTTTCGAGGCCCCGCGGCCCTGTGATGACAACCTGTACGCCGCCCCGGGACGGGTCCGCGGCGATCCAGGCTTCGTACGGCCGAGCGGGGTGCCGCGCGGCGGCAACGGCCGCCTCGTTGCGCTGCCCGGCCGGCGGCGGAGAGGCAAACGCTTCCGGCGCCGGGCGGTCCCGCCCTGCGCCCTCCCCGCGACCGGTCGCCTCGGCGCCGCCTTCGTCCGGCCAACCGCCTTCCGCGGCGCGACCGCCCGTTTTGATTTCTTGGCGGCGCTGGTCTGGGCAGCACCCTTCAGGCCCGGTTTGGCCGCCGGCGCCGTCTTCGCCGCCTTGGCCTTCCCCAGCGCCGCCCAAAGCTTCTTCGTCGCCGCGATGATCCGCGTGTGGCCTTCGGGGATCAGGCGGCGCTTCTTCCTGGCGGCCGTTGCAGGTGCCGTCGTCGCCGCCGCAGAAGCTTTGGCTTTCCGCGCAGCCGCCCAGCGTTTCTTGTGCGCGGCGGCCATGCGCCGGCCGCGCGGCGGGCGATCATGGGACTGCCCGAGCCGGCCGCGCGTGGATCGGGCGCCGCTGCGGGAAAAGATTCGTTGGGAAGTGGCAGTGTGAATCTGACGCCTCGCTACATCATGGTCTACTCGTCGCGCGCCGCCCTGCGCGCGGGATTCTATGGACCTCCGAAAACAGGGCAATTCCGAGACCCCCAAAAAGGGCGACTTTTTCGAGGCGCCAGAAAAAAGTGTTCGGAAATGTTCGGTTTGGGCTCGCTGGTCGTCGGGAAGCTGGCTCAAAGAGCGGGCTGCGTCCGCCCCCCACCTCTACGGGAACTTCGTCACCCGCGGCGCCTGCGCAATATGATTCGGCGTCGTCGCCCCGCCCGTATCATTAATCACGTTCTCGATCGCCCCATTATTCGCCAGGCAAACCGTAATCATGTCGTGGAACTTCACGTTAGGGTTATTAGGAGCCTCAATCGCCCGAGTCAGCACCACGTTAGGCCGCCGGAACACGCTATAAATCCCCAGCCCCCACGCCTCGTGACTCGTCACATTGTCCGCCACCTTATAAGACGCCCACCCATTTGTCCCCGGAGCGCTCGTGTAACTCGGCTGATCCGGCGGATCGTACGGAACCTCCGATTGGTAGAAGTACACCCGCCCGCCATTTCCGTTCCACAGCACCTGGTACTGTTGCGTGTGTTCCACGAACAGCCCATACACGGTCACGTCGTTGCCGTTCACCACCAGTCCATTCGCGCTGGTATTGACGGTCCAGCCCACGCTCTGGTTCTGCCCGTGGTCCGCCCGCCAGATCCACGTATGATCCAAAATCGTGTCGTTGCTGTTGATCCTCAGGTTGACCGCCGCCTTCCCCACCGCCGCGCCGCCCACCCGGAAGAAATCGTCGCTCAGCGTGATCGGGTTCGCCGCGTGCCGCGCCTTGCTTCCGCTCGGACCCACCTCCAGCATCACCGGCGAACTCACCGGCCCCGCGTCGAAGAACAACCCCGCGATCACGATGCCGTCCGCATCCGCCGTCGTCATCGCCGTCACGCCGTTGTCCGCCTCCAGCGTCGCGAATCCCAGCCCCAGCACCACCGTGTTGGCCTTAGTCACCTTGATCGTGTCAGTCAGGTTGTAAATGCCCGGAGTCAGTAACAGGTTCTTGCCCTTCGCTAACTCCGCATTCATCGTCGCGGTAGTGTCTTTGTCCGCCCGCGCGATATAGAACTTATCGATGGGAATGCTATTCCCCGGCGTCTGCCCGCCATGCCATGTAATACCCGAGCTATTCATCCGCACCGACGGAACCTGTACGCTATACTTCCCGACCGCATCCACCTGCAAGAACGGTTTCTCGCGGACCACCGGCGCCTTCGCCACTTTCGAATATGCAGGCTTGGGCCACTCGCCTTCCGGCGCGTTCACATCGCCCACGAACACCATGTTCCAGTTCGATCCCGTCCAACCGCCCCATTCCGTGTTCCTCGCGATCCACTGCTGCTGCGGCCCTGAGCCCACGTTGCCGTCGATCAAGTCGTCGGACATCCAGCCGCCACTTGCCCAACCGCCTTTCTGGTGCAGTACGATATCGCCCCGAATGTGCATGCGGCGGAACGGCGCCGCCTGTGAAACGGCCCATTGCATCGAGCCGTTGGCCGGCGTCACGGAGAAACCCTCGGCGGACTTCCAGAACGTGCAGGTAGCATTGTTGTTCGGCAGGGTGGCGTCCGAATGCACGTTGCCCGTGATATGGACGTTGTCGGGCGAAGCGCCCAGCCCCAGGACCTGCGTGTAATATCCGATCGGCACGTCCACTTTGTATTCGCCCGGCGCGAACAGCAGGGCGTTGCGAGCCGGACCGAATTGGTTATTCTGCTGTATGGCGTAGACCTTGTTGATCTGCTCCTGTATCGCAGCCGCGCTCAGGGACGGCTTAAACACGAGCACGTTAGGCCCGAAATCCGGCTCCGCCGCCCAAACCGACGCCGCCAGCCCCAAAATCAGCCCCAGCCCCTTGCACCGCAAGTGTGTCACCTGGCTATTCTCCTTTACGATTGAGATCCGGACAGGCCTATTCGGGAATCCACATCTACCATATCAACCAGGATTTCCTTTTTGGCTCTGCGCAGGAATGTGAAC
>PLGA01000189.1 GCA_003139735.1 Bryobacterales bacterium | reverse complement strand
GGCAGGCCACAGAAAACGATGGCCTGCCCCACTGTATAGCTAATTCCTGGACACTACGCTAGCCCCAGCCCCAACGCCGTCTTGTCCTTCGCGTAGCACAGCGAATTCAAGTCGCATGCGGCGCATTTCGGGTTGCGGGCCTGGCATAAGGCGCGTCCGTGCAGGATCAGCTCGTGCGAAAACAGAATCCACTTGCTCTGTGGCACCGTATTCATGAGATCCTGCTCGATCTTCACCGGGTTTGTGTTCTTCGTCAGGTCCAGTCTCGCCGCAAGCCGCTGGACGTGCGTATCCACCACCACGCCCGACGCGATGCCGTACGCCGTCCCCAGAACCACGTTGGCCGTCTTGCGCGCGGCTCCCGGAATCGTCAGCATTTCCTCCATGGTTCGCGGAACTTCGCCGCCGAACTCCGCCACCACCCGCTTGGCCGCGCCGATAATCGACTTCGCCTTGTTATTGAAGAAGCCCGTCCGGTGGATGTCGTTCGCCAGCACCTCCTGCCGCACGGACGCGAAGTCCATCGGCGTCGGGTACTTCGCGAACAGCCCCGGCGTAACCTCGTTCACCAGCTTATCGGTGCACTGCGCGGATAGAATCGTCGCCACCAGCAACTGCCACGGGTTCTCATGATGCAGCGCGCACGTCGCTCCGGGGTACATCTTCTCCAGCCGGCGCAGAATTTCGGACATTCGGGCCTGCCGCTCGGCTGCGTTCTTCGGACGTTTCACGTAAGCTCGTATTAGGTCATGCGAAATCGGCTTCTTCTGCTCGGCGCGGCGCTGGCCGCTTTTGGCGCTTCTCTCTTTTCGAGCTTCCATTTCGACGATTATGCCATTTTCTCCAGCTCCGTCCTAACCTCGTCCTCCGGTTGGAAGGCCATTTGGTCCCTGCGGCGGACCCAGCCCATCACCAACCTCACCCTCTGGCTGAATTACCTGGTGGGCGGCCGCGACCCGTTCACTTACCACCTGTTCGCCTTGGCGCTCTACTTGGGCGCGGTCCTGTTGGCGTACGCCTGCCTCCGCCGGCTCCTGCCCGAGCGCGCCGCGCTCGCCGCCGCCGCGGTCTTCGCCCTCCACCCCATCCAGGCGGAGGCCGTCAATTACATTTCAGCGCGCGCCAGTCTGCTGGGCGCCGTGTTCTGTCTCGCGGCCTTGTTGTCATGGCTGAACGGCCGCCGCCCGATCGCCGTCGCGCTGTTCGCCGCCGCCGTGCTGTCCAACGAATACTGCGCCGCCTTTCCGCTCGTTCTCCTGCTTTCGCCTGCCGAGCCGCGAACGTCAGAGAGCGGTTTCTTCCGCCACCGCCTCCCCTTCCTCGCCATGTCCCTCCTGTCCCTAGCCGCCCTGGCCCGCCTCGTTGATGTCCAACGCGCCTCTCATTTCCCCATGTCTCCCTGGAAATATNNTACGGGTTTACCGTGGATCCGGACGTGCGCGTTCCGGCCGTCTGGTTGGGCGCCCTGGCGTGGCTGGCCATTCTTGCAGCCGCCGTCTGGGCATGGCGCTCGCGCGGCCGCGAATGGCCCCTGTGGCTCCTTACCGGGCTGCTCCTCCTGCTGCCGGCTGCCTCCGCTCTCCCGTCGGCCGACCTCTACGCCGATAGCCGCATGTTCCTCCCCATGCNNTGCGTCTACTGCATGCCGCCCGACGGCGTGCCCTGGCGCTTGCCCGACGAGATCCTCTCCTACGAGGAACTGCTGGCTTTCGCCGCCGCCGCCGGATTGCTCCTGACTCGCGTCAAAACCCAGGCGCTGGCGGCGACCGTCGCGGTTGTGCTCACGCTGCTGAGCGTGGTGCGCACCGCCGTCTGGCTGAACGACAAAACATTGTGGCAGGAGGCCGTCCGCCGAGCCCCCCTGAAAGTGCGGCCCAAGGTCCAGCTCTCGCGCGATCTTCCCGCCGCGGAAGCTCTCGATTTGCTGCAGCGGGCCCAGAACGAAGCCCCGCACGATCCAACCGTCCCCGCCGAAATGGGAAAAGTGCTGCTCCAGGAGCGCCAGGTGGATCCCGCCCTCATCGAGTTCGGTCAGGCCCTCGCGCTCGATCCCAACAACCCCGAGTACTACACCGACCGCGGCGTGGCGCTCTATATGTCCGGCCTTACCGAANNCTCCCCCAGGCGCAGTGATCTGCAACATCGGCTGCGCGAATTGCCAGTCCGGAAGCTCGTAAGGCTTCAGCTTTGTCGTGAGCGGCGTCGTGAGGTCCTTGGATTCCTGCCCTGCGAGGCTGGTGGTGAAGGTGAACCCGCCGAGGACCTGTCCGCTCTTGTCGGCGCGGCTCAATACGGCGACCGTACCGGAGAGGCCGGAGATATCGTCGTCGGCGTGATTCGTGATGACGAATTTGACGATGGACTTGTTCTTGTCCTTGGGATCTTGCGCGAAGCGTATTCCCGAGATCTCGATGAACTTCTGGTAGGGATTGGCCTTGCCGCCGGGCGGCGTCACCGGGACTTGCAGGCCGGTGTCGGACGCCGCCTGGCTGGAACTCGACGTATGCGACCCGAACAGCCAATACGCTCCGGCCACCAGTCCGCCGAATGCCGCCGTGAACAGAATGGCTAGCAGCCACGTCGGCAGCGCCAGACCACGCGCTGGGGGCGGCGGCTCGGAACTCCATGGAGCGGCCTGCGGCGCCGGGGCCGGTTCGGGCGGCGGTGGCGGCGGCGCGTNNGTTGCGGTGGCGCGGCGTAAGGCTGTTGCGGTGGCGCGGCGTAAGGCGGAGCCTGCTGCTGCGGCGGCGCGGATTGCCAGATAGGGCGGCGCGGCGCCGGTCCGGCCGGCGTAGGCTGGGGCGCGTAAGGCCGCGGCGGTGGCGCGCCGCCGGCGGGAACGGTCTGCGGATTGCAATTCGGGCAGTCTGTGTAAGCCGGCGGCACTTCGCGCCCGCATTTCGGGCAGATCCATGTGAACATGATTTTCCCTCAATTCAACTGTAACGCTTGCCGTACGCCCGCGAACGAAAACTGCCGGCCCGCGGCTTCCCCGTCCCGGCGGAACGAATGGAAGTCCTCCCGCCGGCACAAGGTGCATAAATTCGACGCGTAGACGCGGCCGGGCGTTACGCCGGCTTCGATGAGCTGTCGCCGGTTCGCGCCAGCCAGGTCGAGGCGCGTTCTCCCTTGCAAGCCGAACTGCGCGGCCACCTCCGGCCCCACTTCGTAGCAGCATGGGCCGATGCCTGGTCCGATGGCCGCATGCACATCCCCGGGCCGCGTTCCAAACCGCTCGCGCATGGCTTCCACCGCGCGCTGGACGATGCCCGCCGCCGTCCCGCGCCATCCGGCATGTACCGCGGCCACCGCCCGCCGGCGTTCGTCCACCAGCAGGATCGGGATGCAGTCGGCCGTCCTGATGGCCACTACCGCGTCGGGCGTGTTCTCCGTCAACGCGTCCCCCGGACCCAGTACGCCGGACCGCCCCTCGGCCGCGACGCACGTCGCCGAGTGAATCTGCCGCAGCGTGGCCAGGTTATCGAAGAGCGCCGGGACGTCCGCGTGGCGGGTTCCGAACCCGTGGACCAGCCAGTCCATCGCATCCAGCTCCGGAACGCGATAGACTTGCCGCGAATCTTTGGTGAACACGGCTACGCGGGGTTCTGGATCTGCGAAATCCGAACCTGCCGCTGGAAATCCGCCAGCATCGCCTCGTCCAACCGCACCTCCGTGGGGCGCTTTTCGAGGAACGTCATCTGGTCGATCTTGTCCTGCAGCTTGAGCAGCCCATAGAACAGGTTCTCGGGGCGCGGCGGGCAGCCGGTAATATACACGTCCACGGGTACGATCCGGTCCACGCCCTGCAGCACCGCGTAAGTATTGAACGGGCCGCCCACGCTCGAACACGCCCCCATGGACATGCACCACTTGGGGTCCGGCATCTGGTCCCAGATGCGCTTGAGCACCGGCGCCATCTTCAAGGTGACGGTCCCCGCCACAATCATCAGATCGGATTGCCGCGGGCTGGGCCGGAAAACCTCCGCTCCGAATCGCGCGATGTCGAACCGCGACGTACTGGCCGCGATCATCTCAATGGCGCAGCACGCCAGGCCGAAAGTCAGCGGCCACACCGACGACTTGCGCGCCCAGTTGAAAACATAATCCACCGACGTGGTCACCACGCTGCGTTCAAACTGGTTTTGAAGGAAAGATGCCAACCGTGCCTCCCCGCGACTAAATTGTATCATCAACCATCGCGGTCGGCCGTTCCATCGCGGTCCCCACAGGCAGCAACTCCGGAGCGTAGTAGGCCGCGGTATCACGCAGACCGTCCCGGAAAGCGTGGCGGGGGCGCCAACCGAGGGCGCGTAGACGCCCAGTGTCGGCGAACTCCTCCTCGAACTCATCGGGCCTCAGCCTGGCCGGCTCGGATTCTACGTGAATCTCGAAGCCCAATAGATCCTCCAACTCGGCGAGAATCTCCTTTACACTGCGCGCCGCTCCCGACCCGATATTGAATATCGAAAGGCCCTGTGGCAAGTCCGCGCGGGCAAGCGTCAGCAAGGCTTCCACGGCGTCGTCCACGTAAAGGTAATCGCGCTTATGCCCGAGTTCCCCCAGGCGGATGGCGCCCGAAGTTCGCAATTGCGTCAGGATGGCCGGCACGACGAACGCAGGCTTCTGCGTGGGACCGAAAATATTGAACAGGCGGGCCAGGATGTACCGCCGCGGAGATCCCTCGGCGAAGAACCGGATGAGGTTTTCAGCCGACAGTTTCATCTTCCCCAGGACATTGGTGGGATTCGTCGGGCAGTCTTCGCGCAGGCCCCGCCCGGTCATGGGGCCGTAGACCTTGCCGCTCGAAGCGTACACGAACCGCTCGCCGCCGCAGGCTTCGAATTCCTCCACCAGGTTTAGCGTCCCGCGCAGCGTCTCCGCGAGCGTGGCGTTCTTCCGGTCCACGATGCGGGAATGCTCGGTAACGCCGGCAAAGTGGTACACGGACACAAACCGGTGTTCCCGGAATAGGGCGGCCACCGAAGCGCGGTCCGTGACGTCCACCCGGCGGTAACAGATCCCTGGGCTGGCGGGAGTTGGGCTCAGACCTACGCCCACCACCGCCTCGGCCGGATCGAGGGCGTTCACCAGCGCACGCCCGAGGAAGCCGTTGCAACCAGTGACCAGAACGCTCATTGGTAAGCGGCTGCCCGTGCGACCATCCGCGGCTGTACGACTTCGAGCGTCCGTACGAACTCGCGCCAGTAATCGAGCACACCCTGCATCGTCTCGTGAAACGAAATCCGCGGCGCCCAACCGGTGCGGCCGCGGAACTTGCTGCAATCGGCCACGAAGCGCCGCAATTCGGTCGGGCGCACGAGCGCGGGATCCACTTCATACCGGATGTCCTGGCGCGAGGAGAGGGAAATCATATACTCCAGGCACTCCTGCATGGTGTGGACATGGTCCGAGCCAATCAGGTACAACTCGCCCGGAGCGCATTTTTCCATGGCCAGCACGTACGCGCGAGCCATATCGCGGACATCCGTGAAATTGCGCAGCGCTTCGAGGTTTCCGACGCGGATCACAGGCCGCTGTAGCCCTTCTTCAATGCGTGCGATCTGATAGGCGAACGACGCATTGGCGCCGTTAATGTCGCGGCGCGGCCCCTCGTGATTGAAGGCGCGCGTGCGAATGATTTTGAGGCCATAGGATGCCGCATAGGACATGCACACGGCGTCTTGAGCGACTTTGGAGGCCGCGTAGGGGTTGATGGGGTGGATCGCGGTGTCTTCCGTGATGGGAAGCTTATCCTGCGGCACGTCGCCGAACTCCTCCGGGGTGCAGCTAACCAGTACGCGCGCTTTCACCCGGGTCGCGCGCATGGCCTCAAATAGGTTGATGGTTCCTATGGCGTTGGTTTGCATGTACGCCGCCGGCATATCCCACGACGGAGTGACCCAGGAGAGGGCGCCCAGGTGATAGATTTGGTCCGGGCGGGACTTCTGGAGCGCCACCATCATGCTGGTGGCATCCGTCAGTTCCGCATCGATCCAGCGCACGCAGTCCTGGAACTGCCGGACGTTGCGCATCCGGCTATTGGGCCGCTTGGTCCCCCAAAGCACGGCCCCCGGGCGGTTCTCAAGAAGGTACTCGGCCACGTGGCTGCCCGCAAACCCTGTAATGCCTGTAATGAGAATGTTTTTAGCCAGCATCCAAATAAACGCACTAGCGGTACAACCCGCCAGGCGCCTCCCCGTTTACACCTAATAACCCTACCTCGGTAGGAGTTAATTGTCACTAGGATGCACAGCGCGGTTCCTCACCGGCAATACGGGAATCACCGGAAGGCTCCGCGGAATTGTACGCTTTAGAACCAGGGCTGCTACGGCTGACGCGTTACCACTCGAACCGCGCGGCCAACTGAAGGCGCCGGGCCGGCGTGACGGTGTGATCGATGACGCCGGTGGACTCCACGCCCAGGATGCGGTTGGGAAGCGCGAAGTTGGTCCGGTTGAGCAGGTTGAAGGACTCCACCCGCATTTGGAGGCGCAATCCCTCCCGCAGCGCGATAGTCTTCGCCACGGCGGCGTCCACATCGGCCATTCCCGGTCCTCGCAGGATGTCGAATCCCGAGTCGCCGTACTGGTAAAGCGCGGGCATGGCGAACGCGCTCGTGTCGAACCAACCCAGGTAACTGCGCTGGCCGGCGGGCAATGCGCCGTATCCGATGCGGTTGGGAAGCTGAAACCCGCCGTTGTTCAGGCTGTTGACCGCAAGCTCCGGAGTGAACGGAAACCCCGATTGCACGGTGGCCGTCGCGTAGATCCGCCACCCCATCCAGTCGTAATGCGCCATGCCCACCAGGCGTTGAGGAACGTCAAAAGGCGAGGGCGAGCGGACGCCGCGCGGGTAATAGATATCCTGCGGCCCGTCGGGACGGCTCTGCTGATCGCTTCCCGGCGCCGTGGCGTCATCGAGCGACTTGCCGTAGGTGTAGCTCACCTGGAACAGGCTGCCGGTCAACTTGAATGTGCCGGCGTAATAGGTCGAGCCTCCCGCAAAGCCCAGGTAATCGATGCGGGATTCAAAGGCTCCATAAGGATACCGGGAATACGCGTACGGCGTCGGGGCGGGGTACGGCTGGTTGGCATTGTAGGTGACGGGCAAGTGAATCCCCATCGATCCCATGCCGCCGATTTCGGCGGTAAGACCGCGGCGCAGGCGGGTCGCCAGCCACAAGCCCCACTGGTCCGAATACGGCGTGTAATTCGCGGGCTGTATGGCGTAGATTGCGCCGCTCGCGCTACTGATTGGCGGCAGCCCGGCGGTCAGGTTCGGTCCCACCTGAAACGTCCCATTGATCGTGTCCAGGCGCGAGGCATACGGCGGATTGCGCGCCAGGCTTCCCCAGGAGAGATACTGCCCGGCGTCCCAGGCCTGGCTAAAGCTTCCTCGAAGCACGGCCGATCCATTTGAGGAAAGGTCCAGCGCAAATCCGACGCGCGGCGCGAAGGAGTGCTTGTTGACGCCCTCGCCGGCGTACGGACTGACTCCGCTCTGGCCGGCGAACTGATTGAGCGCCGCCGTATACGGGTCGAAGTTGAAGTTCACCATGCGGTTATCCGCTTCGGTGACGGGAGGATACAACGAGTAGCGCACGCCC
Organism: Bryobacterales bacterium; assembly: GCA_003139735.1. Classification (GTDB taxonomy): domain Bacteria; phylum Acidobacteriota; class Terriglobia; order Bryobacterales; family Bryobacteraceae; genus BOG-224. The sequence continues at coordinate 5,928 of PLGA01000189.1, read as the reverse complement.
GCATCCACCGTCAGCGCGCGCGTCAGCCGGAAGGAGTCTTGCGCGAAGCCCGCCCATTCCCAGGCGCGCAGCGCGTAGGGCGCGAACTGCACGTCGCGGCGGACCTCCAAAGGGTAGCCCAGCAGCATAGAGGCGATCGAGTCTCCGGTGTTTGCCATGCCCGGCTGGCTGGTGAAGTCCGGGGTGAAAAAGAAGTCGCCCCGCGAACTCCAATCCGAGGCGTCGCCATCCGCGTGCCGCCGGATCGCCTGGAATCCGAACCTCCACGAATGCCTCCCGGTCTTCCAGGCGACGCTGTCTTCCAGCTCGTAACTGGCCTCCCGCATGGCGAACGGAGCCGCGCTGCCGGCCCCCAGCGAGGCGAATCCGAGCACGCTGAAGTTCGGCATGCCGCTCGATCCCAGGCCGGGAATGCCCAGCGCGGCCGAAGCGTCGAATCCCCGGTCGGCGGCGTAGGAGCGCAGATCGTTCACGGAGACGCCGGCCCGGAATTCATTCGTCAGGGAAGTGGATAGCGTGGCGGTGTGCGAAACGGCGCCGCTCATCCAGTGCTCGTGCGAGTCGACCCCATCGGCGTTCTGGGCGCTATCGCTTCCGGCGTAGCTGCCCGCCGGAAAACCCATCCCGGCAGGGGCCGGCAACGCGCCGGGGGATTGCCCGTCCGCCGATCCCGCTATGAGGCGTACAAAGAGTCTGCTGGTGGGCGACAAGTCGTAGTCGGACCGCAGGGCGAACTGGCTGGAGTTCAAAACGCGGTTCGAAACCAACGAATAGTTGTCCGCCGCTCCGGGCGCGGTGGGGTCGGGATAGAGGGCCATGAGGTTGCGGGAAGCCTGGGGGATCTCGGCCTCGGGTATAAGGTTGGCGGGGAATGGCGACCGCTCGAAAAGGTTCTCGCCCACCGAACGGATCGATAGAGGATCGTAAATCGTCATCGGCGACGCTCCGAAATCGCCGGTCTTTTTCGCTTGGGTGGGCACGGTGGAGGTGACGGTAACGCCGTCGCGCCCGCGCCGCAACTCGGGAGCGAAGAAGAAGGTCCACTTGCCTGGGCGAACCGGGCCGCCCAAAGCGCCGCCGAACTGATTCGCTTCGAGCGCCGGCTTGTTCGCGCCGTCGAAGAAGTTGCGCGCGTCCAAAGCCGTATTCCCCCAGTACTCGAACGCGTCGCCGTGAAACTGGCCGGACCCGGCCCGCGTGTCCAGGTTCACCACCGCACCGGCGGCGTGCCCGAGCTCGGCCGGGATGTAGCCCGCCGCCAGCGTCGCCGACGCCACGGCATCGAGCGGAGGCGCAATGGCCGCGCCGCGCACCCAACTGTCGTTGTTGTCCAATCCGTCCAGCAGGAAGCCGTTACTCTGCCCGCGCATGCCGTAGCTGTTCAGGCTGGTGTTGCCGCGAAACCCGTAGGGACCGTTGCCTTCGATGTTTCCTCCCTGCTGGCCGGGCGTGATCTCGGACCGATTCCGCATCAGGCTCAGAGCGTCGCGCGCGGCCAACGGCAGATCGGAATCGGCTGGCGGCGATTTCCCAACCACCAGCGGCAGATTCAGGGTCTCTCCGTCGCGAATGACTACGGGTTCTTCGGCGGAGGCAGCGGTGAAAACGGAGGTGACGGTCACCGTGTAAGCGCCCGGCGGCAAGCCGGCGGCGGCGTACCGGCCGGAATCGTCCGAGACCAGCTCCCGGCGGAAGCGGGTGGTGCGCTCGACGAGCGAAATGCGCGCCGCGGCCACCGGCTCGCCCGTGACGCTGAGCACCGCGCCCGAAATGGCGCCGCCGGATCCGGCCGCCGTGGCGCAGCGGCAGAGCAGCAGCGCGCAGAGCAGTGGGGCGGACCGGGGCGCCCGCCGCTTTCGTGGGCCAGTCTGCCTTCTTCCTCCGCGGCGCTGTGGGTTAAGGCTAGAAAGCATATCGAACGGACATTCGAAGGAAGCGGGCGGCCTCTAGGGCGAGGGGCAGTCGTTGATTGAACGTTGGGCCGCTGGCATCCACCTCCAAAATCTTATTGTCCGAGTTGAGCACGTTGACCACGTCCAGCGCAACCCTGGTTTCGCCGTGCGCCATGGGGAACGGCCGCGAGAGCCGCAGGTTCCAGTTCATGACGTGCTCGGCGCGGTTGCCGCCCCCGGGGCTTCCGCGGACGGTGGCGTCCACCAGGATCGGCCCCTGCGGCAGCCCGGTCACCAGCAATTCCCTCGCAAAATCGGCCCCGTCCATGTAGTTCACGGTATTCTCCCATTGAACGCCGCCCAGAAAACGCGGAAGCTTGCCGGTGAACTGCGCCTTGCCCACGTAAGCGCGGTCGAAGAACTGGCGGCCCGATGCGTTGATCCCCGCGTTCGGGTCGGAATCGAGCGACCCGATCACGCCCGGATCGTTTTCGAGCGGCGAATTGCCGGGATTGGTCGGGCCGCTTGTTTCGACAGCCATGAACGTGGCATGCGCGCCGTAGCCGCGCCACTGGCCGCCGGCTTCCGCGACCACGCCCTCGGCAAGCGCGCTCAGGCCCGGCGGATTGGTGAGCAGGTAACGGTCCTGGCCGAACGACGCGGGTTGCCGCGCGTATACCGTCAGCAACTGGTCGTCGAAGGTTCCGGGCAGGCCGTCGGGACCGGGGTCGTCCATCTGGACCGGCAGATAATCCGACGAAGGAACGCCCGTATCGAGAGCCGCGATCCGGTCCTTCTCGCCGCGCCGGAACAGCCAGGTTCGCGCGAAGCTCTTCCACGGCAGCGAAACTTCCGCACCCAAGTTGACCTCATCGGCGTGGGGCGGCCGCAGCGCCGGGTCGATGCTCGAATAAGGTCCGCCGAACCGCATGATGAGGGGGCCGCGGTTGGCGCCGGTCCATTGGTACTCCAATCCGCCCAGGCTGTTGGGATCGCCGAAATCCAGGTAACGGCCCGCCAGCGGCGCGTAAAGGCGCTCGTAACCGGCCCGCAGCGTGAGGCGGCGAAATCCGGCCGGCGTGAGCGCCAGACCGGCACGGGGAGACACGGTGTTCCAGGCGATCGTCCCGCCGCGCGCCAAATCCGCGACCAGCCCAAGGTCGAGCGTAAGCCACGGCGCGAGCGCGATGGCGTCGCGCGCGTGAGCCGAGAAATTCGCGATGCTCTGGCGCGAGTCTTGCGGCGTGTTGAAGACCACGGCATACGCCGGAACTCCATCGGCGGTGATGAAATTCATCCCCGACGGCGCGGCGAAGCGATTGCGAATGCCCGCGCGGTCCCACTCGGCCCCTACGGTGAAGGCGTGGCGCGATTTGCCGATCCGCAGATACGCCCGATCGTAAGACGCCGCCGCGGTCTGGCGAGTGCGCGTTGCCAGATTGGTCAAAGGCGCCACGCCGTTGGTGGTCCCTTCAACCAGATCGATCGCGCTTGCGGCCCCGGCGGGCGCGTTGGAAGTGGTATCGAGATGCGCCGAGGAAGCCGCGTAGCGCACCTGCCACAATCCCGCCGCGGTCAAGCGGTTCCACGCCGCCTGGAAGGATTCGAAGGCGTCCTTCTCCGCGCATCCGGCGAACCCTTCGATGCTGGGAACGGTGAACGAGGGACCCATCGGCCGCCCCGCCCAGGCCTCCACGCCCGCGGGCATGCCCCAGTCCGGCTGTTGCGCGCCGGAGCCGGCCAGATCGAATTGCAGTTGATCCCTCGCGCTGAGTTGCGCTCTTACGATGGCGGCGCCGGCGAGCAGACTGCGCTCCAGGTCGTAGCCGGCCGGCGCGAGCGGCACGGTTTGCGAGGACCACTGGCCGGCCAGCGAGGCGAACGCATCGACGCGCCGCCCGAGCGGCCCTCCCAGTTGAAGGCTCTCGTTCGAGAAGCGCTGGTACTTTCCAACCTGCTCGATCGGCCCGTGCTCGGCGGCCAGGTTATTGGACGCCAGGAAAGAGCCGGTGTCGCTGCTGGCGGCGGCAGCGTGCCAGGCTGGGCCGGGAGCGGTAACGAATCGGGCGATCTCTGAGCCGTAAGCCTGTGAGACGCCCAGGTCGAAGCCGGCGATTACCCCTGCTTCCTCAATGCCGGAGGGGTCGAGCAACGCATCCGTCCTGCCGGGTTGATAAGGGTCGGTGGTATCCACTCCCTGAACGGTGTAGCGCACCCCGGTCCAGGAAAAAGCCCGCTCGGAGAGCAACGGAAACGGCGTGGAGACCGGCCCCGAGAAATCGAGCGGCTCCGTCACGGTGGTGGGCTCATAGGCCAGCAGCACGCCGGCGATGCCGGAAGCGGTCGCACCCGGCCGCGTGCTCCACGGGCCCGCGTTGCCGGGGCAAGGGATTGCGCCGCCGCCGATGGGCGCGATCTTGAAGCAGACCGGACGGAGAGGGGAAACCGTCACGGCGAAATCCGGGCCGCCGGCGCCCACGCGGTATTCGCCGTACGGCAGTACGAACTCGAATTCCCCGGTCGCGCGCGAAGTGGCGTGGGACAGGAAGGGCGCGGGAGATCCTTGAACGGTCACGGTTGCGCCCGCAACGGGGCGGCCCAGATCGTCGGCGACTATACCGAGCAGGACGCCGGCGCCGGTTTGGGCGTGGACGGCGGGTGGCAGGAACAAGACAAGAATGCCCGCAAGATGCGGGCATCGCCGCCTGAAAGGCTGCGCCACTGAGAGCGTCATTGGCGGAGCACGACGAAACGGCTGATCGAGTATCCCAGCACGCCACCCATGAGAACATCGGATGGGAAATGGGCGAGGAGCGTAAGCCTGGAAAAGCCCACCACGGTGGCGAGGCCGTACGCCACATAGGGAACCCAACGCTGGTGTGGATAGCGGCGCGCCATCACCGTGGCGACGGAAAACGCCGCGATAACATGGCCGGAGGGGAAGCTGCCGTTGCCCCGGATCCAACTGCCTGTGCCGTTGAACCAGCTATCCGCCATGCTGGTTCCCGGCGCGTAAGATGCCGGCCGGCGCCGCCGGTCGATGTCTTTCCCTATAACCGTCAGGATTTCGGAATCGGCCACCGCTTCGCCCGCCAGAATGGCGGTGTGGCGTGCGTAGGAATTCTTGCCAAAAAAGCCTCCCGCGTAGAGCAACACCGGCGCCGCCAGTATGCCCATGTCCGTGGCATTCGACGTAAAGACGGAATTAAACCCGTGAAACGCGGTGGTGTTCCGGAAGTGGGGAGCGGTTTGGGCGTCGGTAAGAATCAGAGCGGCGGTCACCCCGACCACGGCCAGAGTGGGCCACACGTGGCGTCCCCGCGCGACCTGGGTGGGAAACGTCCAGATGCGCTTCTGATCGCTCGCGATATTCGCCGGGAGGGTTTGCCAACGTACCTGCCGGCCCGTGTCGGCCGGCGGCGCGGGGGCGGGTGGAGCGGGCGCCTGCGCGCACATGGTCCCACCGAGGATCGAAAAAGCGAGAAGAACACACAGAGGGCGGGCAGGCATAAAGGGGATCTCCCAGGCGTCAGGCGAATTCACTGCGGCCGCCAAGTCATATCCACGCGCACCGGGAAGTCGTTCTTGATAGGCATCGCCAACAGCGACGGCGGGTCGATCTTGAAATCGGACACCTTCGCGGGAATGGTCCCCGTCAGCCGCATCGAGGTTCCCTGAGCGATCACCTGGAATGCCACCTGCTTATACTGAACGGTTTGCCCCGCGAACTGAATCTCCAGATCGGCATGGATCGTTCCCGCTCCCACCGCCGTGTCGGGCAATCGCACCCGCACGCTGACCAGGGGAAACTCCGCGCCGCGCGTCACCTGAAGCATGTGCAGATCGCGGTTGCTNNGGCGCCGCGATCAGGAAATCGCACTGTCCGGCTTGGCAGACGCCTTTGCCGCGAGCCGCATGGCTGACTCCCTCGCTTTCGTGCAGCGGATGGGACACATGATACGTGAGAGCGGATTGCTCCAGCACCCATTGCCCGTCCGCCGCGATCAGGGGAGACGCCAGCAGCGCAATCGCCAGC
>PLGA01000622.1 GCA_003139735.1 Bryobacterales bacterium | reverse complement strand
TTCTCCTTTGGGTGGCTCTCGCTACGTCTGCGCTCAACTCTCGCTCTGTTGGGAATTCAGCCTGGCGCCGGGAGCCGCAATCATGTTTATGGTAGCAGAGAGGCGCAAGGAAAAACGCCGGCGCGTACCTGCGTTGCTTCGGGCTCTCCCGATTCAGGGCCCGGCCAGCTCCGCTGTTTCCAGAAAGGTCTAACTTCCTGAACGCGATGGCGGCCTATGCGTCAGGCGCCGATTGTGCGCGAAGAGTGTGTCGATGCGTTTTACGCGAACGTCACCTGTCCCAAGATTGCCGCGCGCTTTGCTCCCGTTGCGCTGGGGACATTGCTCGGCAGCCGATGCCACGTGCACCACGCGAGCAGCGCAAACGCCGCCGCTTCCTTGGCTTCGGCAAGCAATCCAAAGGCGTCACTGTCGCGCAAAACGCAACCCTGCGTCTCGAGCCGCGCGGCCAGCATCTTCATCAGTGTTCGATTGCGAGCGCCGCCGCCGGAGACAATGAAATCCACGGCACGGCTCTTCATGCGCGGTTCGACTTCGATCGCGTAGCTCCGCGCGATCGTCTCTACAGTCAAGGCCGTCGCAGTCGCGAGCGCATCGGTGGGGTTTTTGGATTGTGCGAGACAACCCGCCAAAAAATCCGCCGCGTAAGCGTGGCCGAACTGCTCGCGTCCCGCGGTCTTTGGCGGGCGCAGTTTGAAATATGGACGGCGCAACGCTTCTTTCAGCACGGACTCAATTACAGTTCCGCGCGCCGCCAGCGCTCCGTTGCGGTCGAAGGGTTTGTCGAATAGTTTTTGCGCCAGCCAGTCGATCACCATATTGCCCGGCCCGGTATCGAAGGCGATCACTGCGTGGGGCGGAGCGCCTGCCGGAATCGCAGTCAAGTTTGCGATGCCGCCGATGTTTTGCAAAACGCGCCCGCGCTTCGCATCGGCAAAAAGGACATAGTCCAAAAGCGGGACGAGCGGAGCTCCCTGGCCACCGGCCAGCATGTCCGCGGGGCGGAAGTTTGAGACTACCGGCACTCCCAACTCTGCGGCGATCGCCTGCGCTTCACCCGCTTGCCACGTGCACGCAAATTTGCGGCCCGCATAGCTCTCCGCGTGCGCCTGGTGGTAGAGCGTTTGTCCGTGGCAGCCGACGAGATCGAGTCGCAGGTGGTGCTTTTTTGTCGTTTCCTTCACTGTCTCCGCGTACGCGAGGCCGAGGCGCCAGTTCAGGCGTCCCAGTTCGGCTGTCGAAGTCGAGGACGCATTCATTGCCGCGAGCACGGCGCGGCGAAGTACGGCTGGATAGGCAAAGTGCTCATGCGCCAGCAGCGTGAGCTTCGGTCGGGCCGGTCCATGGAAAAGCAACCGCAGATCCTTCGACTGCGCTTGTCGCAAAAAGCGCGGCAAGCTTCGCTCAGGATGACAAGCTGAAAGTGGTGTGACCTTCTGATGCAGAGCACTAGGGTGGGCTTGCGCAATCCTGACCACCGACACATCGATGCCGTCGGCCGAGGTGCCGCTCATCACACCGGCAACCGTCATCGCGCGCGCGCTCATAGCGACAGCTCCCGTGCCCCATCCTTTCGCTTCTCTTGCGAAAGGGTGGGAAAACTGGCCTTCGCCACCGTCTCACCGAAGCGCAGAATCCGCACACGCAACGCTTCAAATTGTTTCGGGTTGAGCGCCGCGGGCATTTTTGCCGGGAATGTTTTGACCCGTTTTCGTGCCGACTCACGCGCGCGCTCGAACAATATCTTGCTGAATGCCGCGGAGCGCTCGCCCTCGTGGATGAGAGCCTCGAACGTTTGCAGAATTGGTTCGGGATGGTGGCAGATCAGCGCAAGGTCCGCTCCCATGCGCACGGTGGCAACCGCGGCCTCGGCAATGGGCATGAATTTGGTCACGCCGCCCATCTCGAGATCGTCCGAGACGACCATGCCGCGATAGCCGATGCGCTTGCGCAGCACGGTTTGCATCCAGAACTTCGACACCGTGGCCGGGCGCACGGGATCCGCAGTCAGGGGATACGCCGCGTGATTCACCATGATCATTGGCAAATGGGTGCGCAGCGCGCGGTAGGGTTCCAGATCCTCCTCCCACAACTGCTGCCATGTGCGCTCGATCTTCGGAGTTTCCAGGTGCGAATCGAGCGTGCCTCCGCCGAGACCGGGAAAGTGCTTGCCGCATCCCGCCACGTCTTGCGCCGCCAGCCCCGCAAGAAACGCGCGTGCGTACGCCACAACGCCCGCGCCGGTTTCGGCGGCGCAGCGCGTCTCCATCACCTTGCGCGACTCGGGCAGCGCCAGATCGAGCACCGGCGCGAACGACGAATTGAAGCCGAAGGCCTTGACTGCGCGCGCAATCAACTCTCCGTGCTCGCGGGCGATTGTTGGCCTGGCTTTGGTTCGCGCAGCTTGCGCCACGGCCTGCACCGAGGGAATCGGAGCCAGCACATCGCGCAACCGGTCCACCGTGCCGCCTTCCACGTCGACAAAGGCGCCGCAATGCGGCGGACAGAAGCCGGTTGCTTCGGCGAGCAGCGCGCGCGTTTGCGCGGCATCGACGATGTTTCGTTTAAAGAGAATGATGCCTGCGGGCCGAACCAGCTTGAGCCACGCGCGCTCCATTGCGGTGAGCTCTTTGTCGCCCAACCCCACCACCAGCAAACTTCCCGCAGCCTGACGCAAACTTTCTTTCATGGTCCCTCAGTCCTTGCTTCTCTTCAATTCCTGTTGCAGCTCTTCCAGCAGGTTCAGCGCTTGCAGCGGCGTCAAGGCGTTCACGTCCGTGGCTTCAATGCGATCCACAATCCTCTGCGACAGCGGCGTGAAGATTGTCATCTGCATCGGGTCCGGTTCCGTCTCCACTTGTACACTCTGCCGCTCCTGCTTCTCGTGCTGGCGCA
>PLGA01000436.1 GCA_003139735.1 Bryobacterales bacterium | reverse complement strand
TATAGTTAATTCCTGGACACTGCACTAGTTTCTGGCGCCCTTACGGGGCTTGGGCAGCGCGGCGAGCGGGCATGCTAGAATGATTGAAGTTATGGCGATTCCGAATGTGAAGCGGTTCCGGCCTTTTTGCCCGACCTGCAATGAGAGTTTTACCTTGATGTCGGTCCTGCCCCAGGGCGCGGATGTCGATAAATACCTGGCGGATGCGGTGGCGCGCCACGATCATAAGGCGCACCAGGAAGCCAAGGTGTTGCACTTCAAGGTCCGCGTCGGCCAACAGAAGCAGAAGAAAGCCAAGTAGCGGGGTTGCCGCCGGCGGAGACCGGCGGCGGTACTACTGCCTACATTCTGGCCTGCAGCGTGCGGAGCGCCCGCAAGCCTTCCTGCGCGACATCGGAGTCCTTGTCGGTGCTTAGCTTCTGAAGCGCGGGGATGGTCTGCTGGTCGCCGCTGCGGGCAAGCACGTGCGCCAACCCGATTTTTTCGGCCTTGGTGGCGCCGGTAAGCGCCGGGTAGAGCGCAGTGCGGACGGCGGCGTCGCGCGCCAACTCCACCAGATACGGCATCGCCACGCCGCTATAACTTCCCGAATCCAGGGTATCGATCAGGAACTGAAGCGGGCTGAACTGGCTGACATCCCTCTTGCCGAGCATCACCTGCGCAAAGGCGAGCGCAAGGCGCGGCGCGGTCTTGCCCTCATCCTTCCAGGCTTGTTCCAGCATGGGAAGGTCCTTGGGGTCGTGCAGCCTGGCATAGCCTTCCGCGGCCGCCGCGCGCAGGTTCTCGTCCTTATCTGTGAGGTACTGCGCATAGAGCGGACGGCTGCTCTCGGCCGGCATCATAGCGATGGAGGTGAGCGCGGCGCGCCGCACGCCGGCTTCGCTCGAGTGTTTGAGAATATCGGTCAGCGTGGGCAGCGCATCGGTAGCGTGAAGCACGCCGACGGTGGCGATGTCCGCGATCTGCACTTTCTTGTCGAGATCGTGCAGGCGGAACTCAACGCGCGGTCCGGCCGATTCGTCGCGGATCTTCTGAAGGGCGACCAGGGATTCGTAGATCACGCCGCTATCGGTGGAATGCACGCCTTCGATGAGGTCGGGCACGTCCTCCTTGCCTCGGAGCACGCCCACGGCGCGGGCGGCGTCGGCGCGCGTCGCGGAACTGCCCCCGCTCGAAATGAGCTTGCCGAGCGAGGCGATTACCTCGGGGCGGACCAAGATATAGGCGTCGATTACCTGGTCGTCGGTATCGGTGAACATGCCCTTGATGCCCGAACCGATGCGCTTGATCGAGCCTCCCACGCCGGAATCCTCCGCGTAACCCGGGAAGTAGAAATTGACCAGGCCATCGGCGGCGTGAGCCTGCACTTCGGGATCTTTGTCCTGGGTGGCCTGGATGAGGGGATCGAGGCTCCCCTGCCCGCCAATATCGATGAGTTGCTTGACGACTTCGAGGCGAACGTCCTTGGCCGGGTTCTTAAGCAACCCCGCAAGCTGGGGAATTGCGCTCGAACCGCTTTTAGCGATATCGCGGACATCCTTGGGGCGAACGTCTTGGGCGCACAGGAGCGCGAACGGGAAGAGGAGGGCAGGAATCGCGAGATACCAACGCATGCTTCTATGCTATCGCTTTGGGGCGGGCAGCAGGCAACCGCCCTCTCACGTTAGCGGCTCTCCGGCGGGGACGGAGTCTTCGGGCAGCTCCACACCTTCGCGTTCCGCAAGCAGCAGGCGGCGCAGGCTGCGGAGGTCGTTCAATATACGGCGGCTGGAGGTAATGTGAAGGTGCAACTTCGCGAGGTTATAGGACACCAGAAGCAGGGCCTTCTTGCGGCGGTCGGCGTGGTCGCGATCGGCGGCGGCGATTTCGGCTTCCACTTCGCGCCGCGCCTCGGCCAAGGCTTCGGCCAGCATCGCCACGTACTCGTGGGAACCCTCGATGCTGTCAAACGGAGTTTCCGGCGTGTAACCCACAGGATGCGCCTTTCCGGGCAGCCGATTTCGGCGGATGGCCCGCTTCGCTCCCCGACTGTTACATTCTCGCACAACCCGGACAATCCGATACAATGGCCTTTGTGGAGACAATGGAACAGGGCGAACGGTTGGCGCAATCGGAGTGGACGCGTTTTCGGGCAATGACCCGCGAGGTGCACCGGGGCTTCATCGCGGAGTGGACCGTGACGGTCATTCTGCTGCTCTTCGCGACCTCGTCGCTGGTGCAGGCGTTCGTGATCCCGAGCGCCTCGATGGAGGATACCCTGCTGGTGGGGGACCACGTGCTGGTGGACAAGCTGGTGTATTCTCCGCACGGCGCCACGCTGGCGCTGCCCTACCGCGATGTGCGGCGCGGCGACATCATTGTGTTCCGCTACCCCCTGGATATCCGCGAGGACTATGTGAAGCGGGCCATTGGCATTCCCGGCGACCACATACGGTTTGTCAGCCAGCAGTTGATCCTCAACGAAAAGGCGGTGAAGGAGCCGTACGTCAAGCACGTTACCACGTATTCCGATACGTACCGCGACAATTTTCCGGTGCGCGCCGGCACACCGCTGCGGCCGAGCGCGATGGAGATGCTGGACCGTTACGTGGTGAATGGAGAGCTGGTGGTGCCGCCGGGCTATCTTTTCGCCATGGGGGATAACCGGGACGATTCCGACGACAGCCGCTACTGGGGCCTGGTTCCGCGCGAGAATATCGTGGGCACGCCGGTGATCATTTACTGGTCGTACGATGCCTCGACGCAGGACCTGACCAACGGCAACATCGGCTTCGACCACATTATCGACGTGCTGACGCACTTCCCCACCAAGACGCGGTGGAGGCGGACCTTAAACCCGATCCGCGGATACCCGTTGCAGTAAAGGCCACGGCGATGAAGCGACTCGCTCCGGCGCTTTGCTGCATGCTGCTGGCGTTTGGCTGCCGTCCCCGATCTTCGTACCGCGACTCGGAGCCGCGGTCGATGCCCGGCGGGTCGGCGGCGGCGGGACCGGTGCTTTCCTATGCCGACGTGGTGGACCGGGTGGCGCCGGCGGTGGTGACCATACGGTCTTCGCAGCGGGTGCGCGCGCCGCAGCAGTTCCCGTTCTCCGACGACCCGTTCTTCCGCCAGTTTTTCGGCGGGACGAGTCCGCGAGGCGGGGGCACGCAACAACTGGATTCCCTGGGCTCGGGCGTGATCGTGCGGACCGACGGGTATATCCTCACCAACCATCACGTCATCGACGGAGCGGATGAGATCAAGGTGGACCTGACCGGTTCCCGCCGCACTTACTCGGCCAAGGTGGTGGGTTCGGATCCGCCGAGCGACCTGGCGGTGCTGAAGATTAGCGCCAGCAACCTGCCGGTGCTGCAGCCCGGCGATTCCGACCAGGTGCGCGTGGGCGACGTCTGCCTGGCGGTGGGCAATCCGTTGGGCGTGGGCGAAACGGTCACATCCGGCATCATCAGCGCGAAGGGCCGCGCCACGGGCTCGGGCAACGGCAGCTTCCAGGACTTCCTGCAAACCGACGCGCCCATCAACCAGGGCAACTCGGGCGGCGCGCTGGTGAACACGCGCGGCGAGTTGATCGGGATCAATTCCCAAATCGTCTCGCCCACGGGCGCCAGCGTAGGCATCGGCTTCGCCATCCCCTCCAACATGGCCAAGACGGTGATGAACCAGTTGATCGGGAAAGGTAAAGTGCAGCGCGGCATGATCGGCGTCGGGGTGCAGCCGGTCACCAGCGATCTGGCGCCCGGCTTCGGACTCAAGGAAGCGCGCGGCATTGCGATCGCCAGCGTCACGGCGGGCGGCGCTGGGGATAAAGCCGGCGTGAAACAGGGCGACGTGGTTCTGCAGCTCAACGGGAAGGACGTGAGCGACACGAACGTGTTCCGAAACGAGATTGCCGCCATGTCTCCCGGCACGGAGGTGACGCTCACCATCTGGCGCAACAACGCCCAGCAACAGGTGCGCGTGCGCCTGGGCGAATGGGGCAGCGAGGCTGCCGGCGGACAGGAACAAGGCGGCGGAGAGACAGGCGGCCGCCTGGGAATCACCGCCGAGCCGCTTACGCCGGAGACCGCCGCGCGGCTTGGATTGCGCCGCGGGACGCAGGGGGTGTTGGTCACGCGGGTGAACCCCGCGGGGCCCTCCGCGCGGGCCGGCGTGCGGGACGGAGACGTGATTCAGGAGGTGAACCGCCAGCCGGTGCACTCCCCGGCCGAAGTGCGCGACGCAATGCAGAGATCCGGCAACGGCGCCGCCGTGCTGCTGGTGATGCGCGGCGGCGAAGCGATCTACATCCCCGTACCGTTACAGTAAGGGCGCGGAGGACCCCAGGGCCAGGAACGCGGCGCGCAGCCGGGGATGGCGCTGCATCAAACGAAGGTAGCGGGCCTCGCTGGCGCTTTCCTTGGCTCTCACGATTTTCGCCACGGCGAGCTTCTCCTCCGTGGTCCAGCGCGTCCATTCGGGAATCAGGCTAAGGACCCGCGCAATGGCGTTAGGGTTGACAACGAGGGGAAGAACGCGACCAGGGGGTCGCGTGCGGACGAGGGCGTCCGCCCCACGCTGCTCCGCAGCTAATCCCAGGTTGCGGACGCGGAAGTTGTCCCATACGCCAGTTTCGGCCGAGGGACCCTCGAACAGGATGTAGCTCCTGGCCAGCTTCTCCAAGGTCCGCTTGGAACTGCGGTAGCCGGGCGTCCGCCGTATCCTGATCTCCTCCCGGTTCACCAGCGCGGCGGCCTCCGGACGGACCGGGCGGAAGCCCAGCTTGCGGTAGAACCAGAAGGCCCCGGATTGGACGGCTTCCGGGTTCTCCAGGCCGATCTGGTAAGGATCCACGGAGAAGACCTTCACGCCCAAAACCTGGTTGAAAAGCCGCAGAATGCGCGCGTAAAGCCACGCGGATTCGCCCTCGCGAAAGGAGTAGTACAGGTTGAAGCCCACCTCGGCGCGCTCGAACAGGGACAGCAGCTCCACGTACCCGGCCGGCACGCCGTTCTTGAAGAACATGCCAGCGTGGTAGGCGCGCAGCGGCAGGCGCCACTCGGGCGGGACGCCGAAGAAATAGATTTGGACGCCGCGGCCCGCATCCGCGTGAAACACACCGGCCTGGTCGGGGTGGCTGAAGCCGTAGAGTTCGCGGAAGCGCATGGCGGAAGCGTCCAGGATAAGATCGAGAATCTTGCGGGCCTCCGGCGGCGGCAGGCGGCGTACGGGGAGCGGAGGAGCTTGGAGTTCCGCGGCGAGCGAAATATCGCCACGCCGCAGCAGCGGTTCCCGATGACAGAAGAGGCTTCGGCCCGGCAGACGCAGGTTCGAACGCGACATGCGCGCGCCGAACTGCCAGGTTAGCGGCAAGCCCAGCGATTCGTAGCATGCGGCGCGCTCGCGCGGCGCGATGGGCAGGGCCGCCAGACGATTGAGAAGCCAAGCCAGATCGGTTCCGCCGCGCGGCCGCGCCGCGGCGATCCACTCGCGGGAGGGGGCGTGGGCTTCCACCGGCCAATCCTCCGCGAAGAGCGGCAATAGCCGCGCGAGAACGGGACCCAGTTTGTCGATTTCGTCGTAGCGATCCCAGGCGATTTCCAGGCTGCGCGGGTGGCGGAGCGCCAGGCGCCGCGCGAACTCATAGGTGAACACCGCCGAAAGCGAAGTGCCCGCGATGCCGGAGATTTCCGGATCCTCGAAGGGATCGAGGTCCCCGCCCGAGGCGTCGAATGCCGCGATGCGGCCGGCGAACCCCGCAAGCGCCGCATCCGCCAGACGGGCCACTTGCGGACTGCGCGGATAAGCGCGCAGAAAGAGGAGCGCCTCGTGCAGACGGATCAACTCGGCGGCTGTGCGGAATTTCCGCCGGGCGACGACGGCGAGCAGACTCTCGAGCCGCCCGGCGCCGAACGGGCCAAAGCGGGTTTTCCACTGGCTTAACCGGTCGAGCAAGTCGCGAGGCATCGCTCTTGAGCTTAACGCAACAGCGGATGGGATATGCCAGATTCAGGCGGCGGGTCAGCGGGCCTTCAATATCAAAACACGGCCGGCGGAATCACGGCCCGCCAGGGCCTTGACGCCGGAATCGAAGCTCACGAGGACGCCGTCCCGCTCCGCGGCCTGCCAAAGGAGGATGGCATCGGTCCACTGCCGATGGCCCCTCACTCTGCTGGAAATCGGCATCAAGCAAGCCGCGATGTTGCGATCCAGCGGCCAGAATTCGTGCCCTTCATGCCGCGTGAATTCGGCGACTGCCGCGAGGGCGGCGCCGGCGCCGACGACGCCTTGCGTCACGGCCGGGTTGGTCAGCAAACGCAGCACTCCGAGCTGTGTCAGTGGATTCGTCGCCCAAGCCTGGCGACCGGACCTCACAAACCATGCGTGCGCCGCCTGGTAACCCTGATGCCGCGGCCAGACCAGGGCCAAGAGCACATTGACATGAAGATCCGGGAACTGATTCACGAAGGCAACGTGCGGCGCATCATCATCAAGGACGAACAGAGCCACACGTTCATGGAAATTCCGGTGACGGTGGCGGCCATCGGGGTGATTCTGGCGCCCGTGCTGGCGGCGGTCGGCGCCATTGCCACGCTGGCCGCGCATTTCGAAGTGGTCGTGGAACGCGCCGAGCCGGGGCCTCCGGCTCGCACGGGAGAGTGATATGCCGGAACCGGCCACGCCCGCGCCGGTCGCCAACCTGGACGAGAGCCTGCGCCAGTGCGCCGAGCGCGGCGATAAGGCGCGCGTGCCGGCCCGCGCCGCAGGGGAAGGCCGCTGCGCGGTGATCGAGGACCCGGCCGGCGCAGTGGCCGCGCTCTACGAACCGGCCTCCGGCGCCTGAAGGCTGCCCATGATGCCGAGCGCCTCCGCGTTCGCCTGCATGGCTTTCACGCAGAAATCGATGTGGTCTCCGAGCGGAACGCCGAGTTCGGCCGCCCCGTCGACGATTTCCTGACGGTTCACGGAGCGCGCGAAGGCTTTGTCCTTCATCTTTTTCCTGACCGACGCCACGTCCACTTCGAACACGCTGCGATGCGGCTTCACGTAGGAAATCGCGGTGATGAAGCCGGCCAGCTCGTCGCACGCGTAGAGGGTTTTCTCGAGCGGCGTGACGCGCGGCACGCCGCTATGGTTCGCGTGAGAAAGAATGGCCCGCCGGATCTCCGCGTCGACGCCGCGCTCGGCCAGGATGGGTTCGCCCTTGATGGGATGATCCGGCGATTGCGGATGAATCTCCCAATCGAAATCGTGCAGCAGCGCGGTGAGGGACCACTTCGGCTCGTCCTCGCCCAACTTCCGGGCGTACGCCGTCACGCACGTCTCCACGGCCAGCGCGTGTTTGCGGAGTCCCTCGGACTTGGTGAACTCGCAGAGAATGTTCCAGGCTTGTTCGCGATCGAGCATGGTGTCCATGATAGCGCGGGGGCCGGGCGTGGCAGACCCCTGGAGTCCAGGCCGGTGGGCGTGAAGCGCCTTCTTCCGCCCTTGCAGGGCTGGCACGTTTCCGAAGCGATTCCACAGGGCTTACGCCCTGGGCTAGTGTTCAAGAATTAACTCAACAGGCCAGAAGAAGGCAGACGGGCCCACAAAAGGTGTGGGCGCCCCGGTCCGCCC
>PLGA01000196.1 GCA_003139735.1 Bryobacterales bacterium | reverse complement strand
CCGGCATAGTTGAAGTCGCAGTGGGTTTTGACGCTGGTTCCGTTGACAAGACCGTTGCTCTTGCCTTTGCAGGCGTCGAGCCAATTGTCCTGGAAGAGGTGCTCGCCGGTGACTTGTACCGGCCCGCTTGTCTCCTGGGCCAGCCGCGCTGCGGCTTGTTGCACGGCCGTGTTGGGGCTGCCCATTTCGGGAGGAACGCCGTCCGCGAGAAGGGTGACGATTGGGAAGCCATCCGGCCCGATCTGCGCGCCTTGCATGCCCCCGCCGCGCCCGCCTGCTGCTCCTGCTGCGCCCCTGCCACCCGCGGCGCCCGGTGCGCCTCCAGGTCCGCCTGGGAATCCACCGGCGCCTGGCGCGCCTGGCGCGCCTCCGCGGCCCGCGGCCGCCATAGCGCCTCCGGCTGCACCGCGCCCGCCTGCCGCGCCCGCGCCTCCGCGGCCCGCGCCGCCTCGACCGCCGCCACCGGACAGTTGCCCGGTTCCGCCAATCAACGGCAAGAGTTGATCCTTCGTGCGGCGCTTGTAGTAAGTCAGATCGCCGTCGTCATCGTTGGGGATGATCACGCGGCTGGTGAAATCGCAGAAAATAGTGCCCTTGGTCCCTGTGAAGATCGCGCCGTTGCCGACCCGCGTCAAGTCGACGTAGGACTTGGGCGGAGTCGGCTTCAACCCGCCCTGATACCAGACCACCTGGACCGGCCCGCGCCAACTGTTGGCCGGATGGTCGAAGGTCACCTTCAGCTTTACCGGCGTGACGTCCGGGTTGAACTTATCGCTGATGTCCATGTCGGCTTCGATGGCGGTCGGGGCGCCCGCGTCGATGGCGTTCCACAGCAGGTCCATGGTGTGCGCGCCCATGTCGCCCATCTGCCCCACGCCGAAATCGCGGTACATGTTCCACGAAAGGCAGTTGTTGCCCGCGCCCGGCGCCGCGAAATACTGCGGGCTGTAAGGGTGGTACGGCGACGGCCCCACCCACTGGTCGTAGTGGAAGAAGGAGGGCGGCTCGCCTTCGCCGGTCGGATAACTCGGCCGCGGAAGCTCGCGGGCGTCCCATCCGTGAATGGTTTTCAAGTCGCCGACGGCGCCGTCGAGAATGAGTTCCCGCACACGCTCGAAGTTCGGATAGGCATGACGCTGCGTGCCGTGCTGCGTGGACACCTTGGCTTTCTGCTTGTTGTAGTTGGCGCGCACCGTGCGCACTTCGTTGACGCAGATGCCGAGCGGCTTCTCGCAGTACACGTTCATGCCGCGGTTCAGCGCCCAGTTGGCGATAAAAGCATGGTGGTGGTCCGCCGTGCAGATGATCACGCCCTCAATGTCCTTCTGTTCGAGCGCCTTGCGCCAATCCCAATAGGTCTTGGCCTTCGGGAATATCGTGAGCGCTTCCTTCAGGCGGTTTTCGTTGACGTCGCACAGGGCCACCACGTTCTCGTTGGCCAGCACGTTGTAGTGCGCCGTCGCGCGGCCCCAACAGCCCATCAACGCAATGTTCAGCTTGTTGCTCGGAGCGCCCTGCCCTCTGAGGGTCCCGCTCCTGAGAATGGTCAGTCCGGCTCCGGCGGCCACGGACTTCAGCAAATCCCGTCTTTGCATTGTCGTTCGCTCCTTTCGCTTCCCCTTGCGCCAACCGATCCCTAGCCGCCCCCTCGCGGAGGCGGCCGGGGCGCGGGCTATTAGACGTTAAAAATCCCGAAAGCCTGCTTCAGGCACGCCGCCGGGTCGGATCCCGGCATGGGGCTGTATTCGTGCCCGACAAAGCCCTCATAGTTCAGGTCGGCTATTACCTTGGCAATGTAGCGCCAGTTCAATTCCTGGTCGTCGCTCAGTTCCCAGCGTCCTGGAACCCCGCCTGTATGAAAGTGCTTCATGAACTTGAAGTGATTGTGAATGGTGCGGGAGACGTCGCCGTCGTCGATCTGCGCGTGGTAGATATCGTAAAGGAATCCGATGCGCGTCGAATCGACGCGCTCCATCACATCCACGCCCCATTCGACGTGGTCGAAGATGTAACCCCTGTGGTTCACTTTGCTGTTCAGGAGTTCCATGCAGATGTTAACGCCTTTGTCTTCGGCGCGCGACTTGATGCGTTTCAGGAACGTCACGCAGTTGTCGGCGGCCTCCTGGTCGCTCATGCCGCCGGTGCTACGGTAGCCCGAAAACACGATGATGTTGGGCACGTTGTTGGCGGCGCTATCGTCAATCGTGGCGCTCAACAGCTTTTCCATCTCGTCGTGGTTCTCCTTGATATTGAGTTCCATGGACGAGGGTCCGGGGGGAGTGTTCGAGGCGCGCACGTTGGGAGCCGTCTGGAACGACCACCGGTTGGGAGCCCCGCCGCCGCCGCGGCCTCCAGCCCCGCCACGGCCCGCGGCCGCACCGGCAGCTCCAGCTTGGCCCGGCGCTCCCGGCGCTCCGCCGGGACCTCCCGCCGCCATGCCGCCCGGCGCTCCAGCCCTGCCGCCGCCTGGCGCCCCGGCTGCTCCGGCCGCGCCCGGCGCTCCCGGCGCTCCGCCG
>PLGA01000286.1 GCA_003139735.1 Bryobacterales bacterium | reverse complement strand
CAAAAGACGTCGTACGCCAGCAGGATGGCGGCCAGGCACGCGACCATCGTCAGCAGCGTCCTCCGCCAGCGCCGACGAGCCTTAACTGGCGTCTCCGGGTGCGGCGGCTCGGCGATAGCCGGCGCTTCGGGCGGCAATGTCGCCGGCTCATCATCCACCTCCTTAGGCCGCGGCGGCAGGGGATCCAGCGCGAACTCCCGGTAGGAGGCCTCTCCGTGAATCGAGCCGTCCGCCTCCCGGAAGAAGAAGCCCGCCCTGGTGGGTTGGAATGCGTGCGGCCGCAGCACCAACGCGGCCTGCCACGTTTCGGGGAAAAACCGCTGGTGGATCTCCCGGTCGGCGTCGGAAAAGAGAATCTCGCTGCGCGTGTGGGAGTGATACCAGCCTACCGGCCGCATGCCGTCGGTGCGTGGCAGGGCGGCCGCCAGCNNCCAGCCGCTCCCGGTCGCGATCGGACAGCGTGAAGGAGGGCCCGCGGGCGTGCTCGCACTCGACGGGGGCGTAACCGGTAATCCGGAGCCGCTTCCCCTCAAGATCCCCCAACAGGACGCCGCCGATCTCAACACCGCCATGCGGCGCCAGGAAAAAGGCGTCGACCGCCGCCAGACGAATGTCGTCGAGCACCCTGGGGGAGTAGTGGATTTCGAACGGGCACTGCGGCGCGCTCCACGAAATCAGGGGGACGTCCTTGCTTCTCTCCATCGGATTCCTTGATTGTAGGCGATTGGCGGCAGGCGGCCCAAATGCCGGCCGTCATCGGTTTGTCCGGACGTCTATAATGAGGTTGTGCCGAAGCCCAGGGATCTCGAATTGCGCCTGCAAAAGACCGAAGAGCAGTTGCGCCTCTTCCAGAAGGTCAGCAGGCTGATGGTGCGGGAGCTGAGCTTTCAAGAGGTGTTGAAGGGGATCGTGTCGTTGGTGGTCGAGTTCACGCAGTGCGATTCCTGTCTGGTCTATGTCTTGGAGAACGACGAACTGGTGCTGTGCGCGGCCAACACGCCGCACCCGACCGCCATCGGCAAGGTTCGTCTGAGGCTCACCGAGGGCCTCACGGGCTGGGTAGCGCGCGAGCGCCGGCTGCTGGCCATTTCGCGCGAGGCGTACAAGGATTCGCGGTTCAAGTCCTTCGGCGAGCTCCCCGAAGACAAGTTCGAAGCGTTCCTTTCGGCCCCTCTGATCGCGCGCAATCGCGTTGTGGGCGTGATCAACTTGCAGCATCGCCTGCCGCATCAGCACACGGGCGACGAAATGGAAGGCATCACCACGGTGGGAGAGCAGATGGGATGCGTCCTGGTCCTGGCGCGCATGGCCTCTGTCGCGCCCGGCTCGGGGGAGCCGGTGGAACTGGCCCTTCCCACGGGGCCGGTTCCAGTGAAACAATAGGACTCGTGGCTTCCCAATCAGTCCGGTCCATTCTCGCGCTGTTCGCAATGGCGGTCTGCGCGGCGCCGCTTGGCGCCCAGCGCTGGCAGATGCAATATCTGTACGACCAGATGAAATCCACCCTGAGCATCGACGATTTTCAATGCCCGTCCGCGTCCCATGGCGTGGCGGTGGGCGTCATCGAGGAGGGGACCCGCCGCAAGCCGGTGGCTGTGGTCACCTCCGATGGCGGCGCGCACTGGCAGTTAACGCCGCTGAAGGAAGAGCCGTTCTCGCTGTTTTTCCTGAACGATAACCTCGGCTGGATGGTGACGGAAAAGGGCCTGTGGCGGACCGGCGACGCTGGGAAGAGCTGGACCAAACTGCCGAAGGTTTCCTCGCAGGCGCAGGCGCTGCGGGTGTACTTCGCCGACGAGAGCAGGGGGTGGGCCGCATGCACCAATCGAACGGTCCTTGAAACGCACGACGGCGCGCAACACTGGACTCCCGTAGCGGCGGCGGCCAGCCAACCGGGCAATCCCCTATACAGCGCCTACAGTTGGATCGCCTTTGCCAACCCGCAGGCCGGCCTGATCACCGGGGCGAATGAACCGATCCGGCGCGAGCGGCTTCCGGACTGGCTCGAACCGGCCACCGCCGTCGGCGCCCGCGAGACTCCGCACCTTTCTCTCACGCTTCAGACTTTCGATGGCGGAAAGACATGGAAGGCGGATTCCACCTCAATGTTCGGGGAGATCACTCGGTCGCGATTCAGCCCTCCGCATTTTGGGCTTGGCTTGATTGAGCACGACCAGTCGTTTCAATACCCCAGCGAGGTGTTTCGAATCGAGTGGCCATCCGGGAAGAACCAAATTGTCTACCATGATGAGCACTTCTTTATCAGCGACGTTTGGGTAACGCCGGGCGGCGCCTACTATCTGGCGGGCATCGAGATCGCCAGCAAGCTGCGCAACGTGGTGCCCCAAAAGGCGAAGGTTCTGATGAGCCGGGATCTCACGACATGGACCCCGACCGGCATGGATTACCGGGCAACCGCCAACCGGGTCTTTCTAGGGGGCGCCGGCGAAGATGCCTTGTGGTTGGCCACCAACAACGGCATGATTCTGAAGCTGGCGCCCTGAAACAGCCCCTTGGGGCGTTGTTTTATCCACAAACGATCCACGTCCCAAACCCCGTAAGCTGCCGGAAAACAAAGCAGATAAAAGTTGAGGAAAAGTGCCGTTGCGGGTCGAAAACAATTTGACGCGGGATTCGTTTTGGCGCATATTGATGAAGGTTCCAAGAGGTTTGAGGAACAGCAAGCCTACGAAACGTAGCGGACCCGGAGCGTTGATCCGTAGCCGAACCTAGAAATAGAAATGGCTGCGGGGAGCGAAGGGAGATCGGGCGTGTCGGAAGGCGGGCCGGCGGGCGGCGAATTCCGCGGAAGCTATGATCCTGAGGGACCTAAGAATCCTGAAGGGGAGCGGAAACGGGAAGCGCAGCCAGGCGCGCGAGCCGTAGGCGGCGTAACGGGCGTGGACCGATGAGGCCGCCGGGACCGGGGCAAACCGGGACCGGCAGCTGAGGTTCGGGCCGAACGGGCGCAGGAAGCGGCGAGCGAGGAAGCGAAGTAGCAGGCCGGGACCTTTGACCCCGGAACGGATCTCGTGAAAGCGAGAGCCTTTTCGGGTGAGGGAAAGGCCGTTACGAGCGACCGGCCCCGAATGGAAGAGAGTTGCGGCGAGCTTTGAGGCATCGATCCGGCCGTCGGAGAAACCGGCGGTTGGGGAGCTGAGAAGCGAAGCGTCCGGCGCTTCCAATTGCAATGTTCAATGCCGTGTATGCCGGCAGTGGGCAAGGCTGGGAATTAGATCACTTGGAACCATTTTTTTGTGGCCGGCGGAGGTTCCCGCTCCGTCACCCCCGTCGGCTCCCCTGGGTGATCGTTCAGCAGTCAGCCGCGCGGTAGAATTCACCCATGCCCGGCGTTACTTGGGACACCAGCGTGCCGTGGGATCCAAACGACCCGCGCGATCCCGGTTTTGGGATGGAGTTGAGCGAATTCAGCCACACCGACGGCCGGTATACATTAGGTTTCGCGTCACCCGCTCGGAGGCAATCATGACCACCACCGATGCTCGCGCTTATGCTGAGGCTCTCCGCCACTTCGCGGATCAGGTTGATGGAACTGTCCCGAAGCCCGTGGCTCCGCCGCCGCGGCAACCGCCGTCGCAAGGAGGTGGAAATCGATGAAAGCCGCATTTCGAGTCGTCACGTTCGTGGCGGCCATGTCCGTCACCGCAGCGGCCCAGGTCTGCCCGCCCGATGCTGACGACATCGTCCGGCAGGTCCTGAAGCAGCCCAGGGTCGCCTTCGCCTTTGGCGCCACCGTACAGCGTACCAGAGCCCTCGGCGATTGCGCGGCCAGCGCGCTGATGCGTAGCTTGAGGTTGAGCGACCTGGACAACCCTGACGTTGCCCAAGTGGTGCTGAAGACTTTGGGGTACGCGTTCTCGTCGCCGCCGTCGTCTGTGCTGATCGACCGGAACAAGGAGCCCCGTGCGGCGCTACTGCTGCTGGATATTGTTGCGGAGCATGCGACCGACGGTACTACGCGGCTCAACGCCCGGGATTTGCTCCAGCGCTTGGAACCTGTCAAGCCTCCACAGTAGGCTGAGGCTGGCGCTCGGCGATATAGCGGCGAACGTACTCCGAGAAGGCCTTCTCCAAGGCTTGACGCGCCTCATCGGCGCGGCCCATCTTGCGGCCCTCGATCTCCAGCACGGGCAGCAGATTGCGCGTGGTGGAGGTGATGAAAACCTCGTCGGACGATTCGAGCTCCGCCGGGGTCAGCGGTTTCTCCACGACGCGGACGCCGGACGAGCTGGTTTCCTCCAATACCACCTGTCGAGTAATCCCCGGAAGGCAGCCCGAGCTCAGCGGCGGCGTCCACACCTGGTTCCCCCTGGTGGCGAAGATGTTGGCCGAGGTGCATTCGGCCACCTCGCCGCGCTCGTTCAGCAGGATCACTTCATCGAAGCCGCGAGCCTGCGCCGATTCCAACCAGGTGAGATTCATGGCCCACGACAGGACCTTGTTCCCGGCGAAAGGGCAGGCCGCATGGCGGGCCTGCTCCACATAGGTCAGTTTCACGCCGTCGCCCCACTGTTTGGAATCGGTCGTGAGGGCGATTACGTCGAAGGCTTGGCCAGTCGTCGGACCGGCCCACATCCCGCCTCCATTGCGGACGACGACCAGGCGCAGAGTGGAGTTGTAAGCCTGGTTGGCGGCGACCAGATCCAGCAGCCTGCGCCGAAGGCATTCCGGATTGTCGGGGATCGGCACGTGGAATGCGGCCGCATCCCGCGTAATGCGTGCCCAATGGCGCTCGAAGGCGAAGAGCACTCCTTCGGCGACGCGCAGGGTGCTGAACACGCCCCATCCGCTGAGCAGCCCGATCTGCCCGGGAGACAGGTTTCGTTCGGAGGCCTCGCAAATGTCGTTGTTATGAAGAACGTAACGATGAATCACGAAGCTATTCTATCGCGCGGCAAAAGGCGTTCCACCGCCGAGACGGAGAGACGCTGAGAAAAACCAAATATGGAACTCCGAGCGCATGTCCATTGCCGTTCTTCCTTTGGTTCGAGCGCCGAGCAAGCCGAGGACGCGAAGATTCCTTCCAAATTCAGCGTCTGGGCGCCTACTGCCCAGGCGGGACCGTCTCGGCGGTAATGCCAAGCGGCTAGAATGGTGGCTTGTCCCGGCGACGGTTTTTTGTGGACGCCATCGAAGGCGGCGCGGCGGAATTGCGCGGCGACGACGCGCTGCATTTGACGCGCGTGCTGCGCGCCGAGGCGGGCCGGCAGTATGAGATTTCCGATAGCCGGCAGGCGTACCTGGCCGAAATCGAGGAGGCGCGCGGGGACCGCGTGGTCTTCCGCGTGGTGGCGCCGGTGGATTCGCCCGCACTGCCCGTGCGCATCGCCTTGTGCGCCGCGCTGGTCAAGTTCGACCGCTTTGAGTGGATGGTGGAGAAGGCCACGGAACTGGGCGTCGAACGCATCCTTCCGGTGGAAACGGCGAAGGTTGAGAAAGGGTTGCTCGAAGCTTCTCGCAAACGGCGCGAGCGGTGGGAGCGGATCGCGCGCGAAAGCAGCCAGCAGGCGCGGCGCGTGTCCGCTCCGGAGATCGCCGAGGCCGCCGGCTTCCAGCAGTCGCTGGCGGTGGAGGCCGATTGCCGGTATTTCCTGGAGGAAAGCGTAGCGCCCCCGCTCTTGCGGCTGCTGCCCTCGAACAGGGCCGCCACGGATCGGGTGGCGCTGCTGACCGGACCGGAAGGCGGCTGGACAGCGGCGGAGCGCGAGGCAGCCGCGGCGGCCGGTTGGCGCCCGGCCTCGCTAGGCCCGCTGGTGCTGCGCGCGGAAACCGCCGCCATGGCTGCGGTGGCGGTGATCGCAAACGGCTGGATGGGGTAGGTTTTCGACCGCGCGCGGGTCGGGCATGCCCGACCCCTACTGGTTGTTTTCGCGCTCCGACGACCCTGCCCGCACCAGAGCTTTGATTGCGATGGTCACGCCCGCATGGCTGGTGGCCCCGCCGATATTCAGCAGGAGCGGCGCCGCATTCGATGCCGACGTGGTTGGAACCTGCAAAACGACCTCGATAATCCCCGCCACGGCGCCCGTCACGCCTCCCGCGGATTCGACCGTGGCGTTCACTCCGCCGATGGTGGCCGTCACGGCCTGGACTGGCTTGGGCGCGGGCGATCCATCCAACTGGCCGTCTACGCCCCCGGGGCTGGTTTGGCCCTCGCCGGTGGCATACACGTAAATAAGAGATCCACCTGCCGCCGGGTTGGCCGGAGAGTTGACCGTTCCATCCTGGTTCAGAACCGTTCCCGGTCCCATCCCGGAATAATCGAGCGTGAAAATACCCGGAGCCGCCGCGACCACCGGAACGGTCAGAGTATTCGAGTTCTGGCCCTGGTAGGACACCTGAACCTTGGTCGAGGTTTCGCCGGCGACCTCGTAGGGGACCACCGCGGCCACCTGGTCGGACTCCGCATACACAAGCGGCGCCGCGAAGCCATCGAACATCACTTGCACGCTGGCGAGGTTCGTCGAGACAGCGCCGTTGTTCACTTGCAAGCCGGCCAGCGTGTTGGGACCCAGTCCGGAACCGAAAATCGTGACGACTTCACCCGGGGACACGCCGCCTCCGGCGTAGCTGGCGGAATTCACGATGCCGCCGGCGTAAATGCTCGCCGTGCCGACAGGATTGATGGTGAGGCTGAATTGCTTCGTGGCGGTGGCGTTGGCGGAGTCGATGGCCTGGACGGTGAAGGTGAATGTGCCGGCCGCGGTGGGCGTGCCGCTAGCACCCGCCATGGAGGTGCAGCTACCGGTCGCTGACGGGAGGCTGCATTGCCCCTCAAGAATCAGGCCGGTTCCAGGAGGGAGACTGCCGGCGGTGATACCCCAGTTCGTGTACGGCGCAGTCCCGCCGGTGACCATGAAGACCTGGTAGTAAGGAACGCCAACGGCGCCGGCCGGCAGCGGCGATGCGGTGGTAATCGTCAAGGCGGCAGGCTGGCTGATGGAGATCGAAAAACTCCCGGTCGAAACGGCGCCCGCGCTGTCCTTCACCATGACGGTGAAGGCGTAGGGGCTGCCGGCGGCTGAAGCAGGCACGCCGCCGATGGTTCCGGCGTTACCGTCGAGCGTAAGGCCCGGAGGCAACGATCCCGAACTGAGAACCCAGTTGTGGTAGGGAGGGGTTCCACCTGTAGCCGAAAGGGTTTGCAGGTAGGCCGTTCCAACCGTGCCGGCGGGCAAGGACGAAGCCGTGACCACCAGGGGCGGGATGCCGACGCTGAAGGAGAGCGCATTCGACGCCGCTCCGCCCGGATTTACTTCCGTGATGGTCGCCGACCCGAGCGAGGTGAGCAGACTGGCCGGCACGGTGGCCGTCAATTGCGTCCCGCTCACGAGCGCCGTGGCTAGCGCCGTGCCGTTCCATTTGACTGACGCTCCGGCCAGAAAACCCGTTCCGTTCACCGTCAGCGTAAAGGGTTGACCGAACTCATAGGCCGAACTCGGGACCAGGCTGGTGATCGACGGCGCGGGGGGAGTCAACTCCAGAATGCGCTGATTATCGGTATCGGCGATGTAGACGTTTCCGTAGGCATCCACGGCAACGCCGTTGGCAGAGTTCAACAAGATGCCGTTAACCGGCCCGCCTCCGGTCAAGCCGCCTCCACTGCCCGCGATGGTAGTGATCACCCCATTCGAGACCTTGCGGACCGCGTTGTTGAACAAATCGGCGATGTAGAGGTTGCCGGCGGAATCCACGGCGACGCTGGTAGGACCGTACAACCGGGCGCTGGCGGCAGGGCCGTTGTCGCCGGTGTAGCCGCTCTTCCCCCCTGTTCCCACCACTGTGGTGATGACCCCGTTCGAAACCTTGCGGATGGCGTTGTTATCGGTATCGGCGATGTACAGGTTGCCGGCGGAATCCACGGCCACGCTGTACACGGCCCTCAACTGGGCGCTGGTGGCCGGGCCGTTGTCGCCGCTATAGCCCGGCGTTCCGTTTCCCGCCACGGTGGTGATCACGCCCTTCGAGATCTTGCGGACGCGATAGTTCTGGGAGTCGGCGATATACAGATTGCCGGCGGAATCCACGGCGAGGCCTTCGGGACTGAACAACTGGGAGTTAGCGGCGGGGCCGTTGTCGCCGCTATATGCTGGCGTCCCGTTTCCCGCCAGGGTAAGGACCGCCGATTCGGTGGCGCCCACGTTGGAGTACATGCGGATGCGCTCGTTAAAACAGTCGGCGATGTAGACATTGCCGACGGAATCCACGGCCACGCCGGCGGGGTCGTTCAACGTGGCGAGAACGGCGGCGCCGCCATCGCCGCTGAAGCCAGGCGTGCCGTTTCCCACCAGGGTGATGATAGCCCCGTTCGAAACCGTAACCTCGCGGATGACATTGTTATAGGAGTCGGCGATGTACACGTTGCCGGAGGCATCTACGGCGACGGCCCAGGGGAAGTAGAGCTGGGCGGCGTTGGCGTATCCGGTGTCCCCGGTGTAGCCTGGAGAGCCGAACGTGCCGGCAAGCGTAATGGCGGTATAGGCTTGGCCAAACGCGCAAGACGAAATGACCAAAGCGAAAATCGCGGCAGACAACGGGCGCATGAAACCTCTCTCCACCAGTATGGATAATTGTAACACCGGCTGCCGGACAGCCTGGAACGGCTGCGCCAGGGTGGTCAGGCGCCTTTGGGATAGCAGCCCAAAACGCGCATAAAGTCGGCCGATTCGGCGAGATGGTTGAGCGCGTTGCGAGCGTTGGGAGTGTCCACGCGGCCTAGGAAGTCCACATAAAAGAGATACTCCCAGGGTTTACCGCGCAAGGGTCGCGATTCGATCTTGGCCAGGTTCAGATCGCGTAGGGCGAAGGCGCTCAGGGCCCGGAAAAGGGAGCCGGGAGTGTTGCGGGTGCTGAAGACCAGGGAAGTTTTCCAATGCGCGTGCGCTGCGGGGGGCACGGGATGGCGGCGCGCGAATTCGGGGGTGCGCAGCAGGAAAAAGCGGGTAAAATTCTGGCGGTCGTCTTCAATCGATTTACGAAGGATTCTGGCGCCATAGATTTCCGCGGCGACTGAGGAGGCGATCCCCGCCGCATCGGTAAGGTGTTCTTCCACAAGCATTTTGACGCTGCCGGCGGTGTCATAAAAAGGAATGCGCTCGATGCCCGGGTTTCGCGTGAAGAAATTCAGACATTGATTGAGCGCCACGGGATGCGAAAAAACGCGCTTCACTTTTGAAAATGGAACGCCTTTCAAGGCGATTAAATTGTGGACAATGCGCACGTTGGTTTCGGCTACGATGGGGAAATCGAAATTCAGCAAGTGGTCGTAGTTCTCGTGAACGGAACCGGCCAAGGTGTTTTCGATAGGCACTATGGCGGCAGCGGCGCGGCCATCCTTAAGGGATAGGAACAGGTCTTCAAATCGCACGCAGGGCAACACGGGAGCGCCGGGGCCCAGGAGGATGCGCGCGGCTTCTTCGCTGAATGCGCCGCGCTCTCCCTGGAAGGCCGCGGGCGCCGTACGCGCGGACCGGGCGCTCATCGCGGGCCTCCTTCCCACCGGCGGATCGACGGATCCGGCAATCCGATCAAGTCCAGCACGCGGTCGAGGCTCTGATCGACGATATCCTCGACGGTCTTGGGGTTGTTATAAAAGCCGGGAATGGGGGGGGCGATTATGGCGCCTATTTCGGCCAGCGTGGTCATATTTTTCAAATGTCCCAGATGGAAAGGACTTTCCCGAACGAGTAAAATCAGTTTCCGTTTTTCCTTCAGGGCGACGTCCGCCGCGCGCACCATGAGGTTGGAACTGATGCCTTGGGCAATGGCGGACATGGTGTGTATGGAGCAGGGGGCGATCACCATGGCGTCGGTGGGATAAGAACCGCTGGCCAGCCGGCAGCCGATATCCTCCTGGGGATACGAGTAGTCGGACATCTTTCTGACGTCCGCCGCAGTCTTCCCCGTCTCGAGGAATAGCGTCTTCTCGCCGGCGCGGGACAGAATGAGGTGAATCTCCACGGATGGACGCCCTCGCAGACGTTCCAACAGGCGCA
>PLGA01000660.1 GCA_003139735.1 Bryobacterales bacterium | reverse complement strand
CCGTTCCTGCAATTGGCGCGCATGCGATTCCGTATGCCCCGCGATGCGCTCCACCAACTCGCCGAGCGTCATACGGCCGGCTTCGGTATGGTTGCCGGCCCGCTCGAAGGCGCTCTCGGGCAGGGCCTTCAGCAGTTCGTAATTCTCAGCGCGAAGACGGCGGAACGACTCGAGCGACTGCTTCGGCTTGCGACCGGCATAATTCAGGTTGCGAGCCCACAGTTCCTGGTCGAAGGCGATCAGTGTGGGATTGTCCTCGGCCGCGATCTGCCGGCAACGGTGGCCGCCCACCAGTTCCGAATCGGCCAGGTGCGCCATAATCTCCCGTGCGCTCCACTTCTCCGGCGCGGGCCTGAAATCCTCCTCCTCTCCGAAAACTCCGGTCAAAACCACAGCCAGAAGTTCCGGACCGCGGCGGAATCGTTCCAATAGCGCTGGGATGTCGGACATGCGAACCGATTATACCGAAGGCTCTATTACAATGGAAACAACATGACGAACCTCAGAGCGGCAATCCTGTCCCTCCTTGCGTTGGCCTTGTGCCTCGCGCAGCAACGCCAACCGNNCGTCTCAATTCTGCTATTGGCCTTCTGTCTCGGGCAGCAGCGGCAACCGCAGGCGCGTCTGATCCGTTACCCCTCTCGCGGCACGCATGGAGCCGTGGCGGCGGGCAGCGAATACTCAACCGAGGCCGGCATGCGCATGCTCTTCAGCGGCGGCAATGCCGTGGATGCGGGCGTCGCGGCCCTGCTCGCGGCGGACGTGGCGGAGTTTTCCCATCTCGGCCTCGGCGGAGAATCGCCCATTCTGATCCGTACCAAGGATGGCAAAGTCTACGCCATCGCCGGCGTGGGAACCATGCCAAAACTCGCCACCGCCGACTTTTTCCGCCAGCACAAGGTGACCGATGAAGAAATGGAGGGTCCGCCCGAGGCCAAGGGCCTGAAGGCCTGGCTGCCGGTGGTGGGCATCCTGCCGGCGCTGGTCCCCGGTACGCCGGACGCCGCGCTGGTGGCCCTACGCGATTTTGGAACCAAGTCTTTCGCCGAGGCCGTGGAGCCGGCCATCGAGCTGGCCGACGGCTTCCCGATTGACGAGATGCGTTCCAACGCCATCGCGGGCGCCGCCGAATACCTGATGCGTTGGCCGGCTTCCCGCCGTGTCTTCCTGCCCAATGGGTACGTCCCCCGGCCCGGCGAGATTCTGCGACAGCCGGACCTGGCGCGCACCCTGCGCTCCATGGTCGCGGTCGAGAAACAGGCCCTGGCCTCCGGCGCCAGCCGCGAGAAGGCCATGGACGCCGTTCGCGACTTCTTCTATCGCGGCGATATCGCCCGCCGCATCGGCGATTTTTCCCAGAAGAACGGCGGCCTGCTGCGCTACGAAGATATGGCGGCCTTCCGCATCGAGCCCGAGGCCCCCGTTTCCACCACCTTTCACGGCTATACCGTCTACAAACCGGGCTTTTGGAGCCAGGGTCCGGCCATGATCGAGACCCTGAATATGCTGGAGGGCTACGACCTCCGCGCCATGGGGGTGAATTCCGCGCAATATATCCAGACCCTCGTGGAAGCCCTGAAACTGGCCTACGCCGACCGCGATACCTACTATGGCGACCCGAAATTCGTGCGCATCCCCGAGGAGCGCCTGCTCTCGAAGGATTACGCGGCCGAGCGCCGCAAGTTGATCGGCGATGAGGCTTCGCTCGACTTCCGCCCCGGCGACGTGGAACCCAACCCGCCCCAGCATCCCTTCTATTCGAACATCGACCGCCGCACCATCGACGATGAGCTGAAGGCCAAGGACACCACCTGCGTGGACGCCATCGATAAGGACGGCGTGGCCTTTTCCGCCACCCCCTCGGGCGGCTGGATGCCCACCTACATCGCCGGCGATACCGGCATACCGCTCTCCCAGCGCGCCCAGAGCTTCCTGCTGGTGCCCGGCCATCCCAACGAGCTGGCCGGCGGCAAACGCCCGCGCGTGACGCTCAGCCCCACGCTGGTCACCAATCCCGACGGAACCTTGATTACGCTATCCACTCCGGGCGGGGACGACCAGGATCAGGCGCTGCTTCAAGTCCTCTTCGATTCCATCTTTTTCGGCATGAACGCGGAGGCGGCCGTGGAGGCGCCGCGCTTCGGGACAGACCATCTGGTCTCGAGCTTCGACAATCACGCCATGCGGCCCGGCAGCCTGCTGCTCGACGAGCGCATGCCGCCCAACCTTGCGGCTGAGATGGCCGCCCGGAAGCACCTGGTGGAGGTCCGCAGCCGTTACAACAGCGGGGCCGCGCCGGTGATCATACGGTTCAATCCCAGCGGGCTGATCGAGGCCGGCGCCGACCCGTTCTACTACCGGAATTCGCAAGCGTGGTAGGCTCTCTGTTCGACGAACCCGGCGCATTCGACCGCGACGCTCTGGCCGCGCGCCTGAAGGCCCTGGCGGGGCAGGGCATCTTCATCGGCGGCAGTTCCTGGAAGTACGAAGGCTGGATTGGGCAGGTCTACACGCGCGAGCGGTACCTGGCGCGCGGGCGGTTTTCGCAATCCGCGTTTCAGGCCGAATGCCTGCGCGAATACGCCGAAACGTTCCCCACCGTGTGCGGCGATTTCGCCTTCTACCAGTTCCCCACGGACGATTTCTGGCGCAAGCTCTTCGCGCGCGTCCCGGCGGGCTTCCGTTTCGCCTTCAAAGCGCCCGAACAGATCACCTGCCAGGCGTTCCCCACGCATCCGCGCTACGGACCGCGGGGCGGCAAGAAAAACGAAATGTTCCTCGACGCCCGCGCGATTGCGGACATGTTCCTCCGCCCGCTGATGCCGTACCGCGATAAGACGGCCCTGGTGATTTTCGAGTTCGGCTCGATGCGTGCGGAGCTTTCCGAATTCCTGGACCGTCTGGACCCGTTCCTGGCCGCACTGCCGCCCGATTTCCGCTATGCCGTGGAAATCCGCAACCCCGAATTCCTGGCGAACGATTACTTCGCGTGCCTGCGAGGCCACCACGCGGCGCACGTCTATAACGCCTGGTCGCGCATGCCGGAATTGCGGGTTCAGACCGCCATAGCGGATTCGGCCACGGCCGATTTTCAGGTTTGCCGCGCCCTGCTGCGCCGCGGCCGCATGTACGAAGAGGCCGTGGCGGCGTTCTCTCCTTACGCCGAGATCAAGGACCCCAACCCCGAAGCCCGCGATTCCATGCGCATCCTGATCGGCCGCGCGAAAGAGGACAAGCGCATGCTCTTCCTCTTCGTGAACAACCGCCTGGAAGGCAACGCCCCGCTCACCATCCTGTCGCTCGTAGAGTAGGGGCGAGGCACTGCCTCGCCCGCCCGGCCCGGTCTGGCGCCGGTAGTTTTCCACGAAGCGTCCTCTTCCTTCTGTGCTATCCTTACCGGAAGTCGCGAGACCGCCTAGGGATTCCGCAATACCGGCCTCGCACCTTGGAGCGGTCTTAGATTCTTAGTCCTTGCCACTGACCATGTTTCCCTACGACTCCACCCTCCTTGCCGCCGTGCTGTCCACTCCCCAGTCGATTCCGGACGTCCTCCGCATTCTTCAGACCATCGACGCCGCTTGCGCCGATGCGGATGGCCTCAAATGGTTCAACTGGCTATACCTGCAAGTGACGCAGGCGGTGGAGGCGCGGGTTGCAGCCGGGGGCTTCACGGACCCGGCTTGGCTTGCCCAGCTCGACGTGCAATTCGCGCGCCTCTACTTCTCCGCCCTCGCTTCCTCGCTCTCCGGGCAGCCGGCGCCCGATTGCTGGCAGATCTTGTTCCACAGCCGTGCCCAAACCGCCATCGCGCGCATTCAGTTCGCGCTGGCGGGCATCAACGCCCATATTAATCGTGATCTGCCGCAGGCCATCGTCGCCACCTGTCAGGCCACCGGCACGGCTCCCGATCGCGGCGGAACGCACTACAACGACTACACCGCCCTCAACTCCACGCTCGACAGTCTCGTGGAAACCGCCAAACGCACCCTCAATGTCCGTCTGCCCGGCGATGCCCTCCCTCCCGTTTCGAGCCTCGAAGACACCGTCGCCGCTTGGAACGTCAGCGCGGCCCGGGAGTCGGCCTGGCTCAACGCTTCGCATCTTACCGCGTTCCGCCCGGACCCGTTGCTCGCCGCGAGCTTCATGGATATGCTCGACGGCTTCACGGCCGTCATCGGCAAGACCCTGCTGGTCCCCGTGCCGTAGCTCGCTTTCCCCGGTGATTACCCCGCCACCTCCCGCCTTGCCCCTCAGCCACATCCGCCCGTTTCGTAATATTTCTCACTCATGCGTTTCCGTTGAAACAAATTGCTTCCTCACGCATCCGTTAGATGAGGTCGATTCGCGAGAAACTATTAGGGATGTGCCACAGACGGACGCTTGGAGCGGTTCCTGTTCTCCCGATGCCTAACGAAAAAGCTCACGCCCTCGAAATGGGACAATCGTAGATCATGTCCCAGCTCTTTCATCACGGCGCCAACGCCATCGCGCGTTTCACGATTTTCGGCGCGGTCTTCGTCGTGGCCTTCCTCGGCTGGGTCGGCTTTGAGCTTAATAGCTCCGCCTGGGTCACGCGCATTGCCGGGCAGCGCCAGCAGCCCGTTCCCTTCAGCCACGAGCACCACGTCGGAGGGCTCGGCCTGGATTGCCGTTACTGCCACACCACCGTCGAAACCTCCAGCTTCGCCAACATCCCGCCCACCAAGACCTGCATGAACTGCCACTCGCAGATCTGGCTCACGAGCGCCACCCTCGAGCCGGTGCGCGCCAGTTTCCGCACCGGAACCTCCATCCAATGGACCAGGGTCCACGATCTGCCGGATTTCGTCTACTTCAATCACAGCATTCATATCGATAAGGGGATCGGCTGCGAGAGCTGCCACGGCCGGATCGACCTCATGCCGCTCACCCGCCAGGTAAACACGCTCGAAATGTCCTGGTGCCTCGATTGCCACCGCGCGCCCGAAAAGTATGTCCGTCCGCGCGAGTTCGTCACCACCATGGGCTACCATCCCGCCGGGGATCAGGTGGAAATCGGCCTCCGGCTCGTTAAGCAATACGGCATTCAGGACGCTCGCACGCTCACAAGCTGCAATACGTGCCACCGATGATGGATCCACGCAAGAAACTCGATCTCGCCGCGGTACGAGCGCGGCTCCAGGGCGCGCACGGGCGCGACTATTGGCGCAGCCTCGACGAGCTCGCGGCCACGCCCGAATTCCAGGATTTGATGGAGCGCGAATTCCCGCGTCAGGCGGTGGGCTGGAGCGAGGATGAAGACCCTGTCAAGGGCCGCCGCAATTTCCTGAAGCTCATGGGGGCCTCGCTCGCGCTGGCCGGATTATCCGCCTGCACCCGCCAGCCCACCGAGTACATCACGCCCTACGTGCGGCAGCCGGAAGATCTCATCCCGGGCCGGCCGCTTTTCTACGCCACCGCCACCACCCTGAATGGCGTCGCCACCGGCGTTCTCGCCGAGAGCCACGAAGGCCGGCCCACCAAGATCGAAGGCAACCCCGAACACCCCGCCACGCTGGGAGCTTGCGACGCGTTCTCCCAAGCCTCGGTCCTGCAGCTTTACGATCCGGACCGCATGGCCACCGCCACCTATTCGGGCGAAATCCGTTCCTGGAGCACGTTCTACGGGGCTTTGCGCGGGATCCTGTCGGAACAGAAGGCCAAGAGCGGCGCCGGCATACGCATCCTCACCGAAACCGTCACCTCGCCCACCATGGCCGATCAGCTCCGGCAAATACGCCAGCTTTTCCCGGCCCTGAAGTGGCATCAGTGGGAGCCCGCCGGTCCGCACAGCGCGCGCGCCGGAGCCGTTATGGCTTTCGGCCAGCCCGTGAACACGTACTACGACCTTTCCGCCGCCAACGTGGTGGTTTCCATCGATTCGGATTTCCTGGCCTCCGGCCCGGCCAGCTTGCGTTACGCCCGCCAGTTCGCTGCCCGGCGCCGCGTGCGTGGCAACCAGACCGCCATGAACCGGCTTTATGTGGTCGAGCCCATGCCCACGCCCACGGGTTCGAAGGCCGATCACCGTCTCCCGCTGCGCGCCGCCGATATCGAAGTTTTCGCCGGGGCGTTGACCGCCGCCGTCGGCACGGGGCGCGGGCCCGAATCGGGCGAGAACCACGACATCTATAAGTGGGTCGACGAGATCGGCAGGGACTTGGCGCGCAATAAAGGCGCCAGCCTGGTGATCGCCGGCGAGCATCAGCCGCCCGTGGTGCATGCTTTTGCGCACGCCATGAATGCCAGCCTCGGCAACGTCGGCAAGACCGTCTTCAACACCGACCCCATCGAGGCCGATCCCGTCGATCAGGTGGCCTCTCTTGAGGATCTGGTGAAGGACCTGGACGCCGGCGCCGTCGATCTGCTGCTCATCCTGGGCGGCAATCCGGTTTTCAACGCGCCGGTCGAATTGGGGCTGCGCGACCGCCTGACCAAGGCCCGCGTGCGCGCCCACCTCAGCCTCTACGACGACGAAACTTCGCGCGCCTGCCAGTGGCGTCTGCCGGAAGCGCATTACCTGGAGGCTTGGGGCGATGCCCGCGCGTTCGATGGCACGGCCACCATCCAGCAGCCTCTCATCCAGCCTTTGTATGGCGGCAAGTCGGCCTATGAAGTGTTGCAGATGTTCACCGATCGACCCGAGAAGAGCGGCCGGGAGATCGTCAAAGACTATTGGGCCGGCCAGCACACCGGCGCCGATTTTGAGGTGTGGTGGCGGCGCGCGGTGCACGACGGCGTCGTGGCCAATACGGCATTTCCCGCCAGGCAGCCGGCCCTCCACGCCGAGAACATCGCGGGACCCGCCCGCTCGCCCAAGCTCGGCGGGAAGTTCGAAGTGATTTTCCGGCCCGACCCCGCCATCTACGACGGGCGCTTTGCCAACAACGGCTGGTTGCAGGAACTCCCCCGGCCAATCACCAAGCTCACCTGGGACAACGCCGCCATCATCAGCCCCGCTTCCGCCCACTTTCTCGGCGTAGACACCGGCGACATGCTGGAACTGACTTACCAGGGACGCTCGTTGCGCGCGCCGGCGTGGATTCAACCTGGGCACGTCGAAAGCGCCGTCACCCTGCACCTCGGCTATGGCCGGACCCGCGCCGGGCGGGCCGGTACCGGAATCGGTTTCAATCCCTACGGCCTGCGCACGGCCAAGGCCCTCTGGCACGATAACGGACTGGAAGTCAAGAAGGTCTCCGGCAGCTACGAGTTCGCTACCACCCAGATGGAGCACATGCTCGACGTCCGCCGCCACCTCTTCCGCGCCGCCGATATCGAGGACTACAAGAAAAATCCCGAGTCCGTTCACGCCGGCTCCGAAGACCCGCCGCGCGGTCTGACTCTCTACCCCGAATGGAAGTACGAGGGCCACGCCTGGGGCATGGCTATCGATCTCACTTCCTGCACCGGCTGCAGCGCGTGCGTGGTGGCGTGCCAGGCTGAGAACAACATCGCCGTCGTAGGCAAAGATCAGGTCCGCCGCGGCCGCGCCATGCACTGGCTCCGCGTCGACAGTTACTACAAGGGCGAAATCGCCGATCCCGAGATCGATAATCAGCCCGTCACGTGCATGCAGTGCGAGAACGCCCCCTGCGAGCTGGTCTGCCCCGTGCAGGCCACCAGTCACTCGAGCGAGGGCCTCAACGACATGGTTTATAACCGCTGCGTCGGCACCCGCTACTGCTCCAACAACTGTCCCTACAAGGTGCGCCGCTTCAATTTCTTTCTGTTCTCCGATTACGAAACGCCCAGCCTCAAGCTGTTGCACAATCCCGACGTCACCGTGCGCAGCCGCGGCGTCATGGAAAAGTGTACTTACTGCGTGCAGCGAATCAATGCCGCCAAGATCGACGCGGAAAAAGAGGGCCGCAAGGTGCGGGACGGCGAAATCCAGACCGCCTGCCAGGCCACCTGCCCCACCGAAGCCATTATCTTCGGGGATGTCAACGACCCCAACAGCCGCGTGTCCAAGATGAAAGCCGAAAAGCTCAACTACGGGATGCTGGCCGACCTCAACACCCGCCCTCGCACCACTTATCTGGCCGAGCTGCGCAATCCCAACCCGGGGATAGAGGAATGACGATGCCCGCGAGGCCATCGGCGTTAAGGTGGGGCAGACGCTTTCGTCTGCCTCTTTCTACCCGCGGTTCCCTAGTTACTGGAAACGGGTTCCTCAATCTGGATGGGGGGAACGCCGATCCCGAGGCGGCCCAATTGCGCCGGCCACGTCCAGTTGCGGCGTTCGACGATGGTGCGCGGTTCATACGTCTGACCGGCCGCCAGCCGCTTCTCCTCGCGCTTCGCGGACCACAGCAGCACCGGTCCCAACGCGCGGGTCGCCAGGCGGCTCATCAGGCCGAATTCCCGGCCCACATCCTTGCGCAGCGCGCGAATCTTTTCGGCGACCGCGGGGTTGGCCCCGCGCAGGTGCTTCTCCATGGCCCACAGCGCGGACGCATAGCCGCCGCTTAAGCTCCGCGCCTCCCAAGTGAAA
Organism: Bryobacterales bacterium; assembly: GCA_003139735.1. Lineage (GTDB taxonomy): Bacteria > Acidobacteriota > Terriglobia > Bryobacterales > Bryobacteraceae > BOG-224. The sequence goes on along the minus strand of PLGA01000660.1, from coordinate 7,017 downwards.
CGCGCCCGGACTCGCGGATCGGCATCGTTCTTATAGCGCATCCAGCCTTCCATGGTGGTGCGGCAGATGCGATAGATGCTCGGTCCGTTGCGCTCGTAATCGCGGCGAAACGCCCAGTTCAGCCAGTGCTTGGACTCTTCGCGCGAGATGGCGGCGTGCTCGAAATTGAACCGGTCCTGGCCGTGAATGTCGGCCAGGTCCACGCCTTCCAGCATGCGCCCCTTCTCCGTCATTTCGGCGAACAGCGGCGTTCCCGGCACGGGCGTGTAGAGCATGAACTGATGGAAGTCGGTGTTGTGCGCCACCGCGTGTTCGATCTCCTGCTCGATATTCGCCGGCGTGTGATGCTCCAGCCCGACGATGGTCGAACCCAGCACCTTGATGCCGTGCTTGTGAAGCTCGCCGGTGAGCTTCAGCGTGTCCGCGCCGTTCAGCTTGACATAGCTCGAATGCGGCGATTCCAACCCCATCCAGACCCAGGAGACGCCGAGCTCCACCAGTTCGCGGATGGTGTATTGGCTGATCGCGTTGGCGGACGAAAACACGTACAGCGCCCACGCCTTAGCGTCGCGCTGCATGAACTTCAGAAGCTCCATGGCGCGGCGCTTGTGCAGCAGGAAATTCTCGTCCATCATGAAGAACGATTTCACGCCCAACTTGCGTTCCATCTCCGACATGACGCCGTAGAGTTCCTCGCCCGTGTCGTAGAAATTCAGGTACTTGCCCTTGCCGCCGAAAAATGCCGAAGTCGTGCAGAAGTTGCATCCCATGGGGCAGCCGACCGACGGAATGATGGTGGCGGCCACCGCGCCCTTGGCCCCCGGCAGCTTCATGCCCATGGTCCGCGCGTCGAATCCGGAAATGATCTCGGGATGCTGGATGGGCGCGTTCTCATCCTCGCCCAAATAGCGGCGCATCCAGGAGATGCCGTCCCCGCGGACAATGTGGTCCGCGTCGATCATCGTATCGAGGCCGGGAGTGGCGGCCACATGGCCCCCCACCACGATCGTCGCCTTCGGAGAGATTCGCCGCACGATACGGCACATTTCCCTCACCTTGCCCACGTTCACGATGATGGAGGAGATGCCTACGATGTCGTACTCGTTGGCCCGCAATTCCGCTTCGAACGCCTCGCGCGTGGGGAAATCGAGAACCGTCGTGGGCGCCGAGATGTTCCGCTGGATCATGAGGATGCCCCAAGACCGGTGGAACATGCGCAGCGAGAACGGGCCCTGCTCGCGGGTCACCTGATTGTGGTACAACTCCATCGGGTTCATCTTGCGGCTTCCGAACTCATCGTCCTGCGCGTAGGGGCCGAATACGGAGCTGAACAGAATACGAGCGTTGACGCCTTTGGGGTGGGTTTGCATTTGGGCCATTTTAGGTGCTTAAAACCTGAATATAGCACTCGGATATGTATGCAGCCGCCGCCCGGCCGCCGATCTTACATAACTATTACATGAAGGAACACAAGAGAATTGGCCACAGATGAACACGGATGAACGCGGATAAGGCAAAACACCCAAAACACCCAAAACATCTATATTTTCTTGATTCTTCTCTCTTATCCGTGTTCATCCGTGTTCATCTGTGGCCAATTTGCCTTGATTACCCGGTCGTCTTCAAGCCGCCCGCGATGGCGTTGACGGTCACCAGCAGAGAGGTGAGCAGGCGCCCCGCGTCCTCCGCGCGTTCTTCCCTCACAGCCTCCCGCCACCCGCGCAAGAGGGCGATCTGCTCGCGATGCAGGCGGAGCAAGGCATGGCGTCGGATCTCCACCGCCTGACGCAATCGCGGCCGTTGCGCTTGCCGGTCGCCGCCGAACAACTCCTCCAGGACATTCCGCGTGCGCTCGTATTCCTCCAGGATCAAACCCAGGAACCGGGCGCGCAGGGCGGCGTTCTCCACCAGGGCCGCGTACTCCGCCATGAGGCCCGTGTCCGCCGCCACCACGCCGAACTCCACGTTGTGCAACAGGTAGGATAGAAACGGCCATTCCCTTGCGGCTTTAGCCAGCGACTCCCACGCGCGTCCTCCCCGTTCCCGCACCGGCTCAAAGGCGCTGCCGACGCCATACCACCCCGGCACGTTGAAGCGCGCCTGGCTCCAACTGAACACCCACGGGATCGATCGCAAATCGTCGATAGTCCGCTTTCCGGTGCGCCGTTTCGGCCGGGAACCGATATGGCTGCGCTCGATGGCATCGATGGGCGTAGCCTGTGAGAAGAACTCCACGAAACCATCGGCGTCGATGAGCTCCCGGTACGCGCGCCGGCTGGCGGCGGCCGCGGTCTCGAGCAGATCCTCAACCGTCTCGGGGATGCGTTCCGGCTCCCGTTCCCGCGCCAGCGTCCAGCGCGTGACGCCGGCCAGCAACCGCTCCAGATGGGTTGCGGCCGTCAGCCGGTTGGCGTACTTTTGCGCGATCACCTCGCCTTGCTCCGTGACGCGGATTTCCCCCTGCAAGGCGCCGGCCGCCAGCGACTCCAGAAACACGTGCGTCGGCCCGGCCCCCCGTCCGATGGTGCCGCCGCGGCCGTGAAAAAAGCGCAACTCGACGCCGGCCTCGCGAGCCACGCCGGCCAGGCGGATCTGGGCTTTGCGCAGATGCCAGTGGCTGGCCAGGATGCCGCCGTCCTTGTTGCTGTCGCTGTAGCCGATCATCACTTCCTGCAGCGGATGCGGAAGCCTCTCGCGCTCCTGTAGGCGCCGCAGCGTCCTTATGGTCATCGGGTGCGCCAGGAAATCGGCCAGCACGCGTCCGCTGTTCTCCAGGTCCCCGATGGTTTCGAACAGCGGCGTCACGGGGATCTCGCACACCAACCCGCCCGGCGCGCCGCGCACCAGGCCGGCCTCCCGCGCCAGCAGGTAGACGTGCAGCAGATCGGAAGCCTCATGCGTCATGCTCACAATGAAGGAGCCGATGCCGCCATAGCCATGCGCGTCGCTCCACTCCCGCACCAGGCGCAGTACCCCCACGCTGGCCTCGGCTTCCGCTGGGAGCGCGGCCGAAGAGACGGCGAACGGGCGCGGAGAGTTCAACTCGCGGTCGATCAACTCGCGTTTGCGCCGCTCGCTCCAGCCGGGGTAATCTTCTCCGCCCGCGCCGGCGATGGTGAGCAATTGCCCTACCGCCACGTTGTGGACGGCGCTGTTCTCGCGGATATCGAGGGCCGCGCCGTGAAAACCGTACACCTGGGCGAGCCGCTCGGCCGGCGCCACCTCGGTGCGCGCGATGGCGTCCGCGCCCACTTCGCGCAGCGTGCCGGCCAGGAAGCGCAGGTCCTCCTGAAGTTCCTCCGGCCGCCGGTACCGGCATTCCAACGGCCGCGCGCTGCCTGGTTCCGGCACACGCGCGAGCATCAGGTGGACCCATTGCCGCCACGGTTCGCCGGCATACTGGCGCAGCGTGCGGCCGGCCTTCTCGCCCAGCATGGCCGAATACGAGGCGATCCTTTCGTACAAGTCCGCGGGCGCGGCCTCGACGGAATCCGAGAGGCTCAAACTGCCGGCCAGCGCTTGAAGCTGTTGCCGGATCGCGCCCAGCGCGACCGCGTGCGACGATTCGAGCGCGTGGCGCGTAATTTCCGTGGTCACGAACGGGTGGCCATCGCGGTCGCCGCCCACCCAACTGCCGAACGTCAATCGCGGTTCCGCGGGCGGTTCCACGCCGGGGAACGCCCACGCCCAGGAGGCCCGGAATCGCTCCGAAAGCAGCGGCAGCACGCCGGGGAATACGTGCGAGATGTAGTACAGCGTGTTCCTGATTTCCGATTCCACATCGGGACCATGCTCCACCACCTCGCCCGTCCGCCACAGGCGCTCCATGCTCGCCTCGATCCGCCGCCGCAGGGCCTCCTGCTCCATGGGACTCCGGGTCGGGTTCTCGCGCTCCACCAGCATCAGGTAGATCTCGCGGTGACGCTCCAGCACCGAAGCCCGCTTGGCCTCCGTCGGGTGCGCCGTGAGCACCGGCTGTACGTGGATCGAAGGCAGCGCGCGGATCAAGTCCGCATGGGTGAACGCCGCGTCCCGCAGCAGCTTCAGTTGATACGGCCATGCGCCCGGTTCGCTCGCCGGCCCGCCGACCGTCTCACGCATCCTGCGCACCTGGTTCACGGTGTTTTCTTCCACCATGTTTAGGAGTTGAAAGGCCATGGAAAGCGCCTGCGAGCCGCGCGCGGGAAGCCGTTCGCCCGGCGCCGGAGGATTGGCGAAGGCTTGCCCGACGAGCCCGGCCAGCTCGCCTTCCTTAATGGTAGTGAGCGACGCCTGGAAACATCCCAGCAGAAAACGAAAGTCCCGATCCCATTTCTTCAGCTCCACCTCGAGCATCCGGTGCGGCCGCGGCCGCTCCGGCGTTTGCGAAACGGGATGGTCCGTGCTGAAAGCTCCCATTCGAATAGTGTTCCATGAAACGGAGGCGCCCCGCAAAAGCGAGCCCCGACCCGTCCGTAAGACTCTTTGGACGCAGAGACGCGGAGACGCGGAGATAATCGCTGATTTACGGAAACAGCCTCAGCCAGCGTGTCGGCCGCGGAAGGAGCGGAGATTCTTCTGCCCGTGCTTGGACCTCCGCGTCTCTGCGTCTCCGCGTCAAGCTTTTTGGCGCTGCCTCGGCCCGTTACCGACGGATCAAGGAAGCAAGCTGCCGGCCCGCAATGCCGCGGTACCCTATCTATGTGGATTTCACCGCGCCGCCATACGCCGTAGCGCTGCTCCTTCTCTCTATGCTTCCCGCCGCCGCGCAGCCGGTCTCCCCGCTCGCCGCGCGAGGCTACACCGTCATCCCCGAGCCCCGGAATGTCGCGCTGTCCTCCGGCGACTTTCGCTTTGGCCCCGATTGGCGGATCGAGCTTGGCCCCGGCGTCCCCCCGGCCGACGTGGCCGTCCAAAGCCTCCGTGAGGACCTGCTCTCCCGTTTCCGCCTTCAACTCCAGCCACAGGGCGCCGCCGGCGTAGTGCGCCTGGCCGTCGAGGCCGGCTCGGTTGCCATCGGGCAGGCTCTCGACCGCGATAAATCGGCCCTTGCCGAACAGGCCTACCAAATGGACCTGTCGCCCACCGAGGTCCGCATTACCGCCAACGCCGCGACCGGCCTGTTCTACGGCGTCGAAACCCTGGTTCAGTTGCTGAAGCCCGCCAACGGCGCGTTCCAACTGCCCGCCGGCCGCATTGTCGATTGGCCCGACCTGCAATTCCGCGCCATCTATTGGGACGACGCCCACCATCTCGACCAGCCCTTCTACCTGATGCACGCCCTCCGCCAGGCCGCCTTTTTCAAGATCGACGCCTTTGTCATCAAGCTGGAGGGCCACTTCCTTTACAAGAGCGCGCCCGCAGTGGTCGAGCCGTATGCCTTTTCGCCCGCCGAGCTGCAGCAGTTGACCGACTACGGCCTGCGCTACCACATCCAGCTCATTCCGTATCTGGACGCTCCGGCGCACATCGCGTTCATCCTGAAGCATCCCGAGTACGCCGCGCTTCGCGAAGTCCCCAGCAGCAATTACGAACTGTGCGCCGTCAATCCGGATTCCTACAAGCTCCTTACCGGCATGTTCCAGGACCTGCTCGATGCCAATCGCGGCGTGAAATACTTCTATCTATCGACCGACGAGCCCTACTACATCGGCAAGGTGAATCACTCGCAGTGCCAGGAGGCCGCTCGCGCCGGGCAGCTCGGCGGCGCGGGCAAGCTGCTGGCCGAGTTCCTCTCGAAGACGGCCAGCGTTCTTCACGACCAGGGCCGCACCGTGGTCTTCTGGGGAGAGTATCCGCTCACGCCCGCCGACATACCGTCGCTGCCGCCTTATCTGGTCAATGGCGAAACCTACGGCCCCGCGTTCGATGCCGCCTTCAAGGCGCGCGGCATCCGCGAAATGATCTACGTCGCCACCCAGGGCGAGGAGATGCTCTTCCCGGATTACTTCGTCCTGCCGGAATCCGAAAAAGTGCATGCCGGCCGCGCTGCAACGCCGCGCATTGAGGATGCCATCGGCGCCATTGTGTCCGACCCGGCCCGCCAGCAAGGCGATCTGCTCGGCGCCGTGGTCGCCGCCTGGGCCGATTCCGGCCTGCACACCGAAACGTTCTGGCTGGGCTACGCCACCATTGCGGCGGCCGCCTGGAATCCTGGCGTTTCCAGCGCCCAGGAATCCATGACCGCCTTCTATCCCCTGTTTTACGGACCGTCGGTCGTCAACATGGACCGCGTATACCAACTGATGAGCCGCCAGGCGCAGTTCTACGCCGACAGTTGGGAGACGGGTCCCTCCCAGGCGCGCAAACCGATTCTGGGCAACTCCAGGGGTCTGTACGACGCGCCGCGTCCGGCCAACGACCAGAGCATCCCTTTGCCGCCCCCGCCATCGGGGAAGGATTTGAGCCGCGATTCCACCTGGGCCCGCGACAACGCCAAGCGAGTGCTGCTGGCCTCGGCGTCCTTGAGCGAGAATACCGAATTGCTCGGCCTCTTGGATCGGAACATTCCCCTTGCCACAGGGGAGTATGGCCAGTACAACCTGACGGTCTTCCGCACCATCGCGCAACTGTGCCGCCAGAACCTGAACCTGCTTGCGGATCTGGGGAAGATCGACGCGCTGCTCGACTCCGCGCAACAAAACGCTCGCGATGGGATCCCGCAAGACGCCGTCGCGGCGCTGGACGAGGCGCTGAGGATGGCCGTGGCCGTCCGCGCCAGCCGCAACGCCGCGCTCAACGATGCCACAAACACCTGGTACCGCACATGGTATCCGCGAGGCGTCAGCGTCAACGGCCGCCGTTTCCTCCACGAGCTCGACGATATCAAGGACCACCTCCCGGACAGAACCACCGACATGAGCTATCTGATCTACCGCGAACTCCTGCTTCCCTTCGGCGAATGGTTCGACCAGGTCCAGGCCGCCCGCAACCAGTACGCGCAAGCCCACGGCATCGATTCCCGCCGCTTTCCGTTCGACTGGAAAGACGCCGGCGGGCGGTAGGCCCTGCTCAATCAGGCTTCAATGAGGCCGCGAG
>PLGA01000182.1:5935-9166 GCA_003139735.1 Bryobacterales bacterium | reverse complement strand
CAGCCACTCGTACCATGTCCATTGGTAAAGGCGAAGCCAATGCCGGCTGTGCAACGCCTCAAGCCAGGGTTTTGAAGGGGGACCGAAGACCCATCCGAATGGAACGATCGCCGCAACAGGAGCCGCTCTCTTGGGAAGCAGCCGTGTGCGCGGGGCGCGAAGCCGCATGCGCAGAGGTTCACAGAGTGTAAGCGCCAGAAAGCAACAGAAAGAAATTCCCAAAGCGCCCATCATCGGGTGCAGCACAAAGGCCAACGCGGCCAGTGGAACGGCCTGCCAGTGTTTTCCGGCCAGAATCCGAGAGACGGCAAACAAGATCAAAGCGGTGGCCGTATTGCGCGGGTGCAGGTGCTGATCCATGATGTAGAGCGCCGTTCCCGCAACCGGGATGGTCAGCAGCGACGCAACCAGGGCCACGCTTCCCCACGGCGCCAGCGGGCTGTTGAAACAGATGCGGGACACGCGCCAGCATCCCACCAGCAAGGCGAAGATGCAGGCTACGTGCCAGAGGAGAACGACGTAGTCGAGTGGCAGATGCGAGATGCGCACGGAGGCCGCCACAAGCTCATCGAAAAGCGTCATGCGCGCGTGCGACATGAAGAACTGGGCGTTGAACGGGTAAAGGGCGGGATCGAGGGCCTTCTTGATGCCCGGGAGATACAACTCGCCATCCTCCACGGCAGGGTGGTAGCCGTGCACCAGCACAGCTCCGATGGCGATTAGCGGAAGAAGGGCAACCTGTTTGCGAGTCAATGCGGTTCAGTTTATCACCAGGGCGTGGGCGCGCCGTGGGTGGATGGCGTGGCCCGCGACCTGTTAAACTCATTCACGTTCCGGAGGGAAAGAGGAATCGCATGGCAAGAGCATTCTTGAGACGCACGATGGTGTACGCCGCACTCCTGCTGACCGGCCTGCTGAGCGCGCTCCCGGCGCGGGCGCAGTTGTCGCAGGGCTTGCAGGATTGGATGCGCCGCATGAATGCCGGGGAATTCAGCGTGGGCGGCGGTCGCGGCGGCGGAGGAGGGCGCGGCGGGCGCGGTGGCGGGGCGGGACGGTGGATGGATGGAGGTAAGGCCTACGCCACGACCGAGCCGGCGAGCGGCGGCGGTACCCAGACCGTGCGCGTCGATACGGCTACCGGCGCGCGGCAGGTTCTTCCGCCAGAGCCTCCCAACACTCCGCCCGGGGGCGGCCGGGCGATGGCGGCGGGCACATCGGCCGACGGCTCCAAGTTGCTGTTCAGCACGAACGGGCACACGGTGATGATCCGCAAGACCGCCAGCGACTATTGGTTGCTGGATAAGGCCGACCATTCCTGGCGCAAACTCGGAGGCAAGTCGACCGCGGGGCTGATGTTCGCGAAGTTCTCGCCGGATGGCAAGAGCGTAGCCTACCTGGGCGACCTGAACCAGGCGCCGGGATCGGAGCCGCGCTGGAATCTCTATGTAGAGGACGTGCATACCGGGGCCGTCAAGCAACTTACCTTCGATGCCAGCGACGACATCATCGACGGCACTTCCGATTGGAACAACAACGAAGAGTTCAGCCTGGCCGATTGCTTCCTGTGGAGCCCCGACGGACAGAAGATCGCCTATTACCAGTTCGACCAGAGCGGCGTGCAGGATTTCGCGCTCATCAACTACACCGATCAACTGTACCCGGTGATCACCAAATACAAATATCCCAAGGCGGGCCAGGTGAACTCGGCCGTGCGGGTGGGCGTGATCNNCACCTACATCCCGCACATGGAGTGGATGGACGACAACCAGGTGATTCTCCAGCACATGAACCGGCTGCAAAATACCAACACGGTCTACATCGCGAACCCGGAAACCGGCGATCTGCGGCAGATGTTCCAGGACAAGAACGACACTTGGGTGGAAGTGAACCGCAATCTCAAATGGATCGAAAACGGCAAGCGGCTGCTGTTCACCAGCGAGCGCGACGGCTGGCGGCACGTCTATGCCATCACCCGCGAAGGCGACGCGCGGCTGGTGACTGGCGCGCCCTTCGATATGGTCTCGATATCGGCGGTGGATGAACCGGGCGGCTGGCTGTATTTCATCGCATCGCCGGAAAATGGGACGCAGCGGTACCTCTATCGCGCCCGTCTGGACGGAACGAAGACGGAACGCGTGACTCCCCAAGACCAGCCGGGGACGCACACTTACGACATCTCGCCGGATTGCCACTGGGCTTTCCACAGCGTGTCGACTTTCGATTCGCCGGGCCAATCCGACCTGGTCAGCCTGCCGGACCACAAAGTGGTCCGCGTGCTCAACGACAACGCCGCCGAGAAGGCCAAGATGGGGCAGATCATCGCCGGCCGCACCGAGATGGTGCATATCCCGGTGGGCCACGACACGACCATCGACGGGTGGTTGATCAAGCCGAGCCATTTCGATCCCACCAAGAAATACCCGATCATCGTCAACGTTTATGGCGAGCCGGCGGCTTCCACGGTGAACGACAGTTGGGGCGGCGGGCACCTGATGATGCTCGGCCTGGCGGACGACGGCTACCTGATCGCCAGCTTCGATAACAGCGGCACGCCGGCGCCGAAAGGGACGCACTGGCGCAAGGTGATTTATGGCTCGGTAGGCGTACTGGCGTCAGAGGAACAGGCGGCCGCGCTGCGCGGCTTGGCGGCCACCCATCCTTATATAGACCTGACGCGCGTAGGCGTGTACGGCTGGAGCGGCGGCGGATCCATGACGCTGAACCTGATGTTCCGTTATCCCGACCTGTATTCGGTGGGCGTTGCGGGCGCACCGGTGGCGGACCAGACGCTCTACGATTCCATCTACCAGGAGCGTTACATGGGCCTGCCCACCGATAACCCCAAGGGCTATCACGACGGCTCCCCGATCAGTTTCGCGGAAGGCTTGAAGGGCAAGCTGCTGATCATCCACGGCACGGGCGACGACAACGTTCATTTTCAAGGAACGCAACGGCTGCTCAATCGGCTGATCGCGCTCAACAAGCAGGTCCATTTCATGGAGTATCCGAACCGCCGGCATGGCGTGGAGAGTTCCGATCCCACGCATCTCAATACCCTGCGCTACGGTTTCTTCGAGGAGTATCTGTCACCGGGGCCGAGGTAGAGCTATGCGAGCCCTCATCGTCCTTCTCACCTTTTCCGCCGGCGCCGCCCTGGCTCAAACCGCGCCGCCGCCCATCGATCCCCAAAGAGTCCAGGACCAGGACGCCATGACATGGGCCGACTATCAC
>PLGA01000182.1:0-5861 GCA_003139735.1 Bryobacterales bacterium | reverse complement strand
GCCAAGCTCGATGCCTTCGGGCCCTATCGCATGCCCAAGAACCTCTACCAATACGGCCTCAACGAATACAACCAACAGAGCGCCGCGCCGGCCGGATCCCCCGCCGACGGCCGCCTGGAGCGGGATGCCGACGCCCTCTGGGCCGCCGGGGCCGGCGCGGATATCAAATCCAAGTACGACATTGTCCTCCGCCTCTATGCGGGCTACGACGAAACCAGCGTCTGGCAGGAATTCGGCGAGATGAAATTTCAAACCAAAGAGGACATTCCGGCCGAATGGGGCAGCCCCGACCCCGCGGGCCCACGTTGGGTCACCACCCGCTATGAGCCCTGGACCAGTTGGCGGGCCGGCGCGCAGCAGTGGGGCCTGTCGTCGGTCCGGCAGGGTGAAAGCTCCGGCACCATCACGCATGAGATTGTGCACTTCGCCTTCTCGGTCGGCGACAACAACAACAATCCCTACGAAGCGCCCTACCCGCGCGCCGGCTCAGGCCCGTGGGACATTATGGACCGCGGTTCGTTCAACGGACCGGGCGGACCGCACCGCCGCTGGGTGGTCCCGGCCGCCGAAGGCGCCTCCATGCCCGCCGGCCTCATGCTGCGCAGCAAGATCCGCTTCAAGTTCTTAAGGGATGACGCGGTTCTGGCGCTCACGCGCAGCGACCTCACCGCCAACGGCCTGGCTGTGGGAACGGTGGTGGCCCGCGCCGCCGAACCTCCGCCTGGCAAGCTTTCCGGCATCACCATCCGTCTCGATGGCGAAGCGCCCACGGACCATACGCCGCCCGAAAACTACGCCACCAATCCGGTTTCTTCCGGGGACACGCTCTACAATTTCTATTCCATCGAAGTGGTCCAGCGCATCGGCTACGATTCCTTCACGCCCGATAACGGCGTTCTCATTGCGAAGAACCTGGACCAGGAACAGCGCGGCCGCGGCTTCCATCCCTTCACTTACGTGATCGACGCGCACCCTGAAGATATCAAGATGGTCGATTTCAAACGCCCCAACGGCGAGCCCGTCATGCGCACCGTGGCCGATTACCGCCAGTTGAACGATGCCCTGTTCCACGCCGGCCTGAATTCCGGCAGCCAGTTCGAATGGGAAGACACTCCCAACCGCCTGCACTTCTACATTGTCGACTTGCATAAGGACGCCGCCGGCGTGCTCTCTTACACGATTGGAATCCGGTCCCTGGATGGCGCCGGCCCGCAGGCCCGGGGCGTCTCTCTCACCGCGGGCGCCAACTGCTCCTTCACGCTCAAGAACACCGGCGCTCCCGATTCCATCGACATCTATCGCCTTTCCGCCACCGCGCAAGGCGCTTCGGGCGCGACGGCGCAACTCGCCAACGCGCTCGCCGCGGTGAAATCCGGCCAGACTCAACCGATTCCCGTGTATGCGACCGGCGCGCCCAGAACCATCACGGTGAAAGCGCAATCCGAAAGCGATCCCGCGCAGTCGGCGACCGCGAGTTGCACGGTGCGGCGGTAACGACGGATGGGGCGGGCCGGGGCACCCGAGGAAAAGCGAAGCAGGCAGGCCAGGAGGCCCGCCCCACAATCGCGATAAGGTAATGTTGTGCTCCAATCAATCTCGCTCTTGCTGCTGAGCGCGGCGGCCTTGGTCTCCGCCCAGACCCCCCAGCCCGCTGCGCCCACGCGCGCGGATATCCTGCGCGGCGAATATGGCCGATATCGCGCGAACAACGACCTGCTCTTCTATCATCTGGATGTGCGCGTCGACCCGGAAAAAAAGACGATCGCGGGCAAGAACACCATCCGCTTCAAGATGCTCAAGGACGATACGCGCATTCAGCTCGATCTGTTCGCCAACCTCAACGTAGACAAGATCGAGATGGGCGCGGCGACGCTGCGGTACGAGCGCGAACTGGGCACGGTCTTTGTGGACTTTCCGGAGACTCTCAAAGCCGGCCGCGCCTATTCGATTGACTTCTACTATTCCGGGACGCCGACGCACACCAGCCGGTTCGGCGGCTTCACCTTCGGCAAGGACCCGGCCGGCCGCCCTTGGATCTATACCGCCTGCGAGGGCATCGGCGCCAGCCTCTGGTGGCCCGACAAGGACCAGTGGCGCTATGAGGTGGAAAACATGCAGCTCAGCGTCTCCATTCCCAACGGCCTGGTGGACGTCTCCAACGGAAAGTTCGCCGGAAAGACCGACCTGGGGGACGGGTACACCCGCTGGGACTGGAAAATTCACTATCCCATCAACAACTACGACGTTTCGTTGAACATCGGCACTTACGAGCACTTCGCCGATAAGCTAGGCGGGCTGCCACTCGACTTTTACGCTCTTCCCGAAGACCTGGAGAAGGCCAAGAAACAGTTCGCTCAGGCCAAGGGAATGATTGAAGCCTACCAGCACTATTTCGGGGAGTACCCGTTCAAGAAAGACGGCTACAAGCTGGTCGAAGCGCCGTATTCCGGAATGGAGCACCAGACCGCGGTTACTTACGGCAACCATTTTGCGAATGGCTACCTGGAGCGCGACTGGACGGGCGTCGGCATCAGCCCGCGGTTCGATTTCATCATCATCCACGAAAGCGCCCACGAATGGTTCGGCAACGCCATCACCGCGGCCGACGTGTCCGACATGTGGATCCACGAAGGCTGGGCCACTTACCTGGAGTGCCTCTACGTGGAGTACATGTGGGGCAAGAACGACGGGTTGAAGTACACCAACGCTTACAAGACGAAGGTCCGGAACCGACAGCCGATTATCACGCAACGCGGCGTCAACCGCGAGCCGCCGGAGGACCAGTACTTCAAGGGAGCGCTGTTCCTGAATACGCTGCGCAGCGTGGTGAACGACGACAAACGGTGGTTTGCTCTTATCCACGATGTGTTCCAACACTTCAAGTACCGGAACATCATGACCGAAGACATGGCCGCCTATTTCAACCAGAAGACCGGAATGAACCTGACGCCGATCTTCGACGAGTACCTGCGTCACGCGGCTCTGCCGGTTCTGGAACTGAAATTCGACGACGCCGCGGGCGGGGTCTCTTACCGCTGGAAGGCCGATGAACCGGCTTTCGCCATGCCGATTCGGGTTGGGGACAAGGACCACTGGCAGATTGTGCAGCCCACCGCCGAATGGAAGACGATGAAAACGCCGCTCAAGAAGGACCAGTTCGCGGTGGCGACGGATCTTTATTACGTCGATGTGAGCAAGGAGTAAGCTGCGCCGCGGCTGTCCGGCGCCAGCGATTATACTTTGGCTTAATAGCAGGAGGCAGTATGAAATCATCCGGTCTCGCATTCACAGCCGCGCGCGCGCTGGCGCTGGTGGCTCTGGTGGCCGGCGTGGCTCTGGCGCAGGGCACGCTGGCCGATTATCAACGTGGACAGGATCTCCAGGCGAAGACCCGCGGACTGGTGGTCGATACGCCCGGCACGGCCACTTGGATCCACGATTCCGGCCAGTTCTGGTACCCCCGAACCGTGAAAGGCGGCACGGAGTTCATGATGGTGGATGCCGCCACGGCCGCCAAGAAGTTGGCCTTCGACCACGACAAGCTGGCGGCCGCGATCAACGCCGCCACCGGTGGCCACTACACCGGACTGACGCTGCCCTTTGCGGCCACGGGCGGCCGTGGCGGCGCGGCTGCCGGCCGTGGGGCCGCTGCCGGCGCTCCGCCGCAAACCGCGCCGCTCAGCTTTACCGATCCGGAGACTCTCCAATTCGGCACTGGCGGCTCGATGTACACCTGCAAGCTGGCCGATTACACCTGCGCCAAGGGCGGCGCCATCCCGGCCTTCGCCGGTGGACGCGGACGCGGCGGCGCGCCCGAAGATTTGGAAGATGCCGACCAACCCGCTCCCATGGAAGCCGGCGGCGACCCGGTGGACGGCCTCGAGTATCAACCGCCTCCGCAAGAGGACGCCGGCGCCGGCCGCGGCGCGAACCGCCAGCCTGCGTGCGCTCCGCGCCCCCAGAATCAAACGCAAGGCGGACTCGGTGGACGCGGCGGACGCGGCGCCGCCACCACCACGACGACGACGACGGTCGGCTCCCAGATTTTGGGACAGGCAGCCGGGACTGCGCCCGAGGTTTGCGCCTCTTTCGACGGCAAGTGGGATGCCTTTATCGAGAACTACAATGTGTTCCTACGGCCCGCGGGCGCCGCCGCGCCATCAGGCGGCCGCGCGGGCGGGGGCCGCGGGAACAATACGGCGCCGGCGGCCTTCCCGTTGAGCTTCGATGGATCGGAGGGGAATTACTATACGCTGCGCTCCATCGCCTGGTCGCCGGATTCCAAACACCTGGCGGCTTACCACACACGGCCCGGTTATGACCGCGAGGTTCATTACGTCGAATCGTCGCCCGCCGACCAGGTGCAGCCCAAGACCACCAGCATTCATTACCAAAAGCCCGGCGACGCCCTGGATATCGCCTATCCGGCGCTGTTCGACGTGGAGAAGAAGACCGAAGTCGAGATCGACCACGCCCTCTTCCCCAATGCCTTCGACATCACTCCCCCGGTGTGGTGGAAAGACAGCCGCGGTTTCACTTTCGAATATAACCAGCGCGGCCACCAGGTCTACCGCGTGCTCGAAGTGGCCGCCGATACGGGCAAAGTCCGCCCCTTAATCGAGGAAGTCAGCAAGACATTCATCTATTACAACCAGCTCGCCGCGGGCCTTTCCGGCGGCCGCCGCTACCGGCACGATATCGACGACGGCAAGGAAATCATCTGGGCCTCCGAACGCGACGGCTGGGAGCATCTGTATCTCTATGACGGACTCACGGGCAAGGTCAAGAACCAGATCACCAAGGGCGACTGGCTGGTACGCAACGTGGTAGAGGTGGACGACGCCAAACGGCAGATCTGGTTTCAGGCCGGCGGCAGCATCGCGGGTCAAGATCCGTATTTGGTCCAGTATTACCGCATCAACTTCGATGGCACGGGTCTCACGCGCCTTACCGACGCCGATGGCGACCACGCCGTGGTCTTCTCGCCCGACAAGAAGTATTACGTCGATACCTGGTCGCGCGTGGACCTGCCGCCGCAGTCGCAGCTACGCCGCACCGAAGACCAGAAGGTGGTGATGGACCTGGAAAAGGGCGATGCCTCCGCGCTGCTGGCGGCCGGATTCCGCTTCCCCGAAGTTTTCGTGGCCAAGGGCCGCGATGGCAAGACCGATATTTGGGGAACCATCACTCGCCCGATGAATTTCGATCCCACGAAGAAGTATCCCGTGATCGAGAACATTTACGCCGGCCCGCAGGGGTCGTTTGTGCCCAAGACCTTCAGCGCCGTGCCGGGCGACCAAGCCATGGCTGAGCTGGGCTTCATCGTGGTCCACATCGACGGCATGGGCACCAGCAACCGCTCCAAGGCCTTCCACGACGTGGCCTATCAGAACCTTGGGGACGCCGGCTTCCCCGACCGCATTCTCTGGCACCAGGCCGCTGCCGCGAAGTACCCCTCTTACGACATTTCCCGCGTGGGCATTTTCGGAACCTCGGCCGGAGGACAGAATGCCTTGGGCGGCATGTTATTCCATCCCGAGTTCTATAAGGTGGTGGTCACCAACAGCGGCTGCCACGATAACCGCATGGACAAGATCTGGTGGAACGAGCAGTGGATNNTGGATGGGCTGGCCGGTCGGGCCGCAGTACGCCGCATCTTCCAACGTCGATAGCGCCGCCAAGCTGCAAGGCCGCGCGCTGATCATCGTCGGAGAAATGGACACCAACGTGGACCCGGCCTCGTCGCTGCAGGTGGTCAACGCTTTGGTGAAGGCCCACAAGCATTTCGACATGCTGTATATTCCCGGCCAGAATCACGGCGTGGCCGTGCTCAACAGCGAGCATTACCGCGACGATTACTT
>PLGA01000193.1 GCA_003139735.1 Bryobacterales bacterium | reverse complement strand
GCGTCGCAAGATCCCGGCAATCACGACGGCAAAGTGCACTCGCACCGCTTCCCGGCGGCCAACATGGCGCTGGCCGCGGTGAACCAGGACAAGCCGCAGACGGACACCATCGAGAAGTTCCTGACATCGGGATTCATCACGGTGGACATTTTCGCCGCGGCGCCGTCGGAAGGCGGCCGGGGCCAGGTGGAGATGCAGCGGCGGAGCGGCCCGGTGCAGGCCAACACCACGTTCGCGACGGGCGAGGAGGCGGAGGCGAACGGCCCCGCCACGGTGCGGGAGGTCGGCAATCTCGAGGCGCCTCTGGACGCTTCCGGCGNNACGGCGCGCGTGGACGTGGTGGTCCGCACGCGCAAGATCGGCCATTTCTTCCCGGCGGGCACGGTGGACGCTTTCGACGTCTGGCTGGAACTACAAGCCAAGGACGCGGACGGGCGCGTGATCTTCTGGAGCGGCAGCGTGGAAGACAACGGCAAGGGGCCGGTGGAACCGGGCGCCCATTTTTACAAGTCCTACCAACTGGACGCGCAATCCAACCCCATCGATAAGCGCAACGCGTGGCAGGCGCGCAGCTTGCTCTACGTGCGTCTGATTCCGCCCGGGGCCGCCGACGTGGCGCACTACCTGGTGAGCGTCCCCAAGGACGCCCGCGGTCCCATCAGTTTCACGGCCAAGCTGAATTACCGGAAGTTTTCCTGGTACTACACGCAGTTCTCTTACGCGGGGCAGCCCAAGCCAGGCCAGAACCCGGCGCTGCTCGCGGCGGATCATAACGGACTCGAGTATGAATTCCGGACGGCGTCGATTCCCGCCGACGTTTCCGGCAAGATCCGCGGCCGCATTCCCGACCTGCCCATCGTTACGCTGGCCGAGGCGCACGCCGCGGTTCCATTGGGAACGCCCGCGTGGACCGCGACGGCGCGAAAACAGGACCGCGAGCGCTGGAACGATTGGGGCATCGGCCTGCTGCTGCAAGGCGATCTCAAAGGCGCGGAATACGCCTTTCAGAAAGTGACCGAAGCGGAACCGGGCTACGCGGATGGCTGGCTGAACGTGGCGCGCGCGCTCATCCAGGAAGGCGAGACCGAACGCGCCAAGCCGTACATCGCGACGGCCCTCAAACTCGATTCCAGCCTGGCCCGAACGTGGTTCTTCAAAGCCCAGATTCAACGCGCCGACGGAGACTACGACGGAGCGCTGGAATCGCTGGAAGTGGTGCGGTCGAAGTACCCGCGCGACCGCGTGGCGCTGAATCAGATTGCGCGCATCCTCTTCCTGAAACGGGAGTACGTGCGGGCGCTGGCGGCGCTCAAGGAGGTGGCGAGCGTCGATCCCGAGGACGTCCAGATGCACTACACACGGATGCTGTGCTACCGCGGCTTGGAGGACGAGAAGGCGGCGGCGCGCGAGGAAGCGCTCTTCCGGAGATTCAAGGCCGATGAGGCGTCGCAGGCGATTACGGAAGAGCGGCGCATGATCAGCCCGGAAGACAACAACGAGCGGCAGCCGATTCACGATCACGAAAGCGCGGTGCGGCCGTGAAGCGGGATGTGGGGCGGGGGGCGGAAGAAGGCGTGACCGCGACGTTTCGCCCCGTGCCGGGGCTTCCGGAATCTCACCATCTACCCACGGCTGGCGCCGTGGGCTATTTTCTTCTGCCCTTACGGGTTTGGATCCGGCGTGTGAAGCTGGCGGCGCCACTTCTTGCGGCTGCGATGTGCGTGCTGGCGGGGCAGGCGCCTAAGATGTCGCCGGTGGTTTTCACGGATGTGACCGCCAAGGCCGGCATCCATTTCATCCACAACGCCGGGCGCACGGGGAAGAAATATCTGCCCGAGACGCTAGGGGCCGGGTGCGCGTTCTTCGACGCGGATGGCGACGGCTGGCAGGATATCCTGCTGATCAACGGCAAGGATTTCACGCCCACCGGCCGGCGGTCGCGCGCGGCGTTGTACCGCAACAACCACAACGGCACATTCACCGATATCACGGCCGGCAGCGGGCTGGACGTGGAGATGTACGGCATGGGCGTAGCTATCGGCGACTACGATAACGACGGCCGCGACGATGTCTACATCACCGCCTTGGGCGGCGACCATCTATTCCACAACGAAGGCGGCGGCAAGTTCAAGGACGTCACCAAAGACTCCGGCATCAAGAACGACAGCTTCGGAACCAGCGCGGCATGGCTCGACTACGACCGCGACGGCAAGTTGGACCTGTTTGTGGCCAACTACGTCCAGTGGAGTCCCAAGAACGACCTGTGGTGCTCGCTCGATGGCGCCACGAAATCCTACTGCACGCCGGAATCCTACAAGGGCACGCCCAGCCGCTTGTATCACAACCTGGGCGACGGCCACTTCGAGGAAGTGGCGCAACGTGCGGGCGTGGGCGACCCCACCAGCAAGTCGCTGGGCGTGACGGTGCTCGATTATAACGGCGACGGCTGGCCGGACATTTTCGTGGCCAACGACACGCAGCCGAACAAGCTTTACCGCAACCTGAAGAACGGAACGTTCAAGGAAGAAGGCATGTCTGCCGGCGTGGCCTACGGCGAGGACGGAGTGGCGCGCGGAGCCATGGGCGCCGACGCCGGCGATTACGACCGCAGCGGGCGTCCACACCTGCTGGTGGGCAATTTCGCCAACCAGATGCTGGGGCTTTATCACAACGAGGGCACGGGGCTTTTTGTGGATGAGGCGCCGCTCTCGACGGTAGGCCGCGCCAGCCTGCTTTCGCTGACGTTCGGGGTCTTCTTCTTCGATTACGACCTGGACGGCTATCCGGATATTTTCGCCGCCAACGGCCACATCGAAGACCAGATCGGGCGCGTGCAGCCGCGCGTCAGTTACCGCGAGGCGCCGCTGCTGTTCCGCAATCTGGGCAATCATAAGTTCGATAACGTCAGCGGCCAAGTGGGCCCCGATTTCGCCCGGCCGATGGTCGCGCGCGGCGCCGCCTATGCGGATTTCGACCAGGATGGCGACCTGGACATTCTGGTCTCGACCAATAACGGCCCGGCCTATCTCTTCCGCAACGACGGCGGCAATCGCAACCACTGGCTGAGCGTGCGGCTGTCAGGAGTGCGGTCGAATCGCGACGGCATCGGGGCCGTGGTGCGCATCAAGAGCGCCTCGGGCGAGCAGTGGAACATGGTCCGCAGCGGCTCCAGTTATTGCTCGCAGAGCGAACTGCCGCTGACGTTCGGTCTGGGCAGCGATGCGACGGTGACTTCCATAGACGTGGATTGGCCCAACGCGCCCCACCAGCATTTCGGAAGCATGCCCGCGAACCAGCGAATCGTGATCGATGAAGACAAGGGGATTCTGCCGAGGTAAGGGATTGCGTGAACCAGGACGTCACTGTCCCGAAGCCATGCTCTCAAGGGCCTCTCCGGTGAGCCGGTATTTGGTCCATTCATCCATCGCCACCGCGCCCAGCTTCTTGTAGAACCCGATCGATGGCTGGTTCCAATCGAGCACTTCCCACTCCATCCTGCCGCAGCGGCGTTCGACGGCAATTTCCGCCAGGCGCTTGAGCAGCGCCAGCCCGATTCCCTTGCCGCGCAGGTGAGGCTTCACGTAGAGATCTTCCAGGAAGATCCCTGGCTGAGCCAGAAAAGTGGAGTAGTTCGCGAAGAACACGGCAAAGCCGGCGCATTCCCCATCCCAATGCGCCAAGAGCACCTCGGCGGCGGGCCTGACGCCGAACAGCGTCTCGCGCAGCCGCGCTTCGGTGGCCGTGACTTTATGAGCGAGTTTCTCGTACTCCGCGAGCGCCCGAATCAACTCCAGTATCAGCGGGATGTCCGCTTCCGTCGCTGGAACGATGCGTAAGTTCGGCATGATCCTATCAGGCTAGCGCGGTTGCGGGGCCGTTACGCCTAGCGCCAGCGGTCTGCTGCTAGTGGTCTGCGGCCGAAATCCCGACGTGTATGATCGCGTCGGAAACCGCTCCCTCACGGTCGCGGCTCTGTTGGAGTTGCTTGGTTTTGCAGAGCCGCGACCGTGAGGGAGCGGTTGTCTCGACTGTCCAGGATATTTCGCATTCTGTCTGCCGCACTACACTAGTCCGGCAACACGCGGATCTTGATATTTCGGAACCACGTCTCGGAGCTATGGTTCTGCAAACTGATGGGGCTGGCTTCCACGAGTGGCGCATCCGGCGCCGATCCCTCCGGCAGATTGCCGCGCAGCAGTTTCTGCACCTCGGCGCCGCCGGCATCGAACTCCACCACCTTCGTCCCGTTGAGCCAGTGCTCGACGTGCTTTCCTTTCACCACCAGACGCGAATGGTTGAACTCGCCGATCTTGGGCCGTATCCGCGGCGTGGGCGCAATCAGGGAATAAAGCGATCCCGCGGCGCGACGCGGATCCGAGGCCGCGTCGGCGTTCTCATCGCCGGCCAACTGGTATTCGAGGCCGCGAGCCCGAGCCTGGCGCCCGGCTGCATTGGTCCACTCATCCACCTTCTGAATCAAATACTTGACGCCCGAATTGCCGTCCCTCAGGATTTTCCAATCGAACTGCAGATCGAACGAGCGGAAGACTTCCTTCGTGCGAATATCCTGGAAACCGTCGGAGCGGACAAGCGCCTTGAGAGAGCCGTCCTCAATGGTCCAGCAGTTCGCGGGAAATGGCTTGCCCGTGATCTCTTCCCAGCCCGCGCTGGTCCTGCCGTCGAACAGCAAACGCCAGCCTTGCCGCCGTTCGGCATCGGTCAAGCGGTTGGGATCGCTCGCGTGCGCTGCCGGCATGGCAATCAGCAGGAAAACTGCGGCTGTCGCACTGCGCGTCGCCATGGTTCAACCTAATGATACACGGAAGAATGCCGATGAATACAAAGAAGGATATCGATGAAACCAGCAATCGCCCCAGCAGATCCACCTGACAACGGTGACCGCCGCCCGACCGTAGTTTCAGGACGACTAGACGGCCCGGTTTTTCCAGTCACCGTACATCCACTGGACCGCTCGAAGCAATTGACATTCGCGCGCCGCGATGGTACTCTTCTATCCGTTATGTTTAGAGTGACGGCCGCTTGCCTTATTACAGGATGCCTCCTCCTCTTGACGGGGGCCCCTTCCTCCATCGGGACGGTCAGATCCCCGCAGCAGTTCCGTGTTAATGGCTCGGAAATCCATGGCAATAGTACGCTTTTCGAGGGCGATGTCGTGGAGACCGGCGATGCCCGCTCCATCGTTCAGCTCGCCGACGGCCAATTGACTCTCATGCCCGCATCGCGAGCGCGCATTTTCCACGACCACACCGTGCTTGAGCAGGGTTCCGAGACCCTTTCCGCGGCCCAAGGTCAGTCCGTGGAGGCCGTCAGCTTACGCATCGCTCCCGCGGTAAGGGAGTCCGTCGTGCAGGTGGAAATCTCCGCTCCAAACCGCGTTTCCGTTGCCGCGCAGGGTGGCGCCGCGGAAGTTCGCAGCTCTGCCGGCGTGCTTGTGGCCAGCGTGCGTCCCGGCATGGCGCTTGCATTCGATCCCCACGCGGCCGGCGCATCCACCTTCATGGCGACCGGCAAGCTGGAATCGAGTAATGGCAAATTCTACTTGACCGATCAAAACACCGCGGTCAGGTATGAATTGCGGGGGCCGGCGCTCGCGGGCCGCACGGGCCAGTCCGTGAAAGTCGGGGGCGCGGGCGTTCCGGGGGCTGCCGTCGCGACCGGCGTTTCGCAGGCCATCCAGGTAGCCACGATTGAGACCGCCGCCTATGCGCTTCCCACCGGCGCGGCCGGAGCCGCTCAGGGACCTGCGCCCGCGAGATTGGATATTTCGATTCTCGAGGGAGAAGGAGCCATCAACGATATCCGCCAGCGCGTGGCGCGGGAAGCCGCGGTTCAGGTGAATGACGAGAACCACAGGCCGGTTGCCGGAGCGTTGGTTACCTTCATCCTGCCCGATAGCGGTCCGGGCGGCGTCTTCGCGAATGGCGCCCATTCCCTGAGCGTAATGACTGACAACGCCGGGCGCGCCGTGGCGCAGGGAATCTTTCCAAACAAGGTGGCCGGCGACGTACAAATGCACGTTGTTGCGCACTTCGGGAACCTTAACGGGAATGCGACCATTCGCTCCCGAAACGTTGCGTCCGCCGCCGCTGCCGCTGCCGCGATTGCCGCGGCCGGTGGGGGCGGTATTGCCGGCGCAAGCGGCGGGGCCGCCACCGGGGGTCTGTCCAGCCTCGCGGTTATCGGAATCGTGGGCGGTGTAGCTATTGTCGGCGTCGTTGGCGGTTTGGCCGCCGCCGGAGCCTTCAGCGGCTCGTCCGGTTCGGCCGCCAGCATCCCGTAACCTGGATTCTCCGGCGCATGGAAGCCCGTGTTTCCCGGGGCCTACGTCCCGCGCCGCGTTGTGAAACTCAGGATGAGCATCAGCGCGGCCACCGGCAGCGTCGCATCGTTCGCGTATGCGCCCGGCGGCGTATGCGAGAACGCTACAGGTTTCATGCGGCCAACCAGCAGGCGCAGCAGCGTTTCGACCAACAGCAGGAGATACATGAACGGCACGTATCGCCCCATTCCCTGGCTGTTCGCGGTTTCCGTGCTGGCTTTAGAGTGGCCAGCCGCCGCCGCTACGTGCGAAAGCCTGGCGCAGTTGAAATTGCCCCACACGACCGTCACGACCGCGGCGCGTGTCCCGGCGGGAACCTTCGCGCCCCCATCCGGAGCGCCGATCCAGAACCTGCCTGCGTTTTGCCGGGTGGCGGCCACACTGACGCCTACAAGCGACTCCAACATCCTGGTGGAGATCTGGATGCCCGAATCCGGCTGGAACTCTCGCTTCGAGGGCACGGGCAACGGCGGTTTCGCGGGCGGGATCGGTTGGGGATCGTTGGCCGGGGAACTCCGCCGCGGCTTCGCGGTGGCCAATACGGACATGGGAATGCGTCCTCCCGCCGGCTCGGATGCCAGCGCCTTCGCCGGCCATCCCGAGAAATGGGCCGACTGGGGTTATCGCTCCACGCACGAGATGACGGTGGTTTCGAAGGCTCTCATCAAGGCTTATTACGCGTCTTCGCCCAAGGAGTCCTACTTTTCAGGCTGCTCGACCGGCGGTGAGCAGGCTCTGATGGAAGCGCAACGTTTTCCGGACGACTACGACGGAATCCTGGGCGGGGCGGCCGCCAACAACCGCACCGGCGTCCACACCAGCATTTTGTGGAATTACGTGGTGACCGAACGCGAGCCGGCCGACTATCTTCCGGCTTCCAAGCTCTCGCTGCTGGCTTCCGCCGTGCTCGCGGCATGCGACGCGGCCGACGGACTCAAGGACGGCCTCATCGCCGACCCGCGCCAGTGCCACTTCGACCCGGCGACGCTGGAATGCAAGGGCGCGGATTCGGACGCCTGCCTGACCGCGGCTCAGGTTCAAGCCGTGCGCAGCGTTTATGCCGGCCCCGTGAATCCGCGCACGAAGGAACAGATCTATCCCGGTGTTCCGCCTGGCAGCGAACTCGATTGGAAGCAGTTCGGTCCCGCTCCCGGCAGGACCGCCCCGCCGCCTTATGAGGCGATTTTCAAGTGGGCCCTGGGCGCGGATTGGAACTGGCGGACCTTCGACTTCGATCGGGATTATGCCCGCATGGCCGCCCGGTTGGGCCCCGTGGTGAACGCGCTCAATCCCGATTTGAGAAGGTTTCAATCGCGCGGGCACAAGCTGATCGTGTACCACGGCTGGGCCGACTCACTGGTGCCGCCGGGCGAGGCCGTCAATTATCGGGAAGCGGTGCTGGCGCGCCGCCAGCGCGATGCCGGCGCCAAGGCGACGGCGGCCGCCGTCGAGAGCGAAACCGATGGTTTCTACCGGCTATTCATGATTCCCGGAATGGCGCATTGCGGAGGCGGTCCGGGGCTGGTCAGATTCAGCGGAATGGACGCGCTGGTGAAATGGGTCGAGCAGGGGACTGCTCCCGAGTCGATTGTCGCGAGCGGCAGGCCGGGCGGCGTAGACACCGAGCGCCCCGTGTGCCCGTATCCACAGGCGGCGAAGTACCGGGGCTCCGGAGACATCCGCCAGGCTGCCAGCTTCGTCTGCGCAAGCCAATAGGAACGCAGCCTATTATCGATACACGTCGGCCTTCTTGAAATCGCCGCCCTTGACCAGGCTCAGAGCGGCCGGATTGACGTGCCGGCGAAAGGCCTCGTTAACCTGCTGGGGCGTGAGCGCGGCGACGGCCGCTTCCAGCTTGGCATCCCAATCCATGGTTCGGCCCCAGCGTTCGCGAGCAACCAGGAGGTTGGCGATGGACGCATCCTCCGTACGGGCCTGGGCGCGTTCGTCAAGCCATGTTTTCTTGGCTTTTTCCACCTCGTCGGCGGTGAATCCGTCCTTCAGGGCCCTGGCCAGTTCCTCCTGGAAGGCGGCCTCCACCTTAGGCATGTTCTGGGGCGCCGCGATGGCCGTTGCGGAAAACCTGCCTGCATCGTCCTTCGTGGGGACGGAGATATTTGAGGACGCGCCGTAGCTCAAGCCGTCCTTGACGCGGATGCGCTGGAACATCCTTGAGTTGGGAGAACCGCCGAAGATCAGGTTTGCGACGATTACCGCCGGGTAGTCCGGGTCCGCGTCCGTCATCTTCATGAGCTCCCCGGCCAGGAAGTACGCATTCGCCTTATCCGGCGTCTCGATGTTGTGGTTGATCGCATCCACGGTCCGGTAGGACTCCGGCACGCGTTCGTAATGGGCGGGGCTCTTCCAATCGCCGAAGAGATCCGCGACGAGCTTCTGGATCTGCGCCGGGTCGAACTGGCCGCTGATGGCGATCTCGCCTTCTCCCACGCCATAAAATTGCCCGTAGAATTTGCGTGCGTCGTCCAGCGTGACGGCCTTGGCGTCCTCGATTTGTTCGTCGATGGTCGAGGTGTAACGCACATCGCCGCGCGGGTAGATGGCGTTCATGTGACGGCTCAACTCCAGCGAGGCGAGGGTGGTGGGTTCGCTCTTGGCGCTTTCGTATCTGGCGATGCGCTGCTGGCGGGACGTCTCAAACTCGGCTTCCGGGAACGCCGGCTCGCGCAGAAGTTCCCGCACCAGGCGCAACGAGTCGGCCAGGTTGGCTTCGAGCGTCTGGACCCTGGCGGACGCGCCGGTTCCTCCGCCGGTCACGATGATCTGCGCCTTCAGGCGGTCGGTTTCATCCTGAATCTGCTGTTTGGTCTTGTTCTTTGTACCGCGCATCAGAAGATCGCCGGCCATGGATGCGGCGGTCTCCTTGCCGAACAGCGATTTCTCGTCGCCGAAACGGATGTTCATGAAGGCGCTTACCGTTCCGCCGCGCGTCTTCTTCGCGAGCATGATCAACTTCAGCCCGTTGGGCAGCGTGACGCGGGTCACGCGGCTCTCGATGTTCTTGGGCGTCGGGTCGAACGCTTCGCCTTGCTGGACGGTCCCGCCGCCCTTGTAATCCTTCAGCCGGGCGGTGGCGTCCGGCGTGGGGGGAATCTCAGAGCGGTCCGGGGTCTTGGTTGGAAGGAACTCCCCAAGCGTGCGGTTGGAAGATTTCAGATAGGCCTTCGCCACACGCGTCACATCGGCGGGCGTGACTTTCGCGATCTCGTCGCGGTTGAGGAAGAACACGCGCCATGCGCCGTCGCCCGCGTACCCGCCCAGGTTCAGGGCAACGGATTGCGTGTTGGTCAGCAGGAGTTCGTCGTTCTTGAGGATCCGGCTCTTCGCGCGGTCGACTTCCTCCTGGGTGGGCGGCTGATCCGCGAGGCCCTCCACGGTCTTGAGCAGGATCTGCTGGACATCGTCGATCGATTGGTCCGGCTTGAGCTGCGCGTACGCCATGGCGAAGCCCGGATCGTGCATCGAGCGCGAGCCGAAGCCGGCGGCAACGGCCTTCTTGGTGTCCACTAAAGCCTTGTACAGCCGGCCCGTTTGGGGGGCGCCGAGCACCTGCGAGAGCACGTCAAGGGGCGCCTGGTCCGGGTGCAAGGCCGCCGGCGTGTGGTAGACCGCCAGGACCACCTGGATGTCTCCAACCCGCCGCAGCGTGACGAACCGCTCGCCCTCCTGCGTCGGCTCCACGGTGTAGGGCTGCGTCAGCGCGCGCTGCGGCTTCGGGATGGCGCCCACGGTTTGCGCCACTTCGGCCAGGGCCTTCGATTCGTCGAACTGGCCGGCGATGACCAGAACGGCGTTGTCGGGCTGATAGTACTTGCGGTAAAAAACGGCCAGGTTCTCGACGGGAACCCGTTCGACATCGGTGCGGTTGCCGATGACGGTCTTGCCATAATTGTGGAAATTGTAGGCCGCAGCCAGGACGCGCTCCTCGAGAACGTTCATCGGGCTGTTCTCGCCAGACTCCATCTCGTTCCGCACCACCGTCATTTCGGTGTCCAGATCCTTCTTCTCCATGGTCATGTTGACCATGCGGTCGGCTTCCAGTCCCAGGGCCCAGCGCAGGTTTTCATCCGAGGCATTGAACGTCTCGAAATACATGGTCTGGTCGTAGTTGGTCGTGCCGTTGAAGTTGCCGCCGCCGGTGCGGTCGGTCAGCTCCTTAAAAAGCTCCCTGCCGGACTTGGTCGTCTTGAAGACCATGTGCTCCAGCAGGTGCGCCATGCCGGTCTCGCCGTAGCCTTCGTTGCGCGAGCCGACCAGATAGACCACATTTACCGTAATCTTCGGTTTTGAGTTGTCCGGATCGAGCAGGACGTGCAGGCCGTTCGGAAATGCGTACTCCGCGATGCCCTCGACGGAGGTCACTTTTTGAACGCCTGGTGGGAGTGTCTGCGAAAAAGCCGCAATTGCCAGAACGGCAAGGGCTATGGGAACCGGCAAGAACCTTCTCAGACGCATGCTTCACCTTCCCTGGATTCCGGTCCCGATTATATCAGGCGCGATCCACCGGTGAACGATAGGGTGCGCGACATAGAAGTGCGCGATTTACGGAAATGGCGGCCAATCGACAGAATCCTAGCGTAGTACTTCAGGCAGAGCCGCGACCGGGCAGAGCCGCGACCGGGCAGAGCCGCGACCGTAAGGGAGCGGTAGAATTTGGGGCATATCCAGTGGTTTACCTGATCACCTTTGCCTGCTACGGAGGCCACCTGCACGGCGGCATATCCGGCTCCGTCGACCGCCGGCACAATGCCCCTGGAACCCCGATCCTGGAGGCAGATCCCGCGCGCGTCGCTTTCGAGGCGGAACTGATGGACCAAGCTCCCTATCGCCTGGACCAGATCCGTCGCGATGCGGTGCTGGGGTCGATTCAGGAGGTGTGCGTGCATCGTGGCTGGAGTCTGCTGGCGGCCCACGTGCGAACCAATCACGTGC
>PLGA01000649.1 GCA_003139735.1 Bryobacterales bacterium | reverse complement strand
ATGGCAAAGGAAAAATTCGACCGCAGCAAGCCGCACGTAAACATCGGGACGATCGGACACATCGATCACGGCAAGACCACCCTGACGGCGGCCATCACCAAGGTGCTGGCGAAGACCAACCCTAAAATCAAGTTTCGGAGTTTCGACTCCATCGACAATGCGCCGGAAGAGAAGGCCCGCGGCATCACCATCGCGGTGGCGCACATCGAGTACGAGACCAAGGCGCGGCACTATGCCCACGTGGACTGCCCGGGCCACGCCGATTACATCAAGAACATGATCACCGGAGCGGCCCAGATGGACGGGGCGATTCTGGTGGTGGCGGCCACCGACGGCCCCATGCCGCAGACGCGGGAGCACGTGCTTCTGGCGCGGCAGGTGGGCGTGCCGTGCATCGTGGTGTGCATGAACAAAGTGGACATGGTGGACGATCCGGAACTGCTGGACCTGGTCGAGCTGGAAGTGCGGGAGCTGCTGAAGTTCTACGAATTTCCGGGCGACGATCTGCCGGTGGTGCGGGTATCGGCTTTGGGGGCGCTGAACGGGGAAGAGAAGTGGGAGAAGGGCATCCTGGAGCTGATGGACGCGGTGGACAATTACGTGCCGATGCCGGCGCGCGTGCTGGACAAGCCGTTCCTGATGCCGATCGAAGATATCTTCTCGATCCAGGGGCGCGGGACGGTGGTGACGGGGCGCATCGAGCGGGGGATTTGCAAGGTTGGCGAGGAAATGGAGATCGTGGGATTCCGGCCGACTCGCAAGACGGTGGTCACGGGCGTGGAAATGTTCAAGAAGCTCTTGGACGAAGGGCGCGCCGGAGACAACGTCGGACTGCTGCTGCGCGGGGTGGAAAAAACGGAAGTGGAGCGCGGACAGGTAATCGCGAAGCCGGGGTCGATCACGCCGCACACCACGTTCATGGGGTCGGTGTACGTACTGAGCAAGGAAGAAGGCGGGCGGCACACGCCGTTCTTCAAGGGGTACCGGCCGCAGTTCTACTTCCGGACGACGGACGTGACGGGAGTGGCGGAGCTGCCGGAGGGAACCGAGATGGTGATGCCTGGGGACCGTGTGGACCTGAAGGTGGAGCTGATCACGCCGGTGGCGATGGACAAGGGGTTGCGCTTCGCGATTCGCGAGGGCGGCCGGACGGTTGGCGCCGGCACCGTAACCGAGATCATAAAGTAAGGGGCCGGATAAATCCGGCCGCGCCGGGCCGTCCCGGTAATAGGAGTAATCGAAAATGCCTCGCGAAATTATTACTTTCCAGTGCACCGAGTGCAAGAACCGGAACTATTCGACAACCAAGAACAAGAAGACCACCACGGAGCGTCTGGAGCTGAAGAAGTTCTGCCGGCATTGCCGGAAGCACCAACCGCACAAGGAAATCAAGTAAAATGAAATGGTGCTCCCCGGAGGTCCCCGGGGAGTCGATCCAGGGGCGTAGGTTTAACGGCAGACCAGCGGTCTCCAAAACCGCGAGTGGGGGTTCGAATCCCTCCGCCCCTGCCAGACGCCCTGCGCAACCTGGGAAGTAGGCAGCAACGGAAGAATTATGGCCGAAGACAAGAACTGGATCGAGCGCACGAAGGATTACATCAACGACTTGAAGCTTGAGATGCGGCGCGTGAGCTGGCCGAACCGCAAGCAGGTGGAAGGCACCACGGCTGTGGTGATTGTCTCGGTATTCGCCTTCGCGGGATATTTCGCGATCGTGGATGGCATTCTGAGCAGAGGCATCGGGCGGGTCCTTACGTTTTTCTCGAAATAGGCAGGGCATGGATACCGAAGAGAGCGAACCATTCGACGAGCAGTCCGCCTCCGAGGCCGCGACGGAGGCCCCCGAGGAATTCGCCGCCGCGCCGGGAGAAGCCGTCGTCCCGGGCGCCGCGCCGGCCCCGGCATACGACGACTCGGCGTCCAAGAAGTGGTATATCATCCACACCTACTCGGGATTTGAGAACAAGGTGGCGGAATCCTTGCGCACGCGCGCCGAAGCCTTCGGGTTCGCGGACAAGATCGGCCAGATCCTGATCCCCACCGAAGAGGTGGTGGAAATGCGCAACGGCAAGAAGGTGACCAGCAAGCGCCTGGTCTATCCGGGCTACGTGCTGGTCGAAATGGAAATGAACGACGCGCTCTGGCACGAAGTCAAGAACACGCCGCGCGTCACGGGTTTTGTAGGCGGAGGAAACGCCCCGGTGCCGCTCAGCGCCGAAGAAGTCAACCAGGTGCTCTACCGCCAGGCGTCCTCGGCGGAGCGGCCCCGTCCCAAGACGACGTTCGAGAAAAACGATTCGGTGCGCATCGTCGACGGGCCGTTCGCGAATTTCTCAGGCAAGGTGGACGAGGTCAACCCGGAACGCGGCACACTGCGCGTGATGGTGACCATTTTCGGCCGCGCCACTCCCGTGGAACTGGAATTTCTGCAAGTGGAAAAGGTTTAACGTATGGCAAAGAAAGTTACCGCGCAGGTCAAGCTGCAGATTCCGGCCGGGAAGGCCACGCCGGCGCCCCCGGTAGGCACGGCGCTCGGTCCGCAGGGCGTCAACATCATGGATTTCTGCAAGGCGTTCAACGCCAAGACGTCCGCCAAGGACCAGGAAGGCCTGATCATCCCGGTGGTGATCACCATTTTCTCGGACCGCTCGTTTACGTTTATCACCAAGACGCCGCCCGTCCCGGTGTTAATCAAGCGCGCCGTGAACCTGGCGAAGGGGTCGGCCGAGCCTCACAAGAACAAGGTCGGCCAGATCACGCGCCAGCAAGTGGAAGAGATCGCCAAGATCAAGATGCCTGACTTGAATTGCTTCGACGTGGCGGCGGCCATGCGATCCGTGGAAGGCACCGCCCGCAGCATGGGCGTGGACGTCGTCTAGCGTGGGAGAATAGATTTAGTAGCCCAGTGGGGCAGGCGATCGCCTTTTGTCGCCTGTCTCTTGTTCGTGCGGATGTGGCGGAATTGGCAGACGCGCATGGTTCAGGTCCATGTACCCGCAAGGGTGTGGAGGTTCAAGTCCTCTCATCCGCACCAAAGCTTCAGGCATTAGGCCCACCGGCCAACCCGGCGCCGTCGCCGCGCACAAGGTTCCGCTGTTACGGCCCCGATCCGGCGAATTGTCGTCCGGACCGGGGCCGCCGGAATTAAGAGCTTACCAGCGCTTCCGTCCGTATCCGCCGCCGCCGCCGCCGCCGGAACGCTCCGTCTTCGGGCGGGCTTCGTTGACGTTCAGCGTCCTGCCATCCAGGTCCGTGCCGTTCAGAGCGGCAATCGCCT
Organism: Bryobacterales bacterium; assembly: GCA_003139735.1. GTDB lineage: Bacteria > Acidobacteriota > Terriglobia > Bryobacterales > Bryobacteraceae > BOG-224. Next base: position 3,034 of record PLGA01000649.1, on the reverse strand, counting down.
TCTCGCCTTCGCCATCGTTGGCCATTTCTACAAATCCGAAACCCCTGGGTTGCCCAGTGTCGCGGTCCGTGCAGATGTTCACGCGTCCAACCGTCCCGTGCGTTTCGAAAAGCGCACGAACGGAGTCTTCGGTAGCCCCAAAACTGAGGTTCCCAACATAAATGTTCTTCATCGTTAGTTTGTCCTTTACAGATTTGAAGGAAGCTAATTGGGGGGCGGACGAAAGTAGCGGGAATAGAGAACGCTAGAAAGGTCGACCTGGAATCGGCGAAATCATCAAATCGCCTTTAGTGTACCACGACTCGGGGTGTGCTACAATACCAATATTGACTTGTCCCGCCGACCTAACCAGGTTGTTTGGGTGTCGTCAGAGCCAGCCCAAGGCTCCGGTTTGGCGCAACGTCTCGGTACGAAATGAGGCTTACCATGTTGTACGATAGCACCAAAACTTTGCTGCAAGGCATCCTGCGGACGCTGGAAGCGGCCGACGAAGCGGCGTGGGATGGCCAGATCGAATCCTGCAACCAGGCGCTTTACGAGATGCACCAGATGTCCGCGCCTTCGTACAAACCGTACAAGACGGATCGCTCGGATGCCAAGTGGCCCTCGCGCGTTCCGGACTCGGAGAAGTTAATCCGCGCCATGCCTCACGTCAAGTCGATGGCCAGCGCCATTCGACGCCACGATCAAGCCACCGCTCTCGTAAGCGGACGGGCCGCGCTCGCCGCAATGTAAGACCACAAACCCATGCGCGGACCGCTAGAATGAGGTCTTATGAAACCGATAACGGTTCTCCTCATCGCGGGCCTCGCCACGCTGGTTTTCGGATTGTCCGGCGCTGGTCAGACGGGCGGCCAGCCCGCGGCTCCTAGCGCTGCCATCAAGGTCGATCAGGTGGGTTATCGGCCCGGCGCTCCCAAGATCGCGTTGGTGGCCGCTGAACACCCGGCTAGCGATTTCACCCTGCGGCGCGTTTCGGGCGGCGCCGTCGTGTTCCGAGGGAAACTCGGCCCGGCCGTGGCCGACGCTGATTCCGGGGACAACGTCCAGGCGGCCGATTTCAGCGCGTTCCGAGCAGCCGGCAAGTATTACCTGGAAGTTCCAGACGTCGGCAGGAGTTGGGAGTTCGCCATCGACGCCAACGTCTATGAGCGCGCCTTCTACCTCGCCATGCGCTCTTATTACGGGCAGCGATGCGGCGCGGCGGTGGATCTGGGGCCCGAGTTCCCCGGCTACAAGCACGACGCCTGTCACCTCGCGGGCGCCTGGCACGCGTCCTCCGGCAAGTCCGGCCCGCGAATCTCCGCCAAGGGCTGGCACGATGCCGGCGACTATGGCCGTTACGTGGTGAACTCCGGGATCACCACCGCCACGCTGCTGTGGACCTGGGAGATGTTCGCCGATCGCGTGAAAAGCGTCAGCCTGCACATCCCCGAATCCGGCAACCGCACGCCCGACATTCTCAACGAGATCAAGTGGAACCTCGACTGGATGCTCTCCATGCAGGATGAGGACGGCGGAGTCTGGCACAAGCAGACCAGCGAGAAGTTCTGCGACTTCATCATGCCGGAGAAGGACACGCTGATCAGTTACGTCATAGGCACCGGCAAGGAGCCGTTCAAGAGCAGTTGCGCCACGGGCGATTTCGCCGCCGTGATGGCCATCGCCGGCCGGGTCTACGAGCCCACCAATCCGGCGTTCGGCGGCAAATGCCTGCGGGCCGCGCAGAAGGCGTGGGCCTGGCTCGAAAAGTATCCCAACGTGACCTTCCGCAATCCCCCCGGCGTCTCGACCGGCGCCTACGGCGACGGAAATTGCGCCGACGAGCGTCTGTGGGCCGCGGCCGAACTGTTCCGCTCCACCGGCGACAAGGCCTATGCGAGCTACTTTCTGGACCACTACGCCGCGTTCCGCAAGCCCACCGTTACCGAAGAAGCCGAACCCCCTTCGTGGGCCAACGTGGGTTCGCTGGCGCTGTGGACTTACGCCATGGGCAAGGGCGGGGATCCAGTGGCGGTGAACGCCATCCGCCACGACTTGATCGGGGCCGCCGACGAAATCGCCAAGCGGCAGGAGTCCAACGGATACCGCATCAGCCTGACCAACCGCGATTACATCTGGGGCTCGAACGGGGTGCTGGCGAATTACGGCATGGAGTTGCTGATCGCCGACGCGCTGGCGAACAATACACGCTACCGCGAGGCGGCGCTGGAAGATCTGCACTACCTGCTCGGCCGGAACACGTTTTCGCTGTCGTTCGTCACCCGTGTGGGGGAAAATCCCTTCCGCCATCCGCATCATCGGCTGAGCGCCGCGGATAACAATGAGGAGCCTTGGCCGGGACTGCTTTCCGGCGGGCCCAACCGCGGCCGGCAGGATGACGTCATGCGCAAGGTGTCGCCCGATCTGCCTCCGGCGAAGATATACCTGGACGATCAGGGCGCTTACTCCGCCAACGAAGTGGCCATCAACTGGAANNACGATACGGGGGATGCTGCGTCCCCCGGGGCCACGGGTCGCGGGAAAGCGACGCGAGTGCCCGGGAAACACCGGTAAGCGCGGGGGTGCGAAACCCGAACTGGTCGCCCCCTAATTGCCGGCGGAAAGCGGTGAGAAAAATGCGGATGCGTGGGACACTGCTCGGCTGTGCCGCCGTGATGGCGGCCGGATGGTTGCTGGCGCAACCGGCAAAGGAGACCGCCGTGCCGCCATATAAGAACGCCAAACTCGGGGTGGAAGCGCGCATCGCCGACCTGTTGCAGCGCATGACCCTGGAGGAAAAAGTGGCCATGCTGGCCGGTTCCGGCTGGATGGAGAGCCAGCCCAACGAACGCCTCGGCATTCCCGCCATCAAGATGGCCGATGGACCCATGGGCGTGCGGGCGTGGACCGGCAGCTCCGCGGTAACCAACGCCGCCAATGCCGTCCGCATCACCAGTACGGCCTTCCCGGCGGGGCTCGCCATGGCCGCCACCTGGGACCCGGACCTGCTCGCCCAGCAGGGCAAGGTCATCGGGCAGGAAGTGAAAGCCCT
>PLGA01000205.1 GCA_003139735.1 Bryobacterales bacterium | reverse complement strand
GAATGGAGTCGTTTCTAGCGGTCGTGGCGCTAGTTTGCCTGACGGTTCGACGCTCGGCCGCCCATCGGGCCCATCATTCCGCCCGGACCGCGGCCGCCTTTGACCACCTTATAGTCCGGTGGCGCCAGGAACAAGGACGGATCGGGCTCGCTCCGGACGATGTTGGTCAACTGCGTGGTGGTGGTCCCGAAACGCGGGTCGCTCTCCCGGACCAGCACGGTCAGCTTGAGGTCGGTAGACACCCAGGTCTCCCGCACCGTCTGAATTGCCTGCGCATTGCCGATCTCGCCTGCCGGAACGGTGCGCGTCACGCGCGTGCCGGCCGCCAGCACGCCGTTGATGCTCTGCGCCGGCAGGGATTCAACGGCCACGTTGGGGTCGGCCGTGGCGCCGCGGGGATTGGGCCGAGCCGCGCCGTCGGGCCGGGGACCACGGCCGCCAGGCGCGCCGTTGACGCCTCCGCGGCCGGCGAAATTGGGCATCGACATTTCGCGCGATACCTTGGCTTCCGCATCCAGCTCACGGGACACTCCCGCCACCGGATCGAGGATCCTGACGAACGTGCGAGGCGTCTGCCCGGCCGTTTGTCCCGCCGGGCCCCGTTGCGGCAGCGTGGTTTCGGTGCGGACGCGGCCCATGCCGTCGCGGTACACATTCGACTGGGTCGTCCGCGAGATCACATTGCCGTTCGGAAGCGTTTGGGTGCTTTCCGTCACCTCCACGGCGGAGTAAGGGGCGCCGGCGACCGTGCGAGCCATTTCGCCCCCACGCCCCATTCCCATCATCCCTCCGGGGGCGCCGGGACCCATGCGGCCAGGACCCCTACCCGGTCCCTGCGCGAACAGGGTCGCCACGGCGCACAGCCCGAGAACTATCACGCTCTTCTTCATCAGCCAGCCTCCAGAAGTTCCGAGCGGCATGGAAATGCCTCTCATACAGTATTGTCCTGGCGGGGCGAAAAGTTCCATCCGCTCCCATGATATTTCCGTCCCGCGGCTGTCATGCCATAATCGAGGCAATGTTTCTCGCCCGCTGGACCGCTTTTGTGGCGCTGGCTTTGGCCGCATTTGCCGCCGCCGGCTGCGCCCACAAGCACGGCGCACGGGCGCCCGTTCCACCCCCCGCCGTCCGTCCCGGATACACCGAAACCGGCATCGCCAGTTGGTATGGTTATCCCTATCACGGCCGGCTTGCCGCCAACGGCGAGATCTACGACATGGAGACGTTGGTAGCGGCCCACCGCACACTGCCCCTGAACACATGGGTCCGGGTGGAGAACCTGGCGAATCGGAAGAGCGTGGAGGTCCGGATCATCGACCGCGGCCCGTTCGTCGATGGCCGCATCGTCGACCTTTCCCACGCGGCGGCAAGGCAAATCGACCTGATCGGTCCGGGTACCGGGCGTGTGCGCTTGGTGGTCATCCGGGATCCCCCAACCGTGGCGCCAGCCCTCTTTGGAGTCCAGGTGGGGGCTTTCACCCAACGCGCCAACGCGGACCGGTTGCGCGCGCAGATGGCCGCCCGCTATGGCTCCGCTAGAGTTGTGCTGCGCTCAAGAAACCCGGACGTGTGGCGCGTTCTGGTGGGCGCCGAAGCCACCCAGGAGGCGGCCGAGGCCCTCGCGCAACGCATCCGCGAAAATTTTGTTGAGAAAATCACCGGCTTCGTTGTACGAATTGATCAGTGAAAGAATCATGACGCGCCCCGTAACGGGCGGGGACCACTCGCTGGTGGGATCGTCCTCGAAGATCGGAGCGGTCCGGCGGCTCATCGAGAAGGCCTCAGCGAACCGGCTTCGGGTCCTGCTGCTGGGTGAGAGCGGTTCGGGTAAGGAGGTGGTGGCTCGCGCCATCTACGAGGCCAACCCACGGGGTCAGTTCGTGCCCATCGACTGCGGAACGCTGGTGGGAACGCTCATGGAGAGCGAGCTGTTCGGGCACGTAAAAGGGTCGTTCAGCGGCGCCGTGGAGAACAAGAAGGGCCTCGTGGAACTGGCCGACGGCGGGACCGCTTTCTTCGACGAAATTGGGGATCTGCAGTTGGACATGCAGGTCAAGTTGTTACGGCTGATCCAGGAGCTCGAATTCCGGCCGGTCGGCGGGTTGCAGTGGCGCAAAGCCGATCTGCGCATTATCGCCGCCACGCACCGGGATTTGGATGCCGAAGTCGCGGCCGGCCGGTTCCGCCAGGACCTGTTGTACCGGTTGCGCGTGCTCGTGATCCACCTGCCGCCGCTACGCGAACACAAGGAAGACGTCCCGGAACTGGTGGATCACTTTCTTGCCATGAGCCGGGCCGCCGGACTTCCGGCCTTTCCCCCTCCCTGGGAGATCCGCAACGCGCTCCTCTCCTACGATTGGCCGGGGAACGTGCGGGAACTCAAGCACGCCATCGATCGCATGTCGGCCCTGCACTCGGACGGCGCCTTACAGCTTTCCGACATCCCCTCGGCGCTGCAGAATCACATGGCGGCCTCCACGCTCAATCGTCTTTCGAAGGCGGTCGAGAGCACTCCCGCCGAGAGCTTCACCCTGCCGCCCAAGAGCCCGGTGATTTCCCTCCCACAAAGCGAGGCGCTGGCCATCCGCAACGCACTGGAGGCGACCGCCGGCGAGCGCGCAAAGGCGGCGCACCTGCTGAAAATCGGCCGTACCACGCTGTATCGAAAAATGAAAGAATACAATCTGGCTTGAAAATCGCGCTGGACGCAACCTACAGCATCGGCGAGCGGCTTTCGGGCGTGGGTCTCTATTCCCGCGAGATCCTGCTCGGGATGGCCGTGTCCCATCCCGAGACGCGTTTCGATTTCTGCTACCGCCCGCATCGCTATTTGCGGGCGTGGGGCGGCGAGCTACCGCCGAATGCGCGCCGTCGATTGCTGGCCGAACCGCTTGGCCCTCGTTTTGCCGATGTGTTTCATGGTCTGAATCAGCGTCTGCCGCGCCTGCCCTTGCGCCGGGCGGTCGCGACGTTTCACGATCTCTTCGTTATGACGGGCGAGTATTCCACCCCCGAGTTCCGCGCCCGATTCACGGCCCAGGCGCGCCATGCGGCGGAGCGCGCCGGCATCCTGATCGCGGTCTCCGAATTCACCAAGACGCAGGTTGTTTCGCTGTTGGACGTGGAAGCGTCCAGGGTGGTGGTTGTGCGCCACGGAATCCGGCCGCTGGCCTATCCGCGCCGGGCCGGCCAGCCGCGCGAAAAGGTGGTGCTCCACGTTGGCGCCATCCAGACCCGCAAGAACGTGACGCGGCTGGTTGAGGCCTTCGAGGCGCTGGACCGTGAATGGCGGCTGGCGCTGGTTGGGTCGTTTGGCTACGGCGCGGACCGGATTCGCGCGCGCATTGAGAGCAGCCCGGCGCGGGAACGTATCTCGGTTCTAGGCTATGTGGAGCCGGACGATCTGGCGGCGTGGTACGCCCGCGCCGCCATATTCGCCTTCCCGTCGCTCGACGAAGGCTTTGGCATGCCCGTCCTGGAGGCCATGGCGGGAGGCGCTCCGGTGCTTACTTCAAACCGGTCCGCCCTGCCCGAGGTGGCGGGCGATGCGGCTATCCTGGTGGATCCCGAAAACACGCAAGCTTTGATCGCGGCCCTCCGGGGACTGGCGGACGACGAAGCCTTAAGGCAGGATCTAGCTGCCCGCGGCCTCGCGCGGTCGCGGCTGTTCACGTGGGAGAAAGCCGTCCGCCAAACCTGGGAAGTCTATGAAGAGGCGGTGCGCCGGTTTCCGTAACCGCCGCCCCGGCTACTGGCGGCGTTCGAGATTGTCGAGCCGAATATCGTGGTCGGCCACGATGTTACCGAGCCGGGTGATGGCGTCCATCATGCCGCCCATCCGCCGCTCGTTGTCGGCGTGCAGACTGGCGAGGGCTTCGACGCCTTGACTAAGGGATTCAATAGCTTGACGCATGCGCTGGTCGTGGTCGCGCTGCAAGCTGGCGTTGAGCTCCATAGCCTGGGCCAAGGCTTCATGGCGTTCGGTGAGCTTCTCGAGGCGTTCGTCTATCGTCATCGGAACCGTCTTNNGCCCGGCTACTTTTCGTCGTCCACGGCGATCTTCAGGGCGCGGAGGAAGCGGTGGTCCTGGGATGTCAGCTTGATTTTCCCGGTGGTCTCGAATACGGTCTTAGGCGGCGCTTCGGCCGCCTCGGCATCTTCCGCCTCTTCTTCGTCGGCGTTCTCGTCCCTTCGGTTGAAGCCTATAGTCGCTTCCAACACCAGGAAGACGTCGTAGCCGGCCTTCTTGATTTCGCCGATCGCTTCCGCGATCCGTTCGGATTCGGAGAGGGAATCGTTGATCGCGTTTCCNNCGTTTCCCAGTTCCTGCATGAGGCGCTTCAAGGGTTCTTCCACAACTCCTCCCTAATTGGTGGATGCGCCGGAAAGCTCCGGCGTTCCGCGCATGGGCCCACCACCCGTATCGATTGTAGTGGAGGCCATTCCGATTCACAACCAATACCGTTGGTTATATCGGCGCTTCTCCGGCCGGACGCCATAGCTGGCGCGCAACGGGGCGCGCTTTGTTAGGATGGAGGCGTGCGGCAACGCCAGGCAATCCGCGTCGGCAGACAGTTTTACCAGCATATCATACCCGCCATCGTGAAGCCCGCCCACGCCCTTTGGAATGAAGTAATCGGCTTCATTTTCTTGTGCTTAGGGGCGAGCTTCGGGTTCTATTCGGCACGTTACGCATGGCAGGGCAAGACCGGGCACATGTTGGTCGCCGGAGCCGCCACGTTCCTCATGGTTTGGTACGGCGTCGATGCTTTCCGTCGAGCAAATAAGATTTCACGCTCATGAACCAGAAGCTGGGTCATCCTGGCGAATTCCCTTTTACGCGCGGCATCTACCGCGACATGTACCGAAACCGGCTCTGGACCATGCGCCAGTNNGGGCTTTCGGTCGCTTTCGACCTTCCGACGCAGATGGGTTACGATTCCGACCACCCTATGGCGTCCGGAGAAGTCGGCCGCGTAGGCGTCGCGGTCTCCTCGCTGGCCGACCTGGAGACGCTCTTCCGCGAGATCCCGCTCCAGGACGTTTCCACCTCCATGACCATCAACTCCACAGCCGCCATTCTGCTGGCCGGCTATGCACTGGTGGGCCGCCGCCAGGGAGCCGATTGGAAACGGCTCTCCGGCACGATTCAGAACGACNNNNGCCGTGCAGGAGCTGGCGTTCACCTTCGCCAACGCCATCGCCTACATCGAAGCCGCCTTGCAGTCCGGTTTGACGGTGGATTCGTTCGCGCCGCGGCTCTCTTTCTTCTTCAACTCCCATAACGGCTTTCTGGAGGAGATCGCCAAGTTCCGGGC
>PLGA01000025.1 GCA_003139735.1 Bryobacterales bacterium | reverse complement strand
CCGCACTGGAACTGGCCGGGGTATGAGGGGAAGCTGATCGCGGTGTGGGTGCATTCGAACCTGGACCGGGTGGAGCTGTTCCTCAACGGGCAGAGCCAGGGCGCGAAGGACGTGGTGAAAAACCAACACCTGGCGTGGAACGTGACCTACGCGCCGGGCACGCTGGAGGCCCGCGGATTCAAGGGCGGGCAGCAGGTGATGACGGCCAAGCGGGAGACCACGGGACCGGCGGCGAAGCTAGTGCTGACGGCGGATCGCACGGCCGTATCGGCGGACGGGGAAGACATCGCGATGTTCGCGGTGGAGGTGCAGGACGCGCAGGGCCGCACCCAGCCGATCGCCGATAACCAGGTGAACTTCCGGGTGACGGGCCAGGGCGCGGTGAAGGGCACGGGGAACGGCGATCCGACCAACCACGAATCCGACATTGGGAGCACGCGCAAGGCGTTCAACGGGTACTGCATGGCTCTGGTGCAAGCCACGAAAACGGCGGGAAGCATCACGGTGGAAGCCAGTTCGCCGGGCTTGACGGCGTCGAGCGTGACGATCAGCTCGAGTGCCGTGAAGCTGCGTCCGCACGCTCCGGTATGGGAGCGCGAAATCCCGACCGGCCAGGGCATCACGGGCCTGTGGAGGCCGGCGCCTGTGGTAGCGGCGGCTGGCCGCGGCGGTGGTGGTGGCGGCCGCGGCGGCGGGGGCGTGGGCGGCATCTTCACGTTCAAGCAAAATGGGAACACTCTCACCGGAACCATTGAAGGCGCCGGTGGTGGCGGCCGCGGCGGCGGCGGTGGCCGCGCTGGCGGCGGCGATGAGCCCACACCGATAGAAGATGGAAAGGTGGATGGAGCCAACATCTCGTTTACCGCCGCTACTGTTACCTACACGGGAGTGGTGAAGGGCGACGAGATTGAGCTTACCAGGACGGGCGGCGGCGCAGCGGGTGGCCGTGGCGGCGCGGGTGGCGCTGGTGGGGGCAGACGCGGGGCCGCGGCTGAGCCTCCCACTGGACCACAGCCCGTGATCGGCCCTCCGCCGGACGGTTCGGACCCGTCGTCGGGAAATTTCGCCGCGGGCGGGAGAGCCGGCGCGGCAGGCGGACGGGGAGCAGCGCAAGCGACACCGCCGCCGACAGTCCTTCGAAGAGCGAAGGCCTAGAACATCGGTCACAGCAACACTACGGAGCCAAGCGGGTCGGGAGATCCGTGAAGGTGGGGTCTTCCCGCCCGCGCGGTTCTGTGTCGATCGCCCTTTTCGAATCCGAGAGGAGTCGCACGTGCACAGGGATAACGAAGAGTTGAAGCAGGGCCTGCCCGTGGAAGCCGAGGGCTTTCGCCGCAGGGATGCGCTGAAGGCGTTTGCGCTGCTGGCTGCGGTGCCTTTGGCCGGGCAAACGGGCGGGACGGCCCAGCCCGCGCCGGCAGCACGGCCCGCCGCGGCCATCGCAACCGGGCGCGATCAGAATTTCGACGAAGGCTGGCGGTTCCTGCGCGCCGACGCTCCCGGCGCCGAACGCCCCGACTTCAACGACGGCGCATGGCGGACCCTCGACCTGCCTCACGATTGGAGCGTCGAAGCTCTACCGCCCCGCCCCGAGGCGGAAAGCGGCGAGGGCGCGGTCTGGGGATCCACCGTGCTTCCCACGCGGGTGGGCCCTTTCGATTCCGAACTCAGCCCGGGCGGACGCGACACCGGCTGGTTCGTGGGCGGCACGGGCTGGTATCGCAAGCGGTTCTCGGCGGCTGGCGTGCCGGCGGGCGGACAAGTGGAGATTGTCTTCGACGGCGTCTACATGAACAGCGACGTCTGGCTGAACGGCAACCTGCTGGGCAATCACCCGTACGGATACACCAGCTTCGCCTACGACCTGACGCCTCACCTGCGGCGCGACGGCGAGAATGTGCTGGCGGTGCGCGTGCGCAACGAGGGCAAAACCAGCCGCTGGTATTCCGGATCGGGCATCTACCGGCATGTCCATGTCAACGTGACCGGCGGAGTGCGCCTTCCGCTGTGGGGCGTATATGTCACCACTCCAGACGTCTCGCAGGGCTCGGCTACCGTCAAAGTCGCCGTCAACGTGGAGAACCGCTCGAACGCCTCGCAGAACGTGACGGTTCGCGTGCGCCTCGTCGATTCGGCCGGCGGCGCGGCGGGTTCGCACGATGCCGCGCAGTCCGTGGCCTCCGGCGGCATCGCGCGCGTGGAACAGACGTTCACGGTGAGCGGACCGAAACTGTGGTCCCTGGCGACGCCGGTGCTGTACCGGGCGGAAGTCGAACTGCTTGCCGGCGGCCAGACGATAGACCATACCGCGGCTCCATTCGGCATCCGCAAGGTCGAGGTGGATTCCGAACGCGGCCTGCGAATCAACGGCGAGGCGCTCAAGCTCAAGGGCGGCTGCATGCACCACGACAACGGGCTGCTGGGATCGGCCGTCATCGACCGCGCCGAGGAGCGCCGCGTCGAGCTGATGAAAGCGGCCGGCTTCAACGCCATACGCACCAGTCACAATCCGCCTTCGCCCGCCTTCCTGAATGCCTGCGACCGGTTGGGCATGGTGGTGATGGACGAAGCCTTCGATTGCTGGGAGCGCCAGAAGAACCCGCAGGACTATCACCTGTATTTCGACGAATGGTGGCAGCGCGACATCGACTCCATGACGATGCGCGACCGCAATCATCCGAG
>PLGA01000197.1 GCA_003139735.1 Bryobacterales bacterium | reverse complement strand
TCCTAATAAACTCCCGCTAGTGCAGGGTAGTGGGGCGGGCCGGGGCGCCCATGGCGTTTGTGGGCCCGCCTGCCTTCCGGGCGAGGATCATCGGGATGAAGAAGGCAGGCCAGGAGGCCGGCCAGGAGGCCCGCCCCACCCGGAGCGCCCTCCACGGAGCGGTAAAGAAACTTTAGGAATCGTGCGATTACCGGCGCGGCGAGCGGCATCGGACGTGGGATGCCCGCAACCGTTTTGAAGCTCATTAGCCGTCGCGGGTGAGGGACGCAGCCCTATCGCCATCCGCGGAAACCACGGCCGAACCCTATGCCAAAGCCCACACCGCCGTAGTACGGCCCCCAATAACCATACGGGTAAACGCCGTAGGGGTAGGGAGCGTAATAGGGAGCATAATACTGACCGTACGGGGCGTGCGGGGTGGAATACGGCCCTACGGGAGGGCCGGTACGGGCCTGCAGCGGCGCCTGGCGGGCGTAATCGTTCGGGCTGACGTAACGGAAGGCTTGCGGCGCATTAGCAGTCGAGACGACCAGCGGCGCATTGATGCGGAAAGTCATAGCCGTTTCCGGGTAGACCACGGTCGGATGATTGCGCGTCACCAGCGCGGCGATGGCTCCCACCGCCAGTCCCGCGCCCCCGCCAATCGCGGCCCCAGTGCCCCAGCCCACGGCTGCGCCGATTCCGGCGCCCACGGCCGTCGTGCCGATTATCGTCCCGGCCTGCACGCCGGCCGGCGTCTTGCCGCCCTCCCAGGAAACCAACTGCGACTGCAGCGGCGACTGCGTACCGTCCACCAAGGTCAATCCGGTCAGTTCGAGCGCCAGGCTCGATGGAGTAGTGGCGTGAGACTTCTGCGCCTGCGCCACACGGCCATACACGGTTTGGCCGCGTTGCGCCACGACCACCCCATCGACCACCAACGGCTGCATCAGGACCGCCGAAAACCCATCGCCGGCCAGGTTGCGGTTCGAGGAGAGCATTTCGTTCGTACGCACCGAGACGAATGTGCCGGGCTTGAGGGTCAGTTCAGGGGGAAGAACATACGCGGGCGGATGGTTCGCCGGAGGCGTCGGGGGCACGTTCGCCTGCGGAGGCGTCTGGGACGGCTCGCCGCTGCGGTCCACCGGCTCGGGATCGGGCGCCGGCGCGGCTTGGGCCGGAGCCGGGTCGTTGAACCGCCGCCATCCACCCGTCGCCGGGTTTTGGGTCTGTGGCGGAGCGGGCTGTTGGTCCTGAGCGGCGGCGATGCCGGCCGCGGCGAACAAAATCAGGCCAATCGAAGGAAGGGTTCCGGGAAATGCGCGAGTTCGAATGCGGGTCATGTTGAGTGCCTCGTGCCCTGTGGATTGCACCCGGCGTGCCAAACTTAATCCATTGAAAATACGATAGTTCCAGATCACGGAAGCTGGCCGGAAAGCACCGCGGTGGTGCATTTCGGCCAATCCGCCCGCTACTCGTACCTCAGCGCCACCATGGGGTCTACGTGGGTGGCGCGGCGGGAGGGAATCCAGGCGGCGAGCACGGCGGTCAATGCCAAAACGGCAATCCCGGCAGCCAGCGACAGCGGGTCGTCCGGCGCCACGCCGAACAGCAGGCCCTTTACCATCCGCGTGACCGCCAACGAGCACAGCACGCCGGCCACAATGCCGATTCCCGTCCAAGCTCCGGCGTGGGACTGGATCTCGAAGGCGATGTCTCTGGGGCGCGCGCCCAAGGCCATGCGGACGCCGATCTCCTGGGTCTGCTGCGTCACTAGGAACGACAGGACGCCGTACAGCCCCACCGCCGCGAGCAAAAGGCCAAACACGGCGAACGACCCGACCAGCGTGGCCACGAAGCGGGGCTGCTCGCGGAACTGCCCGACGCGCTCCGGCATGGCTTGGAACGTTACCGGCAGCGACGAATCCGCTTCGGCCACCTCTTTGCGCACCCACCTCGCCAATGTGGCGGGCGCGAGCGGCGTCCGGAATAACGCCACGCCGCCGCGCGGCAGCGATGCATTGTCCATCCGCAGGCGGTAATACTCGGGGTCCGTTTCTGTTAAGCCGTTGTTCCGCGTGTCGGCCGCCACCCCCACGATAGGACACCAGTGGGCGTCCCCGTCCAAGGCGATCTGCTGGCCCAACGGGTTTTCGGCGCCGAACAATCGCCGCGCCAGCGAGGCGCTCAGGATGACGGGCGAATCGCCCGACGCGCGCTCGCTTTCCTCAAACGCGCGCCCGGAGACAATCCGAATGCCCATCGTGCGGAAATAACCCGGAGTCACCCAACGGAACTCCACCATGCCGCCATCGGGCGCAACGGGAGGATGTTGCGCGATGCGAATGTTGGAATACGGACGGCCCATGGAGCCGCGCGGGGGGATGGAATCGCTGAGCGCGAACAAGCCGCCGCCGGGGATCCGCTTCAACTTGGCCTCCAGGTCACGGAAGAACGCCGATTGCGACGCCTGCGGCCCGTAGCGCGCCTCGCGCAAGGTGAAGGACGCCGTGAGCAGATGCTCCGGCTCATAGCCCAGCGGTTCGTTCTGGAGCTTCCAGAAGCTGCGTACAAAGAGCGACGCGCCGGTCAGCAACACCAGGGAAATAGCCACCTGCGCGGCCACCAGACATCTCCGAAAGAGCGTGCGGGCGGCGCCGGCCACGCGCGAACCCGCCAGCGATTCGGCGCGCGGCCGTTCCAGCGCCGGCGCCATGCCGAAAAGCAAAGCCGCGGCAAGCGATGCGGCCAGCGCAAAGAGCAGCACACGGCCATCGAGAGCGGTTCGGCCGGCGCGCAGCAAGCCCTCCGGCGCCAGGACGATCAGAGTGCGCAGCATGGCCCACGCGACGCCGCACCCGAGCAAACCGCCGGCCAGCGCCAGCACCATGCTCTCGGTGAGCAGTTGACGGACCAGCCGTGCGCGGCCCGCGCCGATGGCGGCTCGCACGGCCAGTTCCCGCCGCCTCGCCGCGGCCCGCGCCAGCAGAAGATTCGCCACGTTGGCGCACACCAGCAGCAACAGGGCCAGCACCGCGCCCAGCAACATCCAGGAAGCCAGCTTGACGTCGTGAATCTGGCGGTCGCGCAGCGAGCGGATTACCAGGCGCACCTCCGAGCGGAGTTCCTTGGGGACATCCAGTTGCGTGGTCTGCTGAAACAGCGGCAGCATTTGCGTGCGCGCCTGTTCGATGGAAACATCGGGGCGCAAGCGCGCGAAGGTGCGAAGAAACCCGCTGGAATTCGCTTCGCGCGGGCGGGTGGGATCGAGTTGCTCGGGCATCAGAATGTCCGCCGCGCCCAGTTGCGGCATCTCGAAGCCTTCGGGGAGCACGCCGGCCACCGTCACGCGCTCGTCGTCCACGGTCACCTTTTGGCCCACGATGCGCGCATCGCCGCCGTAATTGCTCCGCCAGAGCGGAAACGACAGCAGCGCCACGGGAGGCGCGTGCGGTTGGTCGTCCTCCGCCGTGAAATCGCGCCCGATGGCCGGCCGGACTCCCAGCATCCGGAGGAAATTCGCCTCCACCGAAACACAGTTGACGCGCAAAGGCGTTTCCTCCGCCATCAGGTCGCAATTCGAAGCGGGCGCCGGGCGCATGGAGGTCATGGATTGAAAGGCGGTCTGCTGACGGCGCCAGTCCAAGTAGCTGGCGACCACGTTGAACTCATTGTTATCCACCGGGCCGAAGTACCCGATGGAGACCAGTTGCCGGTCGTTGGGATAGGGCAGATGGCGAAACAGCAGGGGATCTACCACGCCGAAGATGGCCGCCGCGGCGCCGACGCCCACGGCAATCGTCACGATGGCTACCACCGCCAGGGTGGGCGACTTGCGGAAGCCGCGCACGGCCAGGCGGGCATCCTGCAGGAAGTCGTCGAGCCATCGCGTTACGTGGACCGCGCGGACGTCCTCCAGCGTGCGCAGGCCGTTCCCGAATTGCTTGCGGGCGGCGCGGCGGGCTTCATCCGCCGGAAGTCCGCCGGCGTGGAGCCACTCCTGGCGCATGGCGAGGTGGCTATCCAGCTCGTCCTGCCATTGGGACGCGCGGCCGCGCCGCTGCCGGAGCCACGCCCACGGCGTCTTCATGCGAACCTCAGCAGTTTCCGGACGCCCTTGGCCACCGACGTCCAATTGTTTTCCGACTCCGCCAGCCGCTTTCGTCCAGAGGCCGTCAGCGCATAGAAACGCGCTCTTCGACCGTTTTCCGTGGTACGCCAATCGCCCGCGATCAGCTTTTCCTTTTCCATCCGATGCAGCGCCGGGTAGAGCGAGCCTTCCTCCACGCGCAGCAGGCCCTCGGACACCGTTTGCACGTGCAAAGTAATTCCGAATCCGTGATTATCCTTGTGCTCGAGGGACTTGAGGATGAGCATTTCGAGTGCGCCCTGAAGACGATCGGTTCGCATAATTCCCTAGTTAGCTAGGGTAGACCACGAAGGGGGCGGACGTCAAGGGAAATCACGTTTCCGCGGGGGGCGGCTTTGGGGATAATTAAAGGAGTGGGGCGGAACGCAAGAACGCAGGCCAGGAGGCTCGCGCCACTGGGAGGAACATCATGGGTATACGCGCCAGCCATCCCGCATACAATCTCTTGCCTACGGAAATCGAGGGGTTCGATCCCCTGGCGGAATTAGCCCTGGATTTGCGTTCAACGTGGAACCACGCGACCGACGAGGTCTGGCGGCAGCTTGACGAGGAACTTTGGGCGATCACACATAACCCCTGGGTGGTCCTGCANNTGCAGACGGTCTCGCGCGACCGGATCGAGCGCCTGCTGGGCGACCCCGAGTTCCGGAAAAAGATAGATGGGTTGGTGGATGCCAACCGCGAGGCGGCCAAGGCGCCCGCGTGGTTCCAGCGGAATCACGCACAGGCTCCCCTGACCACGGTGGCTTACTTCAGCATGGAATTCATGTTGAGCGANNAAGGCCGCCAGTGACCTGGGCGTACCGGTGGTCGGCGTAGGACTGCTCTATCAGCGCGGCTATTTTCGGCAGATCATCGACAGCGCCGGGGAGCAACAGGCGCTCTATCCCTACAACGACCCCGGNNCCGGACAGTTGCCGATTACGCCGGTGCGCCAACCGAACGGAGAGTGGCTGCGGTTGGAGATTGCGTTGCCTGGATGGGCGGTCTGGCTGCGCGCATGGCAGGCCCAGGTCGGCAGGGTGAAACTATACCTGTTGGACAGCAACGACGCGGCGAATTATTATCCCGCCCATCGCGGAATCACCAGCGAACTGTATGGGGGCGGGCCGGAGTTGCGCCTCAAACAGGAAATGGCCCTCGGGATCGGTGGATGGCGGCTGCTTCGGGCGCTGGGGCTTCAACCGGAGATTTGCCACCTGAATGAAGGGCACGCGGCTTTCGCCGTTCTGGAACGTGCGCGAGCCTTTATGGAGGATACGGGGCAGCCCTTCGAAGTCGCGCTGGCGGCGACGCGGGCGGGTAATCTGTTCACCACGCATACGGCGGTGGCCGCTGGGTTCGACCGTTTTTCTCCCGGCCTCATGGAGCAATACCTCAAGGGCTATGCCGAGAAGAAGCTGGGAATTTCCATGTACGATCTGCTGGCGCTGGGGCGGCAGGACCCAGCCGACGCGGGTGAGGATTTCAACATGGCGTACCTGGCCATCCGCGGCAGCGGAGCGGTGAACGGGGTGAGCCGATTGCACGGGGAGGTCAGCCGGCGCCTGTTTGCGCCCCTTTTTCCACGATGGCCGGAACAGGAGGTTCCGGTCGGCCACGTCACCAACGGAGTCCATACGCCGAGTTGGGATTCGGCGGAGGCCGACGCGCTGTGGACCGAGGCTTGCGGCCACGACCGATGGCTGGGGACGGTGGAGACGCTGGAGCAGGACCTACGCCGGGTTTCCGACGCCAGGCTATGGCAGTTCCGCATGGATGCGGGCAAGGCCCTGGTGGAATACACGCGCGAACGATTGTCGCGGCAACTGGCTGGATCGGGCGCGCCGCATGAGGAAGTCGAAGTCGCCGCCCGTCTGCTGGACCCATTCGTGTTGACGCTCGGCTTCGCGCGCCGCTTCGCGATGTACAAGCGGCCGAACCTGCTGCTGCACGACCCGCAGCGACTG
This sequence comes from Bryobacterales bacterium, assembly GCA_003139735.1. Classification (GTDB taxonomy): domain Bacteria; phylum Acidobacteriota; class Terriglobia; order Bryobacterales; family Bryobacteraceae; genus BOG-224. The sequence goes on along the minus strand of PLGA01000197.1, from coordinate 3,604 downwards.
CTTCGGCTGTTGACCGATCCTCACCGTCCGGTGCAATTGATCATCGCGGGCAAGGCGCATCCAGCGGATCGGGAGGGGCAGGACCTGATCCAGCAATGGACGCAGTTCATCCATCGGCCCGAGGTGCGTCCCCACGCCTGCTTCCTGAGCGATTACGACATGCTGCTCACGGAGCACCTGGTGCAGGGAGTGGATGTCTGGATCAACACGCCGCGGCGGCCCTGGGAAGCGAGCGGGACGAGCGGCATGAAGGTGCTGGTCAACGGGGGCATCAATCTGTCGGAGTTGGATGGGTGGTGGGCGGAAGCCTACACTCCAGAAGTCGGCTGGCCGTTGGGAGACGGGCAGGAACATCACGACGATCCGGCTTGGGACGCCGCCGAAGCCGAGGCGCTTTACAACGTGCTGGAGCGAGAGGTGATTCCCGAGTTTTATGCTCGTGACGAACAGGGCATTCCTACGGCCTGGGTAGCGCGCATGCGGGAAAGCATGGCGCGGTTGACCCCGCAATACTCGGCCGACCGCACCGTGCGCGAATACACCGAGCAGCACTACCTGCCGAGAGCGGCGGCCTACCGCGCGCGCGCCGCGGATGGCGGCGCCGCGGGCAAGCAAGTGGTGGATTGGCGGCGGGGCCTGGAGCGCGAGTGGGCCGCTTTGCGCCTGGGTGAAGTCAAAGTGGAAACCGACGGCGCGCAGCGCGTGTTCGAGGTTCAGGCTTACCTGGACGACCTCGACCCGAAGGCCGTTCGAGTGGAGCTTTATGCCGACGGCCTCAACGGCGACGCTCCGGTGAGGCAGGAAATGGAACGCGTTCGCCAACTCGCGGGCGGCGCCGCAAGCTACGCCTATCGGGCATCGGTTCCCGCGACGCGCCCGGCTGGCGACTACACGGTGCGCGCAATCCCGTTCGGCGCCGGCGTCGCGGTACCCTTGGAAGACGCGCGCATCTTGTGGCAGCGGTAATTCGACTGGGAGGGCGGCGGTGAAAGTAGACGATCGGCTCGAACCTAACGTGTTCGTCATCTTCGGCGGAGCAGGCGATCTGACGTGGCGGAAACTGATGCCGGCTCTGTTCGACCTGTACCGAAGCCAGAGTATTCCCGCCCATTTTTCGATCGTCGTGGTGGACCGCGTCGACCTCGGCGAGGAGGCGCTGCGCAAACGTCTGCATGAAGGAGTGAACGAGTTTTCACGCGGCGGGACTGTCGCGGCCAAGGAGTGGAACGATGTCGCCAAGCATATCCGCTACCTGCAAGGGGATTTCAAGAGCCACGCGACCTACACGGAACTCAACCGCCTGTGCGAGGAGTTGGAAACGGAGTGGGGATCCAAAGCCCAACGCATTTTCTACATGGCTACCCCGCCCTTCCTGTTCGGCGAGATTCCCACCTTCCTGAACTATGCCGGCCTGTCGGCGGACCGGGAACGGTCGAGACTGGTCGTCGAAAAGCCCATCGGGTACGACCTTGCGTCCGCAATGGCGCTGAACCGCACTCTCGCCAGTTCCTTTGACGAAACTCAGATTTTCCGGATCGATCATTACCTGGGCAAGGAAACCGTGCAGAACATCCTGGCGTTCCGGTTCGCCAACCCGCTGTTCGAGCCGATTTGGAACCGGCGCTATGTGGACTACGTGACCATCACGGTGGCCGAAGAAGTGGGCGTGGAACATCGCGGCGGTTATTACGATGGCGCGGGCGCGTTGCGCGACATGGTGCAGAACCACCTGCTGCAGTTGCTCTGCCTGGTGGCGATGGAGCCGATGGTGTCTTTCGACGCCGACGAGATTCGCAACAAGAAAGTCGACGTTCTTCACGCGGTCCGGCCCATTGCGCCAGAGGCGGTCCACGAGTTCGCGGTTCGCGGGCAGTATGGCAAGGGTTGGAACGGCGGCAAAGAACTGTGCGGGTACCGCGAGGAAGACGGCGTGCCGCCCGATTCCCAAACCGAAACCTACGCGGCGCTGCGGTTGTTCGTGGACAACTGGCGCTGGCAGGATGTGCCATTCTATCTGCGCACGGGCAAGCGCATGACCCGCCAGGCTTCGGAAATCGGCATCCAGTTCCGCGCCGTGCCGCACCGGTCGTTTCCCGCGGAGGCCACCCTCGACTGGCAACCCTCCAGGATCGTAATGTCGATCCAGCCCGACGAAGGCATCATGCTGCGTTTTCAGGCGAAGCTGCCCGGGGCGAAGTTGCTGTTGCGCCCGGTGGACATGCGCTTCAACTATAGCGAGAGCTTCAAAACGCCGTCGCCGGAAGCCTACGAGACCTTGCTTTGGGACGTGGTGAACAACGATGCCACGCTATTCATGCGCGCCGACCAGGTGGAGGCGGCCTGGCGGATACTAATGCCGGTGCTCGACGTGTGGAAGGCGATTCCTCCCAGCGATTTTCCGAATTACGCAAGCGGGACGTGGGGGCCCGACGCCGCGCAGGGCCTGCTGACGCATCCTGGCCACAGATGGCCGCTCCCGGTGGAATTGCACAGCGGCGCGGACAGCCGTTTGATGCCACCGGGGGATCGCGCCGAATCGCCCCGCCCCTGAGCGCACGGCCGTCAGTTCGCGGTCGGGACCCGTTCCACGTGCTCGATAACCAGCAGGTCCATAGGGGATCTCCGCCCCTTCTCCAACCTCAGGCCCAGTTGCTTCTCGATGGCCACGAAAAGGCTAAGGCCGCCCGACGGGTCGTCGGGGCCGGCCGCATTGGCCGCGTCCGCTCCCGGCATCGGCGAAAGGGGTAAGGCGAATTGCAGCGTGAACTCGAACTTTCCCCCCAAGCCGGTCCTATCGACGACGAAGGGTTCAGTCGGACCGCCGGTGGCTCCGAATACTACGGGAGCCAATTCCTCGGCGAACTGAGCCATCGTCATTCTGTAGGTGGAGTACACCATTCCGCCGCTCACCAGCGTGGCCCCTTGCGCGCCCGGTGCCAGAACGGGGAAGCCGTTTCTATCGGTCCCCAAGGGTGGAAGGGCGCCAGGCGGGGCGGCGGGGGCCGTGTCCTGATCGGGCGGCACGGGCCTGATTCCCGGAGCACCGCTCGCCACGACTAGCTCGTAGGTCGGGAAATCCTTGGTCTCATGGCGAAGTCTAAGGCCAAAGCGTTCCACAAGCAGGCCCTGGAGCATCAAGCGGAACTGTTCGGGGGTCGTACCTGGCGGGACCTTCGCGACGACGCTATACATCTCCGTCAGGAGCCAGTCGGGCCCCTGGATCTGATCGAGGCGAACGCCATACGCCCTCATCATCAGCACTTTCAGCGCGACGCGCGGATAGGTAATCTGCCCTGGGTCGCCCGTTCCGGGGCCGCCACGCATCTCGTACGTGGCCCCAGGGACGCGCGGTCCCGCTACCTTGACCGAGGCGACTTCAAACCTCGGCTGGGCCTCAGCTGCAGGCACCGCCAGCCTGAATGCCCCCCCCGCGAGGGCTACGGCCAAGGCCCACTTCGAAGGCCGCAATCTGGCCTCCAGGCTCAACGCGTGTCCAAACAGGTCCGGCATAAGGGGTCTACCCGCGCCCTTGAAGCATCAACGCTCGACGCTACCATTTTCGCACTCAAGGCGGGCACCGGAGAATTGTCCAATACAAGATGAT
>PLGA01000260.1 GCA_003139735.1 Bryobacterales bacterium | reverse complement strand
TGCGCGTCGGAACGCCGTAGACCGCCAGGGCGTAATAGCCGTCGTCCACCGTGGGCGCGTTCCTGTCGTGAGACTTCATCACGGCTTCGTGGATAGGAAGGGCGCTTTCCCAGCGGAGCGTCAGCTCCGGCGCCTGTTCAGCCGGCGGTCTGGTCTCGGCGTTGCTTCCGCCGGATTGCTGGCCGTTGGGATACTGGCCCCCGTTGGGATAGGTGGTTCCGGTCGGATAGCCGCCACCCGGATACCCACCGCCGGGGTAACCGCCGCCCGGATAACCGCCACCGGGATAGCCGTAGCCGCCGCGCCGGCCCATGCCGCCGGGCATGCCCATCCCCGGCCTTCTGCCGTTGGTGCTTTGATTGGCATTGGCCGGTTCCACCGCCGGTTTGACGGCCTTCGCCCAGGGCGAGTCGGTCAGGATCAGTTTGGTATCGCCGTCATTCCAATCGGTAACCGGCTTGTCTTTCCAGGGTTGGTCCGCCGCCATCAGCAGGACCACGGAAAGGGGTAGAAGAGATAACTGCCATCTGCAAAGCATAACGGTAAATTCCTGCTCTCGCTATCATTAAACGTCCCCGCGGGCCGGTCAGTTACACCGCATCGCGCAGGCGCACTACGGTTTCCAGGTGGTAGGTCTGCGGAAACAGGTCGACCAGCGTCATTTTCTCGATCCGGTAGCCCGCGCCCAGCAGGGCCGCCAAATCCCGAGCCAAGGTGGCCGGATCGCACGCCACGATGGTCACGGCGGGCGGACGCAGATCGATCAACCGGGGCACTACCGCTTTGCCCAGACCGGCGCGGGGCGGATCGAGAAGGACGAAATCCGGAGCGCGCTCGAGGGCATCGAGGTATGCCTCCGCCGTGCGCCGTTCGACGCGCAGGTTGGCGAGCCCGGCGCGCTCGGCGTTGAAGGCCAGGTCCCCAGCCGCCGCCGCGCCCGATTCCACCGCGGCCGCCTGGCGGAAACGCCGGGCCAGGTCGAGCGAGAACAGGCCCACGCCCGCGTACACATCGAGCGCCGTCTCGCCGCCGGCGCCTTCGAGCGCGATCTCCACCAGCTTGTCCGCCAGGTATCGGTTCACCTGGAAGAACGCATTGCGGCTGACGCGGAAACGGTCCTGGTAATCGAGCGCGCCCGCCACCAGCCCCGGAATGGTTTCCGCGCACCAATCGAAGAAACGGCGCGCCACCGGCCGCTCCGTTTCGAGCACGCTCAGTTGCACTTGCCGTTCGTCGGTGAAGATTTCGACCGACCGAAGGAATCGCGGCCAACGGGAATCGCGCAGCATTCCCGCCAGCGCGCCAATGGTCTGGTTGATTTTCGGAGACGCGATGGGGCAGCTATCGATGGCGCACAACTTGTGCGAGCGCGCCTCGCGATAGCCGACGCGGCCCTTTTCGATATGGAGCTGCGCGCGATTCCGATAGCCCCATGGGTCCGCCGCCACGACGGCGATCTCCTCCGGCGGCTCGATTTTTCCCACGCGGCGCAGCTCTTCCGCCAGGATGGCACGCTTCGCCTCAAGCTGAAACTCGTAGCCGGCGTGCTGGTAATGGCATCCGCCGCAGCGGCCGAAGTACGGGCAGCGCGGCGCGACGCGTTGCGGGGCGGGATCGAGCACCGCGAGCGTCCGCGCGTGGATCAGCCCTGGCTTTTCCCGCTCGGCCGCCGCGCGGATTCGCTCTCCCGGCAGCGCGAATGGCGCCAGCGTCACCCGCCCATCCAGGCGCGCCAGCGCGTCGCCGCCGTAGACCAGCTTCTCCACTGTCACTTCAAAATTGCTTACGATAGAAGTTCACCCCGCCGCTTACCATGAGAACACGAGTCTTCTCCGGAATGCAGCCCTCCGGGAATCTGCACATCGGAAATTATCTGGGCGCGCTCCAGAATTGGGTGCGCATTCAGCGCGACTACGAGTGCATCTTCTGCGTCGTCGATCTGCACGCGGTGACCCTGCCGCAGGACCCCGCCGGACTGCGCGCCAAGATCCACGAGATCGCCGCGCTGTATCTGGCCGCGGGCATCGACCCCAAGGCCTGCTCCATCATGGTGCAGTCGGCGGTGCCGGCGCACGCCGAGCTGGCCTGGATGCTCACCTGCGTCACGCCGGTCGGCTGGCTGGAGCGGATGACCCAGTACAAGGCCAAGTCGGCCAAGCAGGAATCGGTGGGCGACGGACTGCTGCAATACCCCGTGCTGATGGCGGCCGACATCCTGCTCTACCAGGCCGGCATCGTGCCGGTTGGCGAGGACCAGGCGCAGCACCTGGAGCTGACCCGTGATATCGCGCAGCGGTTCAATTCGCTGTACGGCGAGACTTTCGTCGTGCCGGGAACCAGCCTGCCCGCCGTGGGCGCGCGCATCATGGGATTGGACGATCCGACGCAGAAAATGAGCAAGTCGGAGGCCGCCGCCAACCACGCCGTCGCGCTGCTCGACCCGCCGGACAAGATCCGCAAGATCATCATGCGGGCCACCACCGATTCCAACCCGGCGGTGGATTTTGAGACGGCCGGACCGGGGGTGCTCAACCTGCTTTCGATTTACCAGGCCTTTTCCGGCGCCCCCGACGACGAGATGAAGAGCCGCTTCACCGGCCTGCGCTACGGCGACCTGAAGAAAGAAGTGGCCGCCATGGTGATTTCGCAGTTGGAGCCGTTCCAGGAGCGTTACCGGCGGATTGTCTCCGAGCCGGGCTACCTGGCCGGCGTCTTGCGCGAAGGCGCCGAGCGCGTGGCGCCCATCGCCAACGAGACCGTGCGCCTGGTGAAAGAGCGCATGGGCTTGTGGGTTTAGGAGCTCGCCAATACCATGGCCAAGCCGGGGCGACGCGAGCACACGCCGTCGGACGAGATTGCCCGCTTCACGGACCGCGACGACCAGCGGAACGTGTTCCACCGCTATCTGAACTTCGCCACCGAGCCGCCGGTGCTGATGTTCTACGGCATTGGCGGGGCCGGAAAGACGTGGCTGCTGAAGAAGCTCCGGCTGGAGATGCCGGGGGATGTGCCTGCTGCGTATCTGGATTTCGACGCTCAGGCAGGCGGGCGAAGGTTCGCGCTCGACCCCGCGGCGGGGCTGTGCGAGATCCGGCAGCAGATCGACCGGGACGCCCCGCGCTTCGACCTAGCGTTCGCCATGCTCCGGCACAAGCAGGGGGCGGCGGAGGAGCCGGGCTTGCGGGGACATGGTGCGCTGGGCCTGGCCATGGAAATTGCAGCCGAGTGTGTCCAGGCGGCGGCAATTGTTCCGGGCGTGAATGTGGCGCTGAACCGGCTGAGGCCGCAGGTCCTGAAGCGCATTAAGGGATCGAGTTTCGAGCGATTCCTGGCGAGAGACGAAGCCGGCCAGTTCGTGCTCGAACTGCGGGCCAGGACCAGCCAGGAGATCGGCGACAACCTGGCGGACTATCTGGCGGCCGATCTGCGCGAGAGCCTGACGCCGAACCTGGGGAGGGCCGTGCGGGCGGTGCTCTTCTTCGACACTTTCGAGGCCGCCGGCGCCGGAATGCAGAACACCGAAAATCGGCGGTCTCTGGAGAAATGGATCAGGGACGTTGCCGCGAATTTCGATTTTGCATTGACCGTTGTTGCGGGGCAGAACCGGCTGGACTGGGAAGAGGCCGAGCCCGATTGGGCGGAGAACCTCGAACAGCACCTGGTTGGCGGTCTCTCCGAAACCGACGCACGGCAGTTCCTGCGGAACTGCGAAATCGACGGCGCGGATCTTGCGGCTGGCGCTGACGCCACGCTTCGACGAGCAGGCCGGGCGGGCGGCATTCTCCGCGGAGCGCAGCGCGGCGCAGGATGCCGAATGGGAAGGACTCGGCGATTACAGCTTCGTCGATCCGCTGCCCGGGATGCGCGGCTGGTTTACGATTCGGGCGCAGATGCGATGGGCGTTGGAGAACCAGCCGGCGGCTCAGGCGCGCGTCGAGAGCGATCACGGGTGGTGGCGGGAGCACTGGAAAGCGCGGTCCGCCTCCGCCGTGGACGACGCGGCGTCGCTCGCGTGGTATCACCGGTATAGCGTGGCGCCGGTCGAGGCGCTGGCGGAGTGGGGCCGGCTGGCCGAGGCGGCGCGTGGGGCCGTTCCGCCACGGATGCGGGAACACTTCGGGTTGCTGCGGTGGTGGGAGCCGGTGGGGCTGCTGGACTCACCGCTCTCTTCTCCAGGAGCCGCCCTGGCGTGCAACGGGCTGGGAGTGGAGCTTTGGCGCGCCTCGCTCGGGGACCGTGCGGCGAACCTGCGCCGGGCGATGGAGTGCTACGAGGCCGCGCTGCGCGTCTTCACCGAGCGGGATTTCCCGCGGGCTTGGGCCAGGACGCAGAACGACCTGGGGAACGCGTGGTCGAATTTGCCGACCGGCGACCCGGACGCGAACTTGCGCCGGGCGATGGAATGCTACGAGGCGGCGCTGCGCGTTTTCACCGAGGGGGATTTCCCGCGCGATTGGGCCATGACGCAGAACAACCTGGGGATCGCGTGGCGGGATTTGCCGACCGGCGACCCGGACGCGAACTTGCGCCGGGCGATGGAATGCTACGAGGCGGCGTTGCGCGTTTTCACCGAGAGGGATTTCCCGCGCGATTGGGCCATGACGCAGAACAACCTGGGGATCGCGTGGCGGGATTTGCCGACCGGCGACCGGGACGCGAACTTGCGCCGGGCCATCGAATGCTGCGAGGCGGCGCTGCGCGTCTACACCGAGCGGAATTTCCCGCAGGATTTTGCCGGGACCCAGAACAACCTGGGCGCCGCGTGGTGGGGTTTGCCGAGCGGCGACCGAGGCGCGAACTTGCGCCGGACGATGGCATGCTTCGAGGCGGCTCTGCGCGTCTACACCGAGGGGGATTTCCCGCAGTATTGGGCCACGGCGCAGTACAATCTGGGGAACGCGTGGTCGACTTTGCCGAGCGGCGACCGGGACGCGAACTTGCGCCGGGCGATTGAATGCTACGAGGCGGCGCTGCGCGTCCGCACCGAGGAGGATTTACCTCGGGAGCACGCGCGGACCGCGGCGAACCTGCGGATTGCCCGCGAGGAGCTCGATCGGCTCGGCTAGCGGTAGTTTACTGAATA
>PLGA01000203.1 GCA_003139735.1 Bryobacterales bacterium | reverse complement strand
CGGCTCGGTTCGATTTGCTTGGTTTTGCAGACTAGCAGGTACGTCAAGAGCAGGGTTTGAGTTCCACGCGTTTGATTTCACCTACGATCAGCAGATAACTGAGGACGGTTCCCAAGGCGTTGGCGGCGACAAAGACCAAGGCGTTATGAAAGGACCCCGTCCGCTGCACGATATATCCAATCGCGATTGGCGTGGTGACGGCGGATATGCTTCCGATGAAATTGAACATCCCGCCGGCAAAGCCAAGCATCTCCTTGGGCGACGTATCGGACACGACCGCCCAGCCGAGGGCTCCGAAGCCTTTTCCGAAGAACGACAAGGCCATGATCGCTACCACCAACGCCTCGACGTTGACATAGTTGCAGGCGATCATGACCGTCGACATCAACATGCCGGCGACAATCGGCGCCTTTCTCGACAAGGTCAGGGAGCAGCCTTTGCGTAACAGGTAGTCGGAAGCCATGCCCCCCAGAATGCCTCCGGCGAAACCACAGACAGCCGGCGCGGATGCGACGAAGCCGGCTTTGAGGATAGACATTCCGCGCGCCTGAACAAGGTAGGCCGGAAACCAAGTCAAGAAGAAGTAAGTCACGGCATTCAGGCAATACTGTCCCAGATAGACGCCGATCAACATCCGGCTGCCGAGAAGCTGCTTGACTTGGCGCCATTGCACCGACTGTGTTCCGGGGGCTCGATTAGAGCCGGCGTCCACCAGAGCTCCGCCTTCCTTGATGTATTCCAACTCGGCCGCATTGATTCGCGGGTGCTCCGCCGGACCGTACACGACTTTCCACCAAAGAACGACGGACAGGAATCCGAGAACTCCCATGACCCAGAACACGTATTGCCAGCCGAAGGAATAGGTAATCCAGCCCATCAGCGGGGCAAAGAGGACGGTGGCGAAATACTGCGCGGAATTGAAGATGGCCGACGCGGTTCCTCGCTCCGCGGTGGGAAACCACGCGGCGACGATCCGGCTGTTGCCGGGAAAAGCGGGGGCCTCGGCCAAGCCGACCATCATGCGAAGGATGAACAGGACGGCTACGGCCGCCGACGCGCCGAGATAAACGACGAGACCCTGCAGCGAGGTGAAGGCGGCGCGGATCAGGCTGGCACGGCCATAGACCTTCCTTGCGCCGAAGCGATCGAGCAGCCAGCCACCGGGGAGCTGCCCGATGACATAGGTCCAGCCGAAAGCGGAGAAGATGTAACCCATGGTTGTTGGGCCGAGGCCCAGGTTCTTCGCCATGGCGGGGCCGGCGATGGCAATGGTCGCTCGATCCGCGTAATTAAGCGCGGTCATGATGAAGAGCATCGACACGATGCCGAAGCGAACGTGAGTTCTTTTCAGCATGCGGATCAAGTGACCGGCGCCGGGTTGAACAAGGTCAGCGCATTGTGGAGGCCCCACCGATCGGCCCAGGTCTGCTTACGGCCACTCGAAACCTCCAGAATCAGGTGAAAGATTTCCCAGCCGACCTGCTCGATGGTGGCGGCTCCGGTGGCGATTTGCCCTGCGTCGACATCGATCAAATCATGCCAGCGCCGGCTTAGGGCGGACCGGGTGGCCACTTTGACGACCGGCGCCATGGCGAGTCCGTAAGGTGTGCCACGGCCGGTGGTGAAGACCTGGAGGGTCATTCCCGAGGCCAATTGCAGCGTGCCACAGACGAAATCGCTGGCCGGAGTGGCGGCGAAGACGAGGCCTTTGCGCCGGACTCTCTCGCCGGGAGACAGCACGGCGACGATGGGAGTGGAACCCGACTTGACGACGGAGCCGAGGGCCTTCTCGACAATATTGGCGAGGCCGCCGGTCTTATTGCCGGGGGTGGTGTTGGCGCTGCGATCGGCGCCGCCGCGCTCGAGGTAACGGTCATACCATTCGATCTCGCGGATGAGGGCGCGTCCGACCTCTTCATCGGCGGCGCGAGGAGTCAGCAGGTGGATGGCGTCGCGGACCTCGGTGACTTCGGAGAACATGACGGTGGCGCCGGCGCGAACCAAGAGGTCGGCGGCAAAACCAACGGCCGGATTGGCGGTGACGCCGGAGAAGGCATCGCTGCCTCCGCACTGTAGACCGACGACCAGGGCGGAAGCGGGACAGGCTTCCCGGCGGCGGCGGTCCAATTCGCGAAGGCGCTTTTCCGCCATCTCCATGATGGCGGAAACCATTTCGCCGAAACCGTGAAAGCGCTCGTCCTGAAGACGCAGGATGGGAAAGTCCTCCGGAGAAGCCGCCGCGCCCTCCGGGAGCAGGCGCTCGGGCTGAAGCTTCTCGCAACCCAAGCCGACGACCATGAGCGCGCCTCCCAAATTCGGGTTGAGCGCGAGGTTGCGCAGCGTACGGATGGGAATGATGGCGTCCGGCGCATCGATGGCGACGCCGCAGCCATAAGCGTGGTTCAGGCCGACGACATCGTCGACATTGGGGTACTTGGGCAGGAGCTCATGCTTGATGCGCGCGACCACGAAATCGACCACGCCGGCCACGCATTGCACGCTGGTGCTGATGCCCAGGACATTCCTGGTACCGACCGTGCCATCGGCGTTACGGAAGCCTTGAAACGAATAGCCTTCGAGCGGCGGCAATGGCGCGGGCAAACGGGTGGCCAAGGGAAGCGTCGCCATGACCGGAGGTTCGGGCAGAAGGACAAGCGACTCTTGGACCCAGTTTCCAGCGGCAATGGGGCGAGCCGCATAGCCGATGGCCGCGCCATAACGGGTGATTGGAGCACCCTCGGGAATCTGGCAGAGGGCCACCTTGTGCCCCTGGGGTATGTTCTCCCGCAAGGCAAGCCCGCCAGGACAAATGGTTCCAGCAGGCAGCCCGTCTTCGTTTATGACGATGGCCACATTGTCATCGAGATGCACGCGAATCAAGAGGGGCTTCGGCTGCATTGGCGTCCTCTCATTTCGTAAACGCCCGTAGATACTGAACGGGCGAGTCCACGCGTTCGTCCAGTTCGCGGGCGGCGTGCAGCGGAAAATAGGGATCGCGCAGGAACTGGCGCGCAAACAGAACCAGGTCGGCCTGGCCGCAGCGTACGATTTCGGCGGCTTGCTCCGCCGTCGTGATGAGCCCGACCGCCGCAGTCAGTACGCCGGTTTCGCGGCGGATGCGCTCGGCGAAGGGGACCTGGTAGCCCGGCGCGAGCGCGATCCGCTGCTCGGGCGATGCGCCTCCGGAGGAGCAATCGACGAGGTCCACACCCAGTTCTCGCACGCTCCGCGCCAACTCGACGGACTGATCGAGGTCCCAGCCGCCTTCGACCCAGTCGGTTGCGGAGATGCGCAAGAAGAGAGGCAGGTTTTCCGGCCATGCGGAGCGCGCGGCGCGGACTACTTCCAAGGCGAAGCGGACGCGGTGTTCGAACGGGCCGCCGTATTCGTCGGTGCGGCGATTACTTAGGGGGGAGAGGAACTGGTGGATGAGATAGCCGTGGGCGGCATGGATCTCGGCCACCTCGAAACCGGCCTCGACCGCGCGGACGGCGGCGGATCGAAACGCATCGACGACGGAGGCAATATCGGCGATGGTCAACTCATGCGGCGCGGGGTCGCCGGGATGGAAGGGGACAGGACTGGGCGCAACGGGCTGCCACCCTCCCGCGTCCGGGGCAATCACGCTGCCGCCTAGCCAGGGTGGGGGCGTGCTGGCTTTGCGGCCGGCGTG
>PLGA01000625.1 GCA_003139735.1 Bryobacterales bacterium | reverse complement strand
CTCCAGCAGGCCGGACAATTCCTTGGCGTGCAAAATGCCCATGTGCCGGATCATCGGCTCCGCCCAAGGGTCCGCCAGGATAATCGTCGGGACTCCGTCAATGTGAAAGCGCGACGCGGTGCTGGCGTCGTGGTCGATGTCGACCGACACGCAGACGTATCTCCTCGAAAGCTCCACGACCCTGGCGTCCGGCCAGGACTCCCGGTCCATTCGCTCGCACGGCTCGCACCACCCAGCCGCGAATTCGATTAGCAACGGCTTGCCGGTTTTCTCGGCCAGTGCGGCCGCCTGGTCGAACCGGCTAACCCAGTTCAAATCGGACTTGGTAGCCGGTGTGGCGAGACCGGCCAGCGCAAACACGAGGGCAATGATGCGTCGCATCGAATGGAAGCCGTATCCTACCGCGAGGCGGATGGGGGTGCAAGCGCGTCCCACTCGTGAACGGCCCTGTCCCACAACCGGACAAGGGCGCGCGCGCACTCGCCGGCCCGCACGGTGACCCGCAACCAAATAGGCAGGCGGGCATGTTGGTTACAGGCGTGCATTCCTTCGGTTATGCTCCAGGACGTTCGGTATAGCCTGCGGACTCTCCGGAACAGCCCCGGCTTCGCTCTGATTGCGATTGTCTCGCTGGCTTTGGGAATCGGGGCCAATTCGGCCATGTTCAGCCTGGCCGACGCATTGATTCTGCGGCCTTTGCCCGTGCCGGATTCTTCGAAACTGGTCGCGGTGCAGTCGCAGTTGCGCGGCGAATCCGTCGGCGGGCTTTTCCAGTATTCGGGACTCTCCTATCCCGATTACGCCGATCTCCGCGACCGGAACCAGTCCTTCGAGGGCCTGGCGGCGTCCGAATACTCCCCGTTTGGATTCACCGGCCAAGAGGGCGCGCTGCCGCACATGAAGTACGGCCAGTTTGTGAGCGGCAACTTCTTCCGCGTATTGGGCGTACAGCCCGTCCTGGGACGCGGCTTTCGCGCCGATGAGGACCAGGTGAAGGGGCGCGATGCGGTAGTCGTGCTTAGCCACGATCTTTGGAAGGCCGAATTCGCCGGCAACCCCAGCGTCATCGGAAGCACCGTCTTCCTCAATGGCATCGCCTTCAACGTGATTGGAGTGGCGCCGGAATCGTTTACAGGCTCTCAACTGCTGATTCCCTCGGCGCTCTTCGTGCCCTTGGCGATGGCGCCTCGCCTGGCGGGCAGCGCCGGGCCGGACATTCTGGAGCAACGGGGCCAGCGCGGGATGACCGTCCAAGGCCGTCTGAAGCCGGGGGTGAGTCTGTCTCGGGCCGCGGCGGAGGCGACCGTCGTCGCGCAACAACTTTCCGCGAAATATCCGGATACCAATCGCATTTGCTCGTTCGTGGTGGACACGGACGTGCAATCGCGGCTAAAGCAGGATCCGCTTGGGGCCATGGCGGTCCTTTTCCTTCTGGGCCTCGCCGTGGTGGTGCTGCTGATCGCTTGCGCCAACGTGATGAACCTGATGCTGAGCCGCGCGGGCGCGCGTTCCCGGGAGATCGCCGTACGGCTGGCCATTGGCGCCGCCCCCGGCCGTCTCATCCGGCAACTGCTGACCGAGAGCCTGGTCATTGCGGCGCTCGGCGGAGCGCTCGGAATTTTTCTGGCCAATATCGGCATGGACTTGTTTTCGCAGATCCGCTTCCCCAGCGACTTCCCCGTGGCGCTCACTCTGAAGCTGGACGCGCGGGCACTCCTTTTCACGGTATGCGTGTCGATTGCCAGCGCCGTTTTGTTCGGACTCGCTCCAGCCTTCCGGAGCACCAAGCTCAACCTTGTGCCGTCGTTGAAATCCGGCAGGGCGGAGGGCGGGCGGCACGCGCGCTTCCTCGGCAGGAGCTCGCTGGTGATTGCCCAGGTAGCGGGCGCGCTGGTGCTCCTGGTTGCCGCCACGCAGGCGTACCGCGGCGTTTCGATTCTGCTCCGCTCGCCCGCCGGTTTCCGCACTGACCATCTTCTGACGGCGACCTTTAACCCGTCGCTGGCGAGGTACACGCCGGACCGGACCCGGGAGTTTTACCGCGAACTGCTGGAAAAGACGCGCAGTATGCCCGGCGCGAAGTCCGCCGCACTTTCGGTGGCCGTGCCGATTGTGCCGGGGGGCGGCATGACCCGGGTGGTCCCGGAGGGCATCCAGTTGCCCCAAGGCACGGAAGCGATCGGGGTGGTTTCGAATACCGTAAGCGAAGGCTACTTCGGGACGGTCGGCGTGCCGATCTTGCAAGGGCGCGGGTTCCAGGTCACCGACACGGCGGATTCTCCGCGCGTGGCGATTGTCAACGAAATGTTTGCCCATACGTATTATCCGAACGGCGTGGTTGTGGGGCGGAGGCTGCGCCTGAACAGCGTAAGCGGGCCGTTGGTGGAGATTGTCGGCGTGGCGAAGCAGAGCAAGTACTTCGCCCTGTTTGAACCGCCATTTGCCTACATGTACCTGCCGCTGGCTCAAGACCCGCAGGCGGCCATGGCTTTGCTGATCGAGACGACCGCCCCTTCGGGCACTCTGGCGCCGGCGGTGCGCGACACGGTGCGGTCGCTCGACCCAGGGCAGCCGGTGGTGGGGATACGGACCATCGAGGAAGTTTTCAACGACCGCAACAGCGTTCTGCGCGTGCTGGCGGAGGTGATTGGAGGGATGGGGCTTCTCGGGCTGGCTCTGGCGCTGATTGGACTCTACGGCCTCATGTCGTATTTCGTGAGCCTCCGTATGCGAGAGATCGGAATCCGCATGGCGCTCGGCGCCGATCGGGTGGGCGTGGTGAGGATGGTGATGAAGCGGGGAATGGCGCTGGCGTTGAGCGGCGTGGGCATCGGTTTGCTGCTTTGCGTGGCGGTGAACAAAGCGATCGCGTCTTCCGGCGTGGCATCCTTTAACGTCCCGCTGATCGCCCTGGTGGCCGCCGCGCTGGTGGCGGTGGGGGCGCTTGGCGCATATATACCGGCGCGGCGCGCGTCACTGGTCGATCCGATCGGCGTTCTCCGGCAGGAGTAGGGAGATCCCGGTGAACTCGCAGAACATGCGCAGGTCGCTCAGCCAGGAGCCATAGACCAGCGCGATGTGATGTTCCACGGCCCGGCGCATCAGCCAATCGAGGAACACCGCGGCGGAGGGCATGGGCCTGACCGTCGCGACGCTGCCGCGGATGCCCTGCGAGGAAATCACCTCTCCGGCGGCTGCCGCGAGGGCCGGTTTCCCGTGGTTCGGCCGGAGCAGTTTCGCCAGCGTGACCGGTCCCGGCTTGAACGGGAATTCCACGGTGGCTCCGGTTGCGGTACGCATGTGCGAGCGAAGCGACACGGCTTCCGGAGCTCCCGCCAGCGAGGGCGCCGCCGCTCCGCAGTGCGCCAGTTGAATGGCTCCTTCGTCTTCCAGGTAAGCGGTGAGATCGAAATTGAATGCCGGGGCGCCGGCAAGGCGGCTCAAAATCCAAGTGGTGATGAGCGCGGTCAGGTCCACTTCGCAAGTGCTCGGGACGCCTTCCTCCGACAGCAGCGCGTGAGCCGCGCAGGGCGTGATCTTGCGCTGGTCGCGAAGTTCGGGCCAGCAGCGCAAGCAATAGCCATCCAGCGCGTTTTGGCGGACGGTCTCCTTCAGCGCGACATAGAGGCGGAGGTTTTCGGCGAGCCGTTCGGTATCGATCGACCGCTCGCCTTGGGCCGCGCGCATCAGGCGTTCGGCGGCTTGGCTGGCCTCCTTGGGAGAGGCGGCTTCGGCCGATTGCAGAAGCGAATCGAGATTGAGGGGCACAGCCGTGGCGCCGAGGGTCTTGCGGATTTCTTCGGCATCCACTTCCACGTCCAGCATTCCAGGGCACGGGTCGCCGATGATTCCGAACCGGGCGCTTCGCAGCGCGCGAACCACAGCGGCGACTTTGGCGGCGTGCAGAACTTTCTCCACATTGGCGGGAGTGACGCCGCCGATCTGGTGGATGAAGCGCTTGCCCAGACGGCGTATGTTCGAACCGGACGAAGTGATGCCGCTCATGGGGGAAGGCATGGGGACGTCTTTATCGAGGTAGGGAAGCGCCCAGAAGAGCATGGGAACGTCAATCAGTTCGCTGGCGAGCGCCAAAGTGATCTCCTCAGCCACCCACGTGCAGAAGAACAGAACCACCAGGTCGATTGCACTCGCCGTGAAATTCCGGGCGGTTTCGACGGCGTCCTGGGAGTTCCGCGGAATGGGGGCGGCGATTACTTGGCAGCCGGACTCTCGAAGCGCGGCGACGGCGCGTTCGCGGGCTTCCGCGACGGCGGGCAGATCGTAAAACGGGTGGACGCAGGTGACGAAACCAATGGTCGGCGGATTCATTTGGGTTCCTCCTCGAAGGCGCGCTGCACCGAAGAAGGCAGGCGGGCCCACAAATGCTGTGGGCACCCCGGCCCGCCCCACCGTGGTGGGTTCATTTGGGTTCCTCCTCGAAGGCGCGCCGCACCTGCTCCGCGGCCCAGGCTAAGTCCTCTTGAGAGACGATGAGCGGGGGCGCCAGGCGGATCACGTAGTCGTGGGTTTCCTTGCAGAGCAGGCCCAGGTCCTTCAGGCGCTCGCAGTAGGTTCGCGCGGGGACCATGAGTTCGATGCCGATCAGCAGGCCGCGGCCGCGGATCTCCTTGATGTGGGGATGGCGGATTTTCTTCAGCTCATAGAGCAGCCAGGCGCCCATTTCGGCGGAGCGGTCCGCCAGGCGCTCGTCTTCGATGACGCGCAGGGCAGCGCGGGCGACGGCGCAGGCGAGCGGGTTGCCGCCATAGGTGCTGCCGTGGCTGCCGGGACGAAACACGCCCAGGATCTCACTGCTCGAGACGACCGCCGAGACGGGATACATGCCTCCGGAAAGGGCCTTGCCGAGGATGTAAAGATCGGGCTGGACGCCCTCGTATTCGCAGGCCAGCATACAGCCGGTGCGGCCGAGGCCGGTCTGGATTTCGTCGGCGGCCATGAGGACGCGCTCGCTCCGGCAGATCCCGGCCACGTCGCGCAGATAGCCATCGGGCGGAATGAGGATGCCGGCTTCGCACTGGATGGGCTCGAAGAGGAAGGCGCAGGTATTGGGGGTGATGGCGTCCGCCAACGCCTCGGCATCGCCGAAGGGGATGGTGACGAAGCCGGGCGTGAAGGGGCCGAAGCCATCGCGGTAAAGGGGTTCGGAAGAGAATCCGATCACGGTGGTGGTGCGGCCGTGGAAGTTGTTTTCGCACACGATAATTTCGGCTTCGCCATGCGGGATGCCCTTGCGCGAATATCCCCAACGGCGGACCGCCTTGATGGCCGATTCCACGGCTTCCACGCCGGTGTTCATGGGGAGGACCATCTCCATGCCGCACAGGCGGGCCAGCTCCTGGACGAAGGGAGGCAGTTGGTCGTTGCGGAAGGCGCGCGAAGTGAGCGTGACGCGCGCGGCCTGCTCCTGAAACGCCTGGAGGATGCGCGGATGGCAATGGCCCTGGTTGAGAGCGGAGTAGGCGCTGAGACAATCCATGTAGCGCTTGCCGTGAATGTCGTAAGCCCAGACTCCGCTGGCGTGATCGATGACCACGTCGAGGGGGCGATAGTTGTGCGCGCCCCAACGATCTTCGATTTCGATGAGGTCCCGCGCGAGATCGCGGGAATCGGGATCCGGCATGAGGATCCCTTAGTGGCCGGGGCCCTGGCCGGCGGCGGTTTCCGACATCTTGGCGGGGGCGGCTCCCAGATGGGCGGAGACCTTGGCGGCTTCCTCGACGGCGCGCGCGAGGACGGAGCGGACCTTGCCATCCTCCAGCATGAGCAGGCCGGCGATGGTGCAGCCGGCGGGGGTGGTGACGTCGTCGCGTAGAGCGGCGGGATGGCGGCCGGTGGAGAGGACCATGCGGGCGGCGCCGAGCGCGGTCTGCGCCACCAGGGTGAGGGCCAGTTGGCGCGGCAATCCCACGCGGACTCCGGCATCGGCGAGGGCTTCCATAATCAGAAACTGATAGGCCGGGCCGCTGCCGCTGAGGGCGGTGACGCCGTTGAAATGGACCTCGTCGACGGGGAGGCATTTGCCGACGGCATTGAAAATGTGGCTGGCGCGCTCCAGGTCTGACTTGGCGGCGTAGCGGCCGGTGCAGACGACGGTCATCCCTTCGTTGACGACGGCAGGGGTGTTGGGCATCGCGCGGACCACGGGGTTCTCCGTGCCGAGGAGGGCTTCCAGGCGGTCGGTGGCGACGCCGGCCAGGATGGAGATGAGCAGGGTTTCGCGGCGCAATCCGGCATTGCGGAGGGTGGCGAGCACCATGGGCGCATCGGCGGGCTTGACGCAGATGAGGATCAGGTCGGCGGTAGGCACGCGAGTCTGGAAGTCGGCTTCGACGGGGATGCCGAGCGCCTGAGCGGCGGCTTCGCAGGTGGCAACGTTCTTGTCGCCGGCCCAGAGGCGGTCGCGGGTAACCAGGTTGTTGGCCAGGAGGCCGCGGATGAGGGTCTGGCCCATGACGCCGGCGCCGACGACACCCAGGGTAAGGCCATCGGCGATCACGGGAACGGGATGGGAGGGATGGTGCTCTGTTTTTTTGGACATTGAAGGATCCACCTCAGTTAAGAATGACGATAGCACGGGCGCAAGACCAGGGGCGCAAGACCANNAGACCAGGGACAGACGGATCTGTCCACGCGGCGCAAGGGCGGCGCCTTGGGACAGATTCGTCTGTCCCTGGCGCGAGCTATCTGGCGAGCCAGAATAGGGGGATTAGGCCGGCGGCGGACAGGGCGGCCAGCAGGCAGAGGCTCTGGAGGCCGGTTTTGCGGTCGCCGAAGAAATGGGCATAGATGCCCTTGACCAGGTTATTGCTGGCGGCGGCGATCAGAATGGCGGCGGAGGACACGGTCAGCGTCGTGCCGGCGCCGGTCGACTGCGTGATCCCCATGATGAACGGGTCCACGTCGGTGACGCCCATCAACCCGGCGAGGGTATATACGCCGGCCTTGCCCAGGTAGACGACCACGAGGTGGGTGGCGATCATCATGGCGATGAACATCACGCCGAACAGAAGGGCCGCTCGCAGTTCGAGAGGGTTTGTCGGCTCGGTTTCCCGCGCGATTTCGCCGGTTTTCGCATCGGGAATGCGCGCCCAGAGCCAGCCGGCGCCGATTCCAGCGGCTGCGAGGGCCAGGAACGGCGGACCGAGGATGACGATCAGATTCCGGTTGAACAGGGTGACGAGCCCTGCCAGCCGGAGGTACATGACTCCGGAAGCGAGCAGAGTTGCGCCGGCGAAGAGATGCGGGCGGTCCTCGCGCGTGGCCCGTTTGGCAAGAACCACAGTGGTCACGGTGGAAGAGTAGGCCCCGCCGAGCAAGGCGGCCAAAATCACGCCGCCCCCCTTGGTGAGCCTTTGGATCACGTAACTGCCATAGGAAACCGCGCTCACCGCTACCACGACCAGCCATGCTTTGAACGGATCGATATGGAACGGGCCGAATTCCTGGTTGGGAAGGACCGGTAGAATGACCGCCGTGAGCAGGAGGAACTTGGTAAACGTGAGGACTTCCTGGGGAGGGATGCGGGTGGTGAGACCCTCCAAAGCGGCCTTCAACTCTAACAGGAAGATGCTCGCCACGGTGAGCGTGGTGGCGATCCAGAACTGCTCGCGAAAGACCAGCGCGCCGACCAGATAGGTGGTGAGCGCGGACATTTCGGTGGTGAAGCCGGCGATTTTCGAGGTGGCCACCTTCTGGCGGTAGGCCAACATGAGGAACCCGCCGACCACGGCGAAGCCCAGGACGACGGGCAGGACCTCCCCGGCCGAGAGAAGGGCTACGGCGTAACCGATCAATCCGATCAAGGGGAAGGTGCGGACTCCGCCGAACGAGTAGTTCTCGTTTCCGACCCGATGCTCTTCACGTTCGAGGCCCGTCAAGAAGGACAAGAACAGAACCAAAAGGATCTTGGCGCCTTCAGGCGGCAACAGGTGGTACAAATCCAGCAGCACGCTTTTCTACTCCAAGCCAGCCAGCTTGAGCATGGTGAGGAACTGTCCCTGGGTGCGCCGGTCGATCGCCACGGCCACCAGCTTGCCGTCGCGGCCGTAGAGGAAGCTGTTGGGGATTCCCTCGACGCCGAACTGTTGGGTGACCTTGCGGCCAGGGTCGAGCAGGATGGGGTAGGTGTATTTCTGCTCGGCGAGGAACTTCTGGACGGTCGGGGCCTCCTCGTCGGAGATGCCTAAAATCACCAGGCCGCGCGGTCCGAACCGCTGGTAGATGGCTTCCATGTCGGGCATCTCCTTGCGGCAGGGCGGNNGGTCCTGGAGGGACCAATCGACGCCCTTCAGATCGCGGAGCGTGAACGCGGCGTTTTGACGGGCGCGATCCGCTTCCTCCAGCTTCGCCATGGCCGCGAGGTACTTGGGGTTGTCCGACGATGCTTCAACATGCTCATAACGCACCAACCCCGCCAGCGTGGAGGCGACGGGGCTATTGGGAGAATCGCGGAGGACTTGCGCCATGGTGGAGGCGACCACCTGCAAGGTGTCGTGGCCGGCATCGCCCTCGGTAACCAGATTTCCCAAGTTGGCGATGAGAGCCGCTTTGCCTGGGGTGGGCGGCAATTGCTGAATCTGACGGGCAAGCTTGGCGACGGATTGCGTCCAAGCTTCGTCAGGCAGACTCCTGAGTGAAGCGATTTGGGTGGAAATGGCGGTTTCCTCGGGGGTCAGAGCGGGCGCTCTCTGGGGATAAGCTGCGAGCGCGAATAAGAAAACGAGTGAGGCGATAAGGGTAGTGTGCCGCATATATCTTTTACGATAGCAGCGGTTGGCAGGCGAAAGCGCCTGCCCCACCAAGCGGCAGGCCAGAGGCCCACGGGGCGGCTAGGGGGCTTTGTCGATGGCTTCGCGATAGAGCATGTCGCCGACCGCGCGGTGAGCGGCGGTGGAGGGGTGGCCCTCGTGGAAGAAGAAGTGAGTGTCGGGAGTGGAGCAGGGAGAGATCCGCTGCGGGCCAAAGGCGCGGTCGGCGCAGTACGTGGTTGTGTCGGTGAGGCCGTATTTCGCGGGATTGGCGATGACCTCGTCGAGGAAGGATCCCCACTGTGAGTTGGCGATGCGGATGTCCGGATGCGCGGCTCGCACCTCGCCGGGGATCTTCTCGAGCTCGGGATTCAATCGTTCGCCGACTCTTGCGAACTGAGGGATCCTGGTGGGGAGGATTGCGACCATGAAGCGGCGCGCGCCGAGGCCGTAGAGCGTGTCGATCTCGGATTCGATGTTGGCGCGGGTGTAGCCCTCGGGGCGGCTGCCATCGTTGAGCCCGCCGGCGAAAAAGAACATGGTGTTGGCTGGATCGATCTTCGGGATGGACCCGCTCTTGGAGTACTGGACGAAATTCTCGATCTGGTTCTTCATGCCGAAGGAGAGCATGCCACCGGTGGGAAGGCTGCGTCCAGCGCCTTCGCCGGATTGGGCTCCGCTGACGGCGAAGTTCAGCCCCTTGCCCGCGCCGGCCGGATCGCCGCTATAGGTGAACGGAATGCCCAGGCGCTGGGCGAGATATACGACGGCGGTCGGGCCGTTGGCGTCCACGTAGCCTGCCCCGGAATCGGAGTAGCTGTCGCCGAAGACGTAAAGCATGGCGTACGGATGGGCGTTGGTTGCAGGCGCAGGCGCGACCTGGGCAACCAGAGCGCCGGCGCAGAGGAGGAATAAGGCTGGTTTAAAACGAAGCATATGGCCGATCTCCCGTTCAGTGTCTCTTATTGAAACATTAGCAGGGTTCTTGACGCGGAGACGCAGAGACGCGGAGAAAGGCATTAAGAAATGGGGGTCGGTTTGGCATTCAAATGCGTGCTCTTGCCCGAGGGGGGCAGGCGAATCGCCTGCCCCACCTGGCGTAGTGTCCAGGAATTAACTATACA
>PLGA01000176.1 GCA_003139735.1 Bryobacterales bacterium | reverse complement strand
CCACGAAAAACGATGGTCTGCCCCACTGCTAAACTGGGACTTATGCCAGACGCTTATCCTCCCCTTCGCGCGCCGCGGCGGCTGCTGTTCGGGCCCGGACCGAGCATGGTGGCCCCGCGCGTCACCGAGGCCCTCTCGCAGCCGCTCGTGGGGCATCTCGATCCCTTTTTCTTCGAAGTGGCCGACCAGGTGCGGCGGCTGATCGGCTATGCCTATTCCACGGGCAACGAGTTCAATCTGGCCGTCTCGGGCACCGGCAGCTCCGGCATGGAAGCGGCGGTGGCCAACTTCGCCGAAGCGGGCGCGAAGTTCGCCCTGCTGACCAACGGGTTTTTCGCCGACCGCATCGGGGAAATGGCGCGGCGCCAGGGGGCCGAAGTGGTGCGCCTGGCCAAGCCCTGGGGCGAACCGTTCGATCCCCAGGAGGCCCGCGAGTTCATCCGCCGCGAGCGCCCGCGCATGGTGGCTTTCGTGCAGGCCGAGACGTCCACCGGCATGTTCAACCAGGCGAAGGCCATCTGCGAAGCCGCGCACGAAGTGGATGCGCTGGCGATCGCCGATTGCGTCACCTCGCTCGGCGGCATGCCCGTGCTGGTGGACGAGAACGGCATCGATATCGCCTACAGTTGCACGCAGAAAGGCCTGAGCTGCCCGCCGGGCCTCTCGCCTATGACGGTTTCGCCGCGGGCCTTGGAACGTCTGAGGGCGCGCCCCACGCCGCCGTCGTCCTGGTACTTGGATCTGCTGCTCCTCGAAACCTATTACATGGGCCGCAAGTATCATCATACGGCTTCGGCGACCATGTTCTACGCGCTGCGGGAAGGGCTGGCGCTGGCGGCGGAGGAAGGCATCGAAAACCGCTGGGAGCGCCATCGCCGCAATCACCTGGCTTTCGTAGCGGGCATCGAAGCCATGGGCTTGCGCATGCACGTGCCCGAAGGACACCGCCTCTGGACGCTCAACACGCCGCGCGTACCGGAGGGCGTCGACGACGCCAAGGTGCGCCAGTATCTGCTCGAAAAGCGCGGCATGGAGATTGCGGGCGGCTTCGGCCCTCTGGCGGGCAAGGTGCTTCGCATCGGGCTGATGGGTTACGGGTCCACCGGCGAAAACGTGCTGTTGGCGCTCGAAGGGCTGGAATCCGCGCTTCGGGATCAAGGATACGCGCCGGCGGGCGACGGCCGTGCGGCGGCGGAAAAAGCTCTCAGCTAAAAAACCTATCTGCTGAAATAGTTCCCCTAAGGCGGGGCAGGCGATTCGCCTGCCAATCAAGCTCACACTTCCATTGCGCGGGTCGATACGATTATTATGCGCAACAATCGACCCTCGGCTGCGCTTTACGAGTTGCTTGAGGAAGTAAGCAGCTCAAACGGCCTGGCGGAAACCCTTGGTGTGCTCGACCACAGTTTGCGGCGGTTGCTTCCATTCGATGCGCTGGCGGTATTCCTGCCCCGCGAAGAGCAGTTGACGCTCGCCTACGTGAGCGGCGAGGAGCCGCGCGCCGCTTGCGACCCGCGGGTTCCCGTCGGCCAAGCCATCGCCGGGCAAGTCTCCGAAACGCACCGCCCGGCCTTCAACCTCGACCCGCGGCTGAAGCCCGGCTTAGCCGGCGAGTTTCGTTCCATGATCGCCGTGCCGCTCGAGGACGGGGCCGATATGGCCGGCGTGCTGGCGCTCTACAGCGCCGATGTCCATACGTTCCAACCAGCCGACCTGGGGGTGCTGCTCTGGATTCGCGAAGATCTGGCGCGCGCCGTCAAGCACGCGCTGCGGCAAGCGCCCGCCGACCCGGCCGTATGCGACCTGCTGACCGGGCTGCCCAACGAGCGCGGCTTCTTCCAGCGCCTGGACGCCGACCTGAAGCGCTGCCACCGTCAATTGCGAACCCTGGCGCTGCTGCTCTGCGGCGTGGATGGTTTGGCCGAAGTCGGCGCGCGCTTCGGCGACCAGGCGCGCAAGCGGCTGG
This sequence comes from Bryobacterales bacterium, assembly GCA_003139735.1. GTDB lineage: Bacteria > Acidobacteriota > Terriglobia > Bryobacterales > Bryobacteraceae > BOG-224. The sequence goes on along the minus strand of PLGA01000176.1, from coordinate 2,632 downwards.
TTCAGGCCATCGCCGCCGCTTTACGCCGGACGAACCGGAAGGGGGATTGCGTGGCCCGCCTGGGCGATGAGTTCGCGCTCTTGCTGGAAGAGTTCCCGGAGACCGCGTTCGATCGCAAGCGCAGCTCCATAGCGGCGCTGGTGGTGGGCGTCGGCGTGGCGCAACTCGGGGAACGCCCGCTGGCGGTCCGCGTGGGCGCCGCCTACTTCCCGGCCGACGGCGGCGATGCCGAGGGCCTGCTGTCCGCCGCCGCCGCGCGCCAGCGCGCCGCCGCCCCCGTTCCCGACAGCTTGACGGAAGACCTGGAACGCCTGATCGTCACCATGGAACTGGTGTAGTTCATGGTTTCCGCGCCTCGGTGGCAGGCGAAAGCGCCTGCCCCACCTTGCCACGGGAGGACTTCGAGACGGGTGGGGCAGGCACTTTCGCCTGCCAACCGCTCACAGCCATTTCAAATCTACGTGACGTTCGCCAGTCAGGTGCAGAAACAGCGGTTCCAGGGCGTCGAACTCCTGGCCGTCGTAGACGATCGCGCCCTCACGGCCGAACGTCGTGATATCCCCCTGCCACACCAGTTTGCCGGGAGTCGCGATGATCGCCACTTCCTGGCACAGCCGTTCCACGGTTTCCAGCACGTGGCTGGTCAGAAACACGGTGCGGCCCTGCTTGACGTAACGGTTCAGCCACTCCTTCATCAGCGCCACGCCGGCGGGGTCGATGCTTTCGAATGGCTCGTCCAGAAAGAGCACGTCGGGCGAGTGGATCACGGCCGCGGCGAAGGCCACGCGCTTGCGCATGCCGGTACTGTAATCGGCCAGCGTCTTGGAGGAGTCGGTCAGCTCCAGCGCGTCGAGCAACTCGGTAACGCGGGTTCGCACGGTGCCCTCGTCGAGGCCGTACATGCGCCCCACGAAGGCCAGAAACTCGTGTGCGCGAAGGGGTTCGAAGAGCCCCAGGGTTTCCGGCATCACGCCCATGCGGCGCTTCAGATCGGCGCTATCGGCGTCGAAGCGATGCCCGAGGATCTCGATCTGGCCCGCGGTGGGGTCGAGCAGACCCGTCAGGCAGCCGATGGTGGTGCTCTTTCCCGAGCCGTTCGGTCCCAGGAACCCGAACATCGTGCCCGCCGCCACGCCGAGCGACAGGCCGTCGACGGCCGTCACCAGGCCGTACTTCTTCACCAGGTTGGTAATCCGAACGGCGTCCATTGGGTTAAGCCTTTCCTTCCACGATGGCCAGCAGCGCTTCTCGCCGGGACGATAGCATCGCCGGCGCGCGCCGCAGCGAGGCAAGATAAAAACAGGCGGCCAGCGCCGCCAGCCCGACCACCACAAGCCAGCGGTCCGGCGTAATGATGCCCTTTCGAACCTGGCCGATCATCATCGGACCCATCAGCATCACTAGCATGCCGCCGATTACCACCAAGTTGCCGGCCAGCGACAGGTCGTTCCCCATGGTCTTGTTCGGGTCGGACCGGCGCGCGCCGTACAAAGTAGTCCACAGCCCCGCGCCGTGAAACGTGAACAGCCCAAACGCCCCGCTGGCGAGGAGCATGCAGAAACCGCGCGTGCCCCAAGCCATGGGAGCGAACAGGACCCAGGCGAGAGCGGCCAAGACGACGTACACGGAACATAGCGCCATCAGCGTAACGCTGCTGGCGCGCAGGGCGGCTGCCGGGTCCATGGGGAACAGGAAATAGCGGCGGAATCCGCTGCCCACGTATCCAAACTGGTTCACCAGGAAAGCTGCCGCCGGCGCCAGGCCGGAAATCGCGAACACGCCCACCGCGNNGCCAGGCGAAATCTCTTGCAGCGGAACAGAAACAGCAACCAGTGCTCCACCAGGGGCGCGTAGCGGGGGCCGAATACCTTCGCGGCGCGCGCGTAAGGCGTATCCCACCGGATGCGCGTAGTCTGCGCCACGCGGATTCTGGGCGGCCGCCTCTCCAATGCCACCAGAGCGGCGGTCAGGCCCAACACCCACCAGGCGATCGGCCACACGCCGCCGAAGGCCGCCGCGCCCGTGCGGGTCATCAGCGTGCCGGCCCCGAACGACGGCGTGAAGGCGAGCACCCGCAAAACTGCCTTTCCCGCGCCGGCGTGTTTTTTGAGCATGGGCATGGCCAGCGACGGCAGGAAGCAGACCACCATGATGATGAAAGGCAGAATCATCGACCCGCCTTTCTGTTGCATGATCCGCTCCATAGCCCGGCCCGCCACCTGCGCCGCCAGATAATTGCAGACGAATAGCGCCAGGACCGCGATGATACCCAGCACGAGCGATCCGACGCCAAAAAGATACAGCCCGATCGCCAAACCAAGGTACAGCGCGAGGAACAGAAACCAGAAGGGGTCGACGATTCCCGTGAAGTGCCGCGCAAACCGGCGTTCGAGCGCCTTCAGCGGATAGCGCCGCAGTTCGGTATCGGAGAAAACCTCGTTCATGCCGAACCCCAGCATCACGCTGGTCACCGTGGCGCTTACGAACAGCGCGGTGAGAATGCCCTGAGCGATGCGCTCGGCTTGTCCGGAGCGTACCGCGACCATGCCCCCGCCGGCGGCGGCGATCGCGAAGAACGCGGCCACCAGCAGCAACAGCAGGTAGCCGGCCATGAACAGCGCGATCTTGCCGC
>PLGA01000627.1 GCA_003139735.1 Bryobacterales bacterium | reverse complement strand
GGCCGGGGGCCAGGGACCGGGGGGCCGGGGGCCAGGAAGACAGGGGCCAGGGGTCCGGCGACGTCGGTATGAGGTGGTTAGCAATACTGCTGTGCGCGGGAGGGTTGGGCGCGGCGGGCGATCCGGGGGTTTTTTATTCCGTCTCGTTCCCGGGGAGCAACCCGGCGTATTTCCAGATCGCCTTAGACGGCGGCGGAAATGCGGAATACCGGGAAGGGCCGGCCGACGACAATCCGTTGAGCTTCCGGCTGGGCGAGTCCGCAGCTGGCGAAGTGTTTGGCCTGGTTCGCAAGCTCGAATACTTCAAGCGGCCGCTCGAATCCTCCGCCAAAGTGGCATTCACGGGGACGAAAACCTTGCGCTACGAGGACGGCGCCCAAAAGGCGGAGGTCACGTTCAATTACACCGAGGACCCTTCCGCACGGGCGTTGACGGAGTGGTTCGAACGCATGGGTGAGACGGCCCGCGACCGCATCGAACTGGAGCGCACCGCCAAGTACGACAAGCTGGGCGTGGTGAACGCGCTGCTGCAGATCCAAACCGCCATGGAGCACAAGCGGTTGGTGGCGTTGGATCAGTTGCTTCCGACGCTCGACCGGATTGTCGCCAACCAATCGTACATGAATACGGCGCGGGAGCGGGCGGGGAAGATCGCGGCGGCGATTCGCAACGGGAAGCCGTAGNNGGCACGGACGCCGGCATAGCAGGTCAGAGGCCCACTCCACAGGAAGGCTTACACGCACTGACGCGAAGCGACTGCGGGGACCAACAGGTTCCCGATGCGCTGCTTCAGAACTTCGATCTCGGAGGTTGATGGCGTTCCCACGCGGCCGCCGGTTCGAAACTCGTAGCGCTCGACGCGCATGACGGATAGTCCGTTCTGGACACGCAACACGCGCCCCTCCATGGTCACGCGCAGAACGCAGTCGCCGTTGAGGGCAACGGGCCACTCGATGGAGGCTTCGATGCTCAGGTTGGGCATGAGGGTGGTCTCCGTCCGGAATGCCACGCCGCGGCTGCTGATATTCGCCACTTCTCCGCGGCCCTGAATGAGCGGCAGGCCGCGTTTGTAGGCGGTGAAACGGAGTTCGAGGTTCAGGGGAAAGCGCTGCCGGGCCCTTCGTTCGATGGTCAAGTTGCCTCCGTTGCTCTGTTTCCTACTTATCGGCCCGGAATTCCATTTTCCCTTGACAGCTTCGTTTACCGGGGATAGGCTATGCATAGACACTCTACTATGCAAGCCAGCGAAAAGCCCCGCTCCGAGATCCCGCCCGGCACGCTCGAAATGATGATCCTGAAGACTCTGAAACGGTTCGGCCCGATGCACGGCTACGGCATTGCGAAATCGATTCAGCAGACTTCGGAGGCGGTGCTCCGCGTCGAAGAAGGGTCGCTCTATCCCGCGCTGCAACGGATCCTGATCAAGGGCTGGGTGACGGCCGACTGGGTAGCGGCCGGTCCCAAGCGGCGCAGCCGGATGTATCAGTTGACCGAGGAGGGGCGTAAACGGCTGATCGCCGAGGTTTCCGAGTATCGGCGGGTCAGTGAAGCCATTTGGCGGGTGATCGAGCCCGCGTGAAGGAGCGCCCATGCAGTGGTGGGACGAGACGCGGCGCAGGCTAGCGGCGCTTTGGCGGCGCGAGAGGTTCGACCGCGACCTTGAAGAGGAAATGCAGTCGCACCTGGAAATGCAGACCGCGGAGAACCGGGAGAACGGAATGTCCGGCCAGGAGGCGCGCTACGCGGCGCGGCGGCAGTTCGGGAACGCGATGGCGATTGAGGAGGCGAGCCGCGAGGCGTGGGGGTGGGGGTGGCTGGAGGATACGGCCCGGGATGTGCGCTTCGCGCTCCGCGGCTTGCGCCTCAACCGAAGCTTCGCTGCCGTCGCTGTGACTACCCTGGCGCTTGGCATCGGCGTGAACACCGCGATCTTCAGCGTGCTTTATGGCACGTGCCTGGCGCCGTTGCCTTATGCCGCGCCGGACCGGCTGGTGGACGTGCGCATGGGGCGTAGAGCGGGAGACCAGCTCGCCTCAGGCACGTCTCTCCCAAATCTCCGGGACTGGAGGGATTCGAGCCACTCATTCGAGGGACTCGCGGCTTCCAGCCAGGATTTCTTCGTGAATCTGACCGGCGATGGCGAAGCCGAGGAGACGCAAGCCTGGAAGCTTTCTTCCGATTTGCTGCCGCTCGTGGGCGTGCACCCGATCGCCGGCCGATGGTTTGCGGCGGAGGAAGATCTGGCCGGCGGGCCGCATTCCGCGCTGATCTCTTACGCCCTCTGGCAAAACCGGTTCGGAGCCCGGCTGGACGCGCTCGGCCGGCAGGTATTCGTGGACGGGCAAGCATACCGCATCGTCGGAGTCATGCCGCCGCGATTCGACTTTCCACCGCTGAACGGCGGATGGAAACCGTCCATCTGGCTGTCCCTCAACCTGCCGGCGGACGACGCCAACGCCCGTGACATGCATTCGCTGTATATCACCGGCCGGCTGAAGCCCGGCGTTTCGATCCGCCAGGCGCAAGCCGAGATGGAGGGAATCGCGAATCGCCTGGCGCGCGCCTACCCGAAGGAGGACGGCGCCTGGCCGGCGGCGAGCATTCAGCCGATGAGCGAACAGTACATTCGGGATATCCGCTCCGTGCTGTGGATGCTCTCGGGGGCGGCGGCCCTGGTGCTGCTGATTGCCTGCGC
>PLGA01000052.1 GCA_003139735.1 Bryobacterales bacterium | reverse complement strand
GGCCGCGTTATCCGCTACAGAAGCCGTGAATCTGCCGGACTTCGACGACGAGTGACGACGTCAACCCGGCGCCTGGTCCAGCGGCTCACGCGCTTCAACAAGAATCGGAGTTTCTGCCACGTTTACCTTATTTGTGCATCCGTATAAGCACAAAGACAAATATGAAGCAACTGTCCGACTTGTTCAAGGCGCTTGCGGATCCGACGCGGCTGCGAATCATGAACCTGCTGTTGCGATCTCCGTTCTGCGTCTGCGAAATGGAGAGAATTCTCGGACTCCCCCAACCGCTTCTTTCCCGGCACATGGCTTACTTGCGCAATAGCGGATTGGTGGAAAGCCATCGGCACGGAATGCGGGTCAATTACAACCTCAATCGGAAGCACCCGTTTGTTGAGCGGTTGCGGCCGTTCCTCATGGATGTTTTGGGCAACGATGCGGTGGCGCGTGCCGATCTGCGCACACTGAAAACCGCCGTCTAGCGGCGTGAAGAAAGGAATCGCAATATGAGCGCTACACAAACACCGACAGTGGAAGAAATCTTCGGGATGATGCAAAAGATGATGGGAGCGGCGCCCTCGTCCATTGAGAAGGCCGCGAGAGTAGACGAAGGGTTGCTCTACGAGCATCTCCGGTCGAGGCAGTATGCCATGCCGCCGGAGGGCGCTTTGGATGACGAGACACGCACCTTGCTGTACCTGGCCGCTGCGCTGGCTGCCGGAAGTGCCGCTTGTGTCCAGGCAATGGCGAACAAGGCCAAGATCCAGGGTATTTCCGCGGCAAAGATTCTGGAGACCGTTCACATTGTCCGGTTCGCGCTGGCAACAAAAGTGATCGGAGAAGCTGAGCCGACCTTCGACGTGTTGCGGGAGTTGCCGACATAGCGTCCGCAGCCGATTGACACGCGCATGTGCGCTTGATTCCCGGAGAAGAATCCCTATGCCTTCTGAAGATGCGAATGATCACCCCGCGGACGTCAAGGCGGCAAAAACGCCGGGGCGCAAGAGACTGTCCACGCTGTTGCGCGTGGGCCTGTCCGTCGCGACAATCGTCATCCTGATGCTCTGGATTCTCGGGACATTCCGGCGAGGAGTGATCCCGGCCAGCAAGCAGCCTGTGCCGGTAGAATCGGCGGTGGGCCTGACCACGCAGAAGATCGCGATGCAGACGATCCCCGCCGTTAGCTGCTGGCCGGCCGCAATCCGCATTTCGACGATGTTCGCCACCACACGGGAAGTCACCGCGGCGACCTGCTCGGCCTGGACGGTACCCACGGCCTCCGGTGAAGGGGCTGCGGATGACTGCGTACGACAGGCTCACCTCGGCTTCCCGCACGGCGGGCGCAGTCCGACTACAAACGCGACAAGCCCCTCTTTTGACCAGCAGGTCATCACCGCCTACGACTTTGAGCACACCGAAACCAATCTGAAGACCGGTAACCAGCGGAGAAACACTGGCGGTGCTGGACGACCGCGATCTGCGGCGCCGGGTCGAGCAGGCGCAGGATGCCGTACGCAGCGCGGAAGCCACCGAGGCCTGGAAAGCCGCTCTTGACGATGTACGAGCAGGGCCGGCTGTGGCTCGAGGCGAACGTGCCTGAAGATCTGATGGGCCATGTCCGCCTCAATGAACTTCTGACGTTCCGGATCGACGCTTTGAGCCGCGAGATGCGCGGGCGCGTAGTGCAGATTGTTCCATCGTCCGACCCGGCCAGCCGAACCGTCGTGGCGCGCGTGCGCCTGGGTGAAACCATGGACGTCCTTCCGGGGATGTTTGGGCGCTTGCTGATTCCCATGAAGGCGGAACAGGTATTGGCCGTGCCCGCGTCGCCGCTGATCCGCGCCGGCCAGTTGACGATGGTGGACGTGAGCCAGGATGCTGGAATCGAGCGGCGGACCGTGCAACTGGCCCCCGCCATCGGCAGCCAGTTTGAAGTACTCAGCGGCCTCGCCGCCGGGGAAACGGTCGTTATTGGGAAGGCCCGATGAGCCAACTGCACGATTCTCTCACCATCCGGATCGTCCGGAAGTTTCTGGAATCGAACCTGTCGATGGTGTTCATCCTGGTCTCGATTGCCGCGGGCGTGGTGGCCCTGGTGGTCACACCGCGCGAGGAAGAGCCGCAGATTATCGTGGCTGCGGCGAATGTTCTGGTCTCCTTCCCAGGTCACACCGCGCAGGATGTTGAGCAACTCGTTTCCACGCCGCTCGAAAAGATGCTGCTCCAAATCCCCGGCGTGGAATACGTGTATTCCCGCTCCATGCCCGGCCAGAGCATCGTCACCGTGCGATTCTACGTGGGGCAACCGCTGGAGCTCAGCTACGTCAAACTGATCCGCAAGCTGAATGAGAACATAGACCGGACCGCGACCACTTGTGAAGACAACCTCGCCGGCGTCGCATCCGAGGAGAGCAGCCACCTGCGCCCGCGCCTTCTCAACGGCTTCCCGTGCGGGCTTCCCCGCCCAGTGATCGCTCGACGGATTGCCGAACGGCGCATCCAGCACCGCCCGCATTCTGGCAACAACCTCTGGTGCCACGGGCGTGCTCACATTGAAATCAAGATAGATGCGCATACGCGCCTTGTGTGTCATAACCCGCTTACCACCCGAAGTCCATTGACGGCAGATTGTGCCGAATGCGCGCCAGGTAGTATCGTTCAAAGGTCAGCTTCAGATACCTAGCCCACTTACCCCGTTTCACAATCACCTTGTTTCGCGGAGGGAGGAACGGATCGGCAGACATGTAAAACGCCGTATCCCCGGCGTCGGCGATGCAAGTTGAAGGCAGCGTCATCCTATCGACTTTCAAGCCGCCCGTGAACTCGGCCGCGATATTGCGGGCCGCGGCCTGAGCCATCAGTTCCGTCATGTGCCCGGTCTTCGGCACTGCCACAGGAACCGGCGTGGGACCTGGGGGAGTGATCGCTACCGCAACACCGGCTGCGTACACGTTTGCTAATTCCGTGCTCGTCAGGTGAGGAGTGACCGTGATGAAACCTTTCGCGTTGGCCAACCCGTCCACCCCGCGAACAAACGGGCTTCCGAGAAATGCCGGGATAACCAACGAAAAGTCGAACGGATGCTCGGACCCATCTGCCAGAATCAGGCGATCCGGACCAGCATTGGCGATCCGGGCATTCACGACAGAATCGATGTGGCGTACCGCAAACTCGTCCTGGAGCATACGAGGCGAAGCGCCGATGCCTCCAACGCCGAAATGCCCCAGAAACGGCTCCGGCGTGACGAACGTGATCGAGAAACGATGACGTTTTCTGGCCCTCTTCAGGACGGTATCGATCATCATCACGATCTCGTAAGCTGGGCCGACGCAACTCGCTCCGGCGGCAGCTCCGATGACGATGCGGCCCTTATCCGCGGAAAGCACCCGCGCCAGAGCGTCCCTCGAAGCGACTCCTTCGGCGCAGGTAAAGGTAGAGAAAGTATGCCCCGCCTGCGGACCCAGGCCCGGCACGGCGGCATAGTCGAGTTCCGCGCCCGAGGCGATGACGAGAGCGTCGTAGGGAAGCGCCTGGCTTGCCGTACGGACTTCACACGCCTGAGGATCGAGTTTCTGGACCTCTCCATGAACAAAACGGATTCCCCGGCGCTTCAGTGGCGCATCCAGACGAACCTGGAGCCGCGACGGATCGCGCCAGCCCATAACCACCCAAGGCAGCGAGGGGATGAACGTGAACTCCGCATCCCGCGAAATCACGGTAATCTCGGCGCCTTGCGGAAGTCTTCGGTGGAGTTCGTATGCCGCGTTGACGCCTCCGAACGATCCGCCCACAACCACGACCATTTTCCGACCGCCGCTCATAAGCCCTGCGTTCCTGCTTCAAGACATTTCATCTCGGGTCCTCACCGCCGGTGACCGGCCAGCCTTCCGCCCGCCACTCCGGCACTCCGTAGTCCATGCGGACGGCTCGAAAACCCTTGGCGCATAATAGCTTTACTGCTTCGACGGCGAGCACGCAGTAAGGGCCGCGGCAATAAGCCACGATCTCCCGGCCGCGGGGCAGCATGGAAAGATGCGCTTTCAGTTCTTTGAGCGGAATCGAAACAGCGCCCGGAATGTGGGCGGCGCGATACTCCTCTGGTGGGCGCACGTCCAGCACGATCACCTCGGCGCGGCGTACACGCTCCAACAGGGCTTGTTTCTCGACCGGTTCCAACGACTCGCGGCCACTGTTGAACATCCGGACGATTGCCTCGATTTCAGCAAGACGGCTCTCGGCGAGCGTGCGTAGAGTCCGGTAAAACTCACAGACCTGCTGGTCTGCTAGACGGTACGTCACAAAAAGACCTTCCTTGCGGGCCTCAACCAATCGCGCCGCATGCAGGATTTGCAGATGTTGCGACGTGTTGGCCACGCTCAAACCCGCTTCCCGTGCGAGCCCCTCGACGGTTCGCGGGCCCTGGCACAAGAGGTCGAGCAACTCCAGCCTGGGAGGACTCGCCACCGCTTTCCCAATCCGGGCAAGTTGCTCATAGACGGCCTTCTTCAGACTCGCTTCAGCCATATTCAAGTGTCTGCTTGATTATAGGGCAGATGGGCCCATTAATCAATCGAACACTTGAATAATCGATCCCTCCTCTGCTATACCGGAAGATTCATGGACCGATCTCCTCTACCTTTGCTGAACCATCCGCTTGAGCAGGCTTCCGTATTTACTCCGGAAGCGCTGATAGCAGCGGTTCGCGATGAGCGCGGTCTGGCGGCCAAGCCAGTGCCTCCAGTCTGCGTACTCGACTTCGACGGCGATTTGACAGACTGGATCGTCTCAACAGGTGCTGCACGGCCGTGCCCGGATTGGGCGTGCTTCCACACGACAATGCACGTGCTGGAAATCGATGGCATCGCCTGCGCAATTATTCCTCGAACGATAGGTGGACCTTACGCGGTCCTGGTAGCCGAGCAACTTGCCGCTTCCGGCGCGCGCATCGTCTTCGGACTAACCTCCGCGGGGCGCGTGAGTCCCTCGCTGTTAGCGGTCATCAGAAAACGTAGATTTTTGGACGGTCGCCGGGAGGACTGCGGCGGCTTGGCGGAGTTTGAGGCGAAGGTAGTCGAGATAACCTTCCGGCGCAGGATGGGCGCGGAGTTCGTCGATGACGGGTCGGAAATAGGCCAGAGAGCGGATGGGGGAAAGCGGGGGCGCATCTGCCGGGCGAATCAAGCGGCGTAGCGAGCCGAGGAGCAGCGCAGTCTCCACGATCCGCAGGGGCACGCCATCATCGTGGAAGCGGCGGGCGAGGTATTGATCCGACGCACTCGCACGCAAGGGGGTATCCGGCAGATCGACATAGAGCGTCAGCACCGCAGAGACGTACAGCGCCGGGTTGGAGTCCGGCTGCAACAACTCGGCGGCAGGCGTCACTTTTTCCTCCTCCGGCGGGCCGCCGTCTCCTGCTCGCTTTCGCGCTTCCGGTAGCTGTCGCCCTCGATCACCGTCACGTCGGCATGATGCAGCAGGCGGTCCAGTAAGGTCACGATGCAAGCCGCGTTGGGAAAGACTTCGTTCCACTCTTTGAACCCCCGGTTGGTGGTGAGGATTACGGATTTCCGTTCGTAGCGCCGGTTGATGACTTCGTAGAGTAAGTCGGCAGACTTGTCGTCGAAGGAAAGGTAGCCTACCTC
>PLGA01000278.1 GCA_003139735.1 Bryobacterales bacterium | reverse complement strand
GCGACTTTAGCAGCCTCGACCGCGAAGCCAATTACCAGATTGTCGCCGGGCGGGAACGTTGCGCGCCTTTCTTCGTCCGCCCGGACGCCTGGCGCCGCACCCTGCCCAAGGCCGTCGGCTATCATCGCTCGCAGCGTTGCGGCGTGGCCGTGCCCAATGTGCATCCGGCCTGCCATCTGGACGATGCGCGCCGCCGCGACACCGGCGAGCACATCGATATGACCGGCGGCTGGCACGACGCCGGCGATCTGCGCAAATGGATGGACGCCACCATGATGGCCGGCTTCGGCCTGCTGCGCGTGGCGCGCCATCTGGGCGAAGGGTGGGACGCGGCCGGCTCCGGCCTGCCCGTCTTGCTCGACGAAATGCGCTGGGGCAACCGTTACTTCCTCAAAATGCAGGATAAGGACGGGCGCTGCTTTGCCGACACCGCCGGCGGTGTGGGCGGCGACAACAGCGACAACCATTGGACCGACAACCAGCCCGGCACGCCGGACGACCGCTACATCAACCCCTCCAAGCCGGCCCAGGTCCAAGCCATGTTCGTCGCGCTTCAGGCCATGGTGGCGCAGGCATTCTCTCCGAACGACCCCGGCTACGCGCAAGCCTGCCTCGCCGCCGGCCTTCGTTGCTGGGAGGCCACCGAGCATCCCACGCAGGTTCGCGACCTCAGTTGGCGCATTCTGGCCGCCATCGAGCTGCACCGCGCCACCCGCGCCGAAAAATACGTGGCCGTAGCCGCTACGCTCGGCCAGTCCCTCGCCGCTTTGCAGATGTCCGCCTACGCCGGTTCCCAGGACAAGGTCCGCGGCTTTTGGGGGACCGGCGGTGCGCGCCCGGCGCCCTACACCGACCCGGTCTATTCGGCCATGCCCGCCCTCGCCATGCTCGAACTGGCTTCCGCGTTTCCCACTCACGCCGAAGTCTCGCGCTGGCGCGACGCCCTGCGCCTCTATCTCGACGAGTATGTCGTCCCGATGAGCGCCCGCTCCGCCTATGCCATCGTGCCGCTGGGAGTCTACCTGGGATCGCCCACTCAGGAAACGTACCGCCCCTTCGAAGGCGCGCTGACCTACCGCTATTTCATGCCCACGCGCCGGCAGTCCTGGTGGCTGGGCATCACCTCCCATCTGGAATCGCATGCCGCGCTGCTGGCGGGGGCGGCCAAGCTGTTCGGCAAACCCGCGTACCGCGACCTTGCCATGCGCCAACTGGAATGGGTCATGGGCGCCAATCCCTTCGGCGCCTGCCTGATGACCGGCGAGGGATCGCGCAACTCCTATCCGTTCTCCCATTTCGTCGGCCCAATCCTCGGCGGCATCGTCAACGGCATCGCCGGCAACGCCAAGGACGAGCCTATCCTTCAAATGGAATATGGCAACGACTGGCGCACCGGCGAATACTGGACCCCTCACAACGCCTTCTACCTGTGGGCGCTGTCGCAATTGGAAAGCGCGTGAGCCGCGCACCGGAGGACCCTATCGATTCCGTCGCGAAGGACCTATCCGGCGATTTGAACAGGATGGAAAGCGATTGGGACACGCGCGCCCGAACCGCGCCGGAGTACTACATCGCCAGCGGCCGGCAGGACTGGAACAAGGAAGACTTCTTCCGCGGCGGCGAGATCAACGTCGAGAACGAGGTCGATTCCGACCTGGCAAACATCTGTCGAAGGCGTCCCGCCAGCCGGATGCGAATGCTGGAAATCGGCTGCGGCGCGGGCCGCATGACGCGGGCGCTCGCGCGGCGATTCGGGGAGGTGCACGGCGTCGACATCAGTTCCGCCATGATCGAGCTCGCGACCGCCAACCTGTCCGACCTGCCGAATGTGCGCCTGCACAAGAATAACGGGAAGGACCTTTCCGGTCTTCGCTCTCACGCTTTCGATTTCGCGTTTTCGTTCATCGTCTTTCAACACATCCCAAGCCTGGCCGTCATCGCCAGCTATGTGAACGATGTCTATCGCTGCCTGAGGCCCGGCTCGCTTTTCAAATTCCAGGTGCAGGGCGGGCGGGAGAGCGAATCGCCCGCCGATACCTGGGTTGGCGTAACGCTGTCCTCCCAGGAGGCGCACGCGCTGGCGAATGCCTGCGGTTTTGAAGTGATCGCCGAGTCGGGTGAAGGCACGCAGTATTACTGGCTGTGGTTCTGGAAGCCGGAGCTGGCCTGGATGCCCCGGCGCCTCCGTTCGACCGCCCGCAAGGTAGCGGAGTCCCTCAAGACAGCCCGGGCAACATCGGCCTCCTTATTCGGCGGCGCCGTCGATTTGGAGTTCTCCTGCCGCCGCATCGAACCGGGAGGCCAATACGCCGTGACCCTCCCCGAACTGGCTGGCTCCGCCATCGACGTGGCTTACGAGTTCACCGCGCCGGACGCCAAGCCGGTCGCGGGCGTGGTCTCCCGTTGGTGCGAGCTCGACTCGCGGGGCCGCGCGACCGTGACCGTGGCCGCCGATACTCCGGCCGGCATCGTGAAAGTGACGAAGGTTCGGGCCGCGGGCGGCCGGTGGCGCCGGGCGCACGGATGGATCGAGGTCGCGGGCGCGTGACTTCGTCGCCCTCCCCGCGCGGGCGCGCCAGGAGTAATGCACGGCTAGTGTTCGCTGACATCGCGACGCCGCAGTTCCCGGCGCGAGGCGTGATAGATCCGCAAGACCCGAACGATCTCGCGCTGTTCGTCCATTTCAAAGACGATACGGTGCGATTGATGGAGAATCTGCCGCAGTCTCCTGGTCCGGAGCGGCGGCTCAGGCAGCAGCGTGCCGCGACCCGGGCGCTGTTCCAGCGAAAAGAGCGCATCCAACAGGCCGTTCCACCACCGTTCGGCCCCGAGGGCGTCGCCCTTCTCGCGGCGGACATATTCGACGAAGTCTTCGGCGTCGGCGAGCGCTCGTTCCGTAATGTCAACTCGAAAGGCCAAGCCTTGCTCCGAGCTGGCTAAGGGCTTCGCGCGCCGGATGCACCCGCCCGGCTTCCACGTCAGCGAGACCTTCCTCGACGGCGGAGACAAAATCGCTCTGCTCCTCGGCTTCCAGCATGAGCCGCCGCAGATATTCATCCACCTCCAGCCCATGTGCCCTGGCATTAGCGAGCACTCGGTCCTTGGTCTCCGCGGAGATTTCCAGGGTCATCGCGATCCCTCCTGTCTACTAGCTTATCGCCATCCCTATGGCAACGACTGGCGCACCGGCGAATACTGGACCCCTCACAACGCCTTCTACCTGTGGGCGCTGTCGCAATTGGAAAGCGCGTAAGCAAGCAATCGCCTGTAGCCATTACTGCTTATAATGTCCCCATGCCGTTCCGCATTGCAGCCCTGCTCATTGTCGCGTTCTCTCTCGATGCGCGCGTGACGCGCATCGTCGTAGAACGGCGCGAGTCCCCCGCCTACGCCGCTCGATCTTTCGGCAAGGCCGGCCAGTACGAAACTCTCGCCGGCCGCTTCTATGGCGAACTAGACCCCAAGGACCCCGGCAACGCCATCGTCAACGACATCCAACTCGCGCCTCGCAACGCGCGCGGCATGGTGGAATACTCCGGGACGTTCATGCTCGCCAAACCCATCGACATGTCGAAAGCGAGTGGCGTACTCTCCTATCTCGTGCCAAATCGCGGTAACGGCGCCCCCGTCCCTTCCGAAACGGGCGACGTCAGCCTCGTTAGCGGATGGCAGGGCGATTTGCTTCCCCGCTCCAACGCCCAGACCATCGCCGTACCTGTGGCGAAGAACCGCGATGGCTCGCCGATTACCGGCCCCGTCATCGAACGCCTGATCGACCTGCCGCCCAACGCCAATACGGTGGACCTCCGCGCCACCTCTTATGTCGGCCTCACCTACCAGCGCCCCCTCACTCTCGATACCGCCAAAGCCAGCCTGACTCGCCGCACCGCGCCCACCGCGAGTCCGGCACGCATTCCCCCGGCGGACTGGGCCTTTGCCGATTGCACCGCCGCGCCTTTTCCCGGGACTCCGGATCCCGCCAAGCTTTGCGTAAGGAACAGCTTCGATCCGGCATCCGAATACATCCTCCAATACACCGCCAGGGACCCGTTGGTTTTGGGCATCGGCTATGCTGCGACCCGCGACCTGAACTCCTTCCTCCGCTATGCGGACCGGGACGACGCCGGCGCGCCGAATCCCGTTGCCGGGGCCGTCAAGTGGGCCATGAGCCGGGGCGATTCGCAATCCGGCAACTTCATCCGCAGCTTCATCCACCTCGGCTTCAATCGGGACGAAAACGGCAGGATTGTCTGGGATGGCGCAATGCCGCACATCGCCGCGCGCCAGTTGGCGCTCAATTTCCGCTTTGCCGTTGCCGGCGGGGCCGCGGGACCCGATCAGCCCGGCAGCGAATCCGTCCTATGGTGGAGCGACTACGCGGATAACGTCCGCCATCGCCCCGCCGCCGGCATGCTCGATCGCTGCCGCGCCAGCAATACCTGCCCCAAGATCATGGAGACGTTCGGCGCTCTGGAGTTTTGGTATCTTCGCGAGTCGCTCAACCTGGTCGGCACGGATGCGAAGTCGGATATTCCGCTGCCGCCCAACGTCCGCCGGTACTTCTTCCCTGGGACCAGCCACGGCGGCGGGCGCGGCGGCTTCAGCGCATCGCCCCCCGCGCCACCCAACGGCTGTGCGCTCCCCGCCAACCCGAATCCGGAATCCGACGCCATGGCCGCCCTCCGCGTCGCCATGGTCGATTGGATCTCCAAAGGCATCGAACCGCCGCCCAGCCGGTTCCCTACGCTGGCCCAAGGTCAACTCGCGCCCGCCACGAAGGCCGGGATCGGTTTCCCGTCCATCCCCGGCGTCCCCTCGCCCGATGGCCTCGTCAACGTCGTATACGATTACGACTTCGGCCCGGATCTCAACTACAACGATCTCTCCGGCGCGATTACGAAACTGCCGCCATCCGTCAAGCGGGTGATTCCTACCTTGGCGCCAAAAGTCGATTCCGACGGGAACGATGTCGGAGGTGTTCCGTCGGTGCTGCGCCAGGTCCCGCTCGGCAGCTATCTGGGATGGAACATCACCGCCGGCGGTTTCGACAAAGGCAAGATCTGCACGCTCAACGGCGGGTATATTCCGTTCGCCAAGACGAAGGCTGAGCGGCTTGCCAGCCACGACTCGCGCCCCTCCCTGGAGGAACGCTACGGAACCCATGACGCCTATGTGGAAGCGGTGAAGAAGGCCGCCGCGCAGGCCGTGGCCGAACGCTTTCTTCTCCCGGCCGACGCCGATCGCATCATCGCCGAAGCCGCCGCCAGTGACGTCCTCCGGTNNCTCCGGTAGGGGTCGGGCATGCCCGACCCTGCGCCGCCAACGAGTGCTCCTTGCGCAGACAATAACGACGCGATGTCTAAAACGTCAGCGTATTGCTCCCCGGCTGCAACGGCCGCCGCACGCCCTTCCAAACGAAATCGCCGGGCGTCCCCGCGGGCAGCATGACGCTCGCGTGCAGGCCCGCGCCGGACCGCTCCAGCGTCACTTCGATCGAGCCTTTGGGGTGCGGCACGGAACCCGACGCGCGCTTCAGCTCGCCCAAGAACGGCCGGACCAGCGCGCGGCTGAAGTGCGGGGCCGCCGAATCCACCCCCAGCACCGTGTGCAACAGCTCGTAGTTCGGACTCGCGCTCCACGCGTGGCAATCCGAGCGTGATGGCCTGCCCGGCTTGTCCAACACTTCCGAGAAGGTCGTCAGCCCGTTCTGGTCGATCATCGTGTACCAGTCGGCCAGTTCCGGCAGGTACCGGTCGCCTTCGCCGGTCCGGTTGAGCGCCGTGTACAGGTAGTGGCGGAAGTAGAGGGAGCACGGCGCCAGCGTCGCGTCCTTCAGCGCGCGCACCGTCAGGTCCGCGGCCAGGTTCGCGGGCGCCACGCCGGAGAGCGTGGCCAGCACGTTGGCGTGCTGCGACCAGCTTGCCTTGCGCGGCGTATCCGCATACAAGCGCCGTCCATCGTCCCAATACAGGCTCTGGCACGCCGCGCCCAGAGCGGCGGACTGCTGCCGGTAGTACGCCGAGAAAGCCTGCGCCCCGAACACCGCTTCCAAATCCGCCGCCCAGTTCAACCCCATGACGTACAGGAAGTCGAACGACGACGACGAACCGTCCGGCTCCTGCGGCGCTTCTCCGTTCGGCCATGCATCCACCCAATCCATGTAGCGCCACCACGGCAGCGCGCCCAGCGATCCCCCGGCCTTCTGATACCCTTCGAAAAAGCCGAGCACCGCGCGCACCCCGGGCATCATGCGGCGCACGAAGGCCGGGTCGTCGATGTAGCGCGAGTAGTCGTGCAGCATTCCGATCCACCACAGGGAAAAGGAAGGGATGAACTGCGGCAACCGCGTGGGGTAGCGGCTCATCGTCGCGCCGCTCGAATCCCGTGAGTTGTTGATCTGGTCGATCGCGTTGCGCACCAGCCGTCCGTCGCCCGTGCTGAACATCGAGATCAGCGATTGGATGCGCGTGTCGCCCACATATTCGAGCTGCTCGTAATAGGGGCAGTCCATGTACGTTTCGTGCGCGCATAGGCGCGCCGTGCGCCAGCCCACTTCCTGAATCCGCGCCAGCCCCGCGTCGTCCGCCTCGAAACGGGCGGTGCGCTCGAAGGGGTAGCCGGTGAATGTGGACCGCAGGTCTTCGATGGTCAGCGGTTCGTCGCCCGTCTCCACCACCAGTTCCATGTAACGCCAGGTGCGCCACCAGAGCGGCCGGTAAAGCCGTTGGTCCCCGCCATCGGGACGAAACTCGTCGTGGTAGCCGACGAAATTCTTGCCCTCGATTTCGTTGCGGTTGCCCTTGGCGCCGCGCGCCCCCTGCAAGGCCTCGGCGTAGCGTAGCTGGATGCTGGCCCCCCGGCCCCCGCTCGTCACCAGTTCCGGATACCCCGTGGTCAGGTACGTCTGGTCGAGCAGGTACGTCGCCTTGGTGTTCGCTGGGAAGCGCACAGGCGCGGGCGGGGCGGCCGCCGCCGGAAAGCCGGCTGGAAGCGCGGGCCCATCCGAACGGCGCACCACGCTCAGGCGTTCCTGCTTCTGTTCTTCGAGCGGAATGGTGCGCGGCGTGAGCATCCAGTTGGTCGTCCCCCGCGCCTCCATTCCGGCCGCGCCGGTCACGGAAATGGCCGCGGGCCAGGCGGAATCGTCGAAATCCGGGCTCTGCCACCCCCACGGATAGCGCTCGCTCTCCACCCTCTCTCCCGGCCCGGCGGCGTAGTATCCGTTCACGGTGGCGCTGGTCACCGGGATCGGCGAGTAGGCCTCGTTGCGGAACGCCTTCCAAGTCGGTCCGGTATCGGCCGCGCGTTCCGCCTGAGTATCGCCTTGCAGTAGAAACGCGGAGCGGAACGTGATCTGCGCCTCGGGCGCCTGGTCCGCAAAATTCCAAACCACCGCCGCCAGCGTATTCCGGCCCGCGCTCAGATAGGGCGCAAGGTCCACGGATTCGAAATGCCAATGCTCCAGATCGCCGCGCGCCGGCCCCCACACTACGCGGCGTCCGTTCACGAAGAGCTGATACCGGTTGTCGCCGCTCACGTGAACGATGAAAGCCGCCGGCTTTTCCGGCAGAGCGAGCGCCCGCCGGAAATGGTACACTCCGAAATCGCCCGGCGACGCCCCCGGCGCGAAGATCCACCGCGCCGTCCATGTTGCGCCAACCAGCGCCGCGGCCCGCCCGAGCGGCTGCGCCACCACCTCCACGGCATCCGCCGGCCGCCCCATTTCCGCGGCCAGCAGCAGCGTGCCGGCGGCGCCCCCCTGAAGGAATGTCCTGCGTTCCATAGACCACTTATTATCCGGCGCCGCGCGGAACCGCGCCAGGAGTTATCCTCATGGGGAGCTCTCACCGAGGATACACCCATGCCATGCACCCTACCCATGCGCCTCCGCCTGACTGGCTTTGCGCTATTGGCCGCTTCCGCCGCCGTCGCCGGAGGCAACAACTATAAGAATTTCGATGTCGCCCTCTACAGCCGCGTCTACGAAACGCAGCAGATGAAGGACCCCGCCTGGCTCGAAAGCCACTGGCAAGCCGTCTCCAAGTATATGAAGGTCGACAAGATCTACCTGGAGACTCACCGCGACATGGTGGTGGTCGATCAAGCCACGCTCGACACAGCCAAGAAGTTCTTCCAAAGCAAGGGCGTCAAAGTCTCCGGCGGCATCACGGTGACCGTCAGCGAAGCCAACCACTTCCAAACCTACTGCTACTCGGACCCCACTCTCCGCCAGAAGCTGAAGGACGTGGTGGAGTTCACCGCCAAGAATTTCGACGAGTTCATCCTGGACGATTTCTTCTTCANNGACATCGCCGCGAAGGGCAGCCAGAGCTGGACCCAGTTCCGTCTGGCGCAAATGGACGAGGCCGCGCGGAATCTGATCCTCGGTCCGGCCCGCGCCGTCAATCCCAGGGTCAAGGTCATCATCAAGTATCCGAACTGGTACGACCATTTTCAGTACCTCGGATTCAACCTCGAGACCGAGCCCAAACTCTTCGACAAGATCTACACCGGCACGGAAACCCGCGACCCCTCCGGCAACCAGCACCTGCAGCAGTACCACGGCTATTCCATCGTGCGCTACTTCGAAAACCTCAAGCCCGGCGGCAACGCCGGCGGTTGGGTGGACCAGGGCGGCATGAACCTTCCGAACCGCTTCGAGGAGCAGCTTTGGCTTACCCTCTTCGCCAAAGCGCCGGAGCTTACCATCTTCAACATCGGCGCGATCTATTCGCCCACCACCAGCCCCGATGGAACCGTCGTGCCGGATTCGCGCGCGGCGAAACTGGCCGGCCCGGTCTTCGAGAAGGTGGATAGCTTCATAGGCAAGCTCGGCAAGCCCATCGGCGTCAAGAGCTACAAGCCCTTCCACTCATCGGGCGAAGACCATCTGCCCAGTTATTTGGGCATGGTCGGCATCCCCATGGACATCGTCCCGGAGTTTCCCGCCGAAGAGAAGACCATTCTGCTCACCGAGCAAGCCAAATTCGATCCCAACATCGTCTCCAAGATCAAGAAGCAGCTTGTGGATGGCAAGAGCGTCGTGATTACCTCCGGCCTGCTCAAGGCCCTGCAAGGCAAAGGCATCGAGGATATCGTCGAGCTCGAATACACCGGCCAGACCGTGGCCACCCGCGAGTTCACCGGCGGCCGCGGCGCCGGCGCCGCCAAGCTGGCGGAGCCCATCCTGATTCCGGAAATCCGCTACGCCACCAACGATTCCTGGGAGGTGGTGAGCGCCTTTACCTCCTCCAACCGAACCTCGGGAACGCCCATTCTGCTTTCCGCCAATTACTCCAAGGGCATGTTCTACGTTCTGACCATCCCGCAAGCCGAGGGCGACCTGTACAACTACCCCCAGAACGTACTGACCTCCATTCGCAACGTTCTGGCGAAGGATATGTTCGTCCGTCTGGACGCCCCCGCCATGGTCAGCCTCTTCGCCTACGACAACGACAAGTTCATCGTCGAGTCGTTCGCCGAAAATCCCGTACAGGCGCGCATCATAACCGACGCGCGCATTACCAAGCTCCACGACGTGGTGACTGGGGAAGAACTAACCGCTCAGGCGCCGGCAGGCGGGGGCGGCGGACGCGGTGGACGCGGCGGAGGCCGTGGCGGCCCGGCGCCCACAACCACATTCCAAGTGAACCTGACGCAGGGATCCTACCGCGTCTTTTCCGCGGACTGAAACCGATCGATGAAAGCCGATCCGCTATGAGAACAACAGCCCTTTTGCTCACACTCGGCGCCGCGCTCGCGCTCGCGCAGACGCGCCCGCCTGCCTTCACCGAAGGCCAGATCCTGCCCCTGTGGGAAAACGGCGCGCCCGGCGCGCTAGGCACGGACGACTCCGATATCCCCACCATCGCCGTCTACCGCGCCGCCCAACGCCCCAACGGTACGGCCGTCGTCATCGCTCCGGGCGGCGGCTACAGCGGACTTTCGATGACCTATGAAGGCCGCCAGGAGGCCAACTGGTTCAACGCCATGGGCGT
>PLGA01000568.1:10873-11012 GCA_003139735.1 Bryobacterales bacterium | reverse complement strand
AGCCGCATTTGCTCGTCGAACAATAGATACCGGGAAGTCCGACGCTGCTGCACCGCCAGCGTGGCCAGCGCCTGAGTCCGCGCGTGGGAGGCGAGCATTCCGCGCAGATCGATCTCGCTGATCACGTCGACATTGTGCA